>JAGWTS010000441.1 GCA_028868875.1 Burkholderiales bacterium | reverse complement strand
CTCCCCCCCAGGGGGGCGCCGCTGGCGGACCGGCGGAGCCGGATCCGCGGCGGCTGCTTGAAGCGCGGATTCACGCGCCAAGGGCTGCTCCTGCAACCAACGTCATTCGTATAGACGGAGCTCTGGCGCCATGCTGAACCGTATCCTCGACCATCTCGAGGAGTGGCTGATCTCGTTCCTGATGGGAGCGGCCACCCTCGTCATATTCGTCTCGGTGCTGCACCGCTACCTCTCGGGGGTGCCGGTGCTGCAGGACTACCTGCTGCAGATCGACCTGAGCTGGGCCCAGGAGCTGGCCACCTACATGTTCGTGTGGATGGCCAAGTTCGGCGCCGCCTACGGCGTGCGCCACGGCACCCACGTCGGCGTCGACGTGCTGGTGCGCAAGCTGCCGCCCGAGAAGGCCAAGTGGCTCATCCTCGTCGGCCTCACGGGCGGGGCGCTGTTCACCGGCATCGTCGGCAGCCTGGGCGCCGACTTCGTCTGGCGCAACGGCTTCCACTACTCGCTCTTCACGCACCTGGGCCTGAACGTCGGCGACACCCCCGAGGGCCCGACCACGCCCGACATGGAGGTGCCGACCTGGATCGTCTATTCCTGCGTGCCGCTGGGCTCGTGGCTGATGTGCTTTCGCTTCCTGCAGGTGATGGTGCATTTCTGGAAGACCGGCGAGGTGCCGCACCACGAACCGGGCAAGGTCGAAGGCGTCGACGAGATCGAGGAGGCCCACGCATGAACACCTTCTTCATCTTCGGGCTGCTGGTGCTGCTGATGCTCACCGGCATGCCGATCTCGATCTCGCTCGGCCTGACCGTGCTGACATTCCTCTTCACGATGACCGACGTGCCGGTCGCCGAGGTGGCGCACAAGCTCTTCACCGGCATCGACAAGTTCGAGATCATGGCGATCCCGTTCTTCATCCTCGCCGGCAACTTCCTCACCCACGGCGGCGTCGCGAGACGGATGATCCATTTCGCCACCACCATGGTCGGCCACCTCTACGGCGGCCTGGGCCTGGCGGGCGTGCTCGCCTGCGCGCTCTTCGCGGCGATCTCGGGTTCGTCGGTGGCCACCGTGGTCGCGGTGGGCTCCATCATCCTGCCGGCGATGATGAAGCAGGGCTACCCCAAGCGCTTCTCGGCCGGGGTCATCACGACCTCCGGGGCCCTGGGGATCCTGTTCCCGCCCTCGATCAACCTCGTGATCTACTCGATCGCGACGAGCGGCATGAACGTCACCGGCCCGCATGGCGAGGAGGTCGGCTCGGCCTCGGTCGGCCAGCTCTTCATCGCCGGCGTGCTGCCCGGGCTGCTGCTGTCGCTGCTGCTCGGCCTCACGACCTGGTACCGGGCGCGCAAGTACGACTACCCGCGCATGGCGAAGGCGAGCGCGCGCGAGCGCTGGGTCGCGTTCAAGGACAGCTTCTGGGGCCTGGCGCTCATCGTGATCGTCATCGGCGGCATCTACAGCGGCCTGTTCACGCCCACCGAGGCGGCCGCCGTGGCCGCGGTCTACGCCTTCGTGATCTCGGTCTTCGTCTACAAGGACATGAAGCTCGTCGACGTGCCGCGCGTGCTGCTCAACGCCGCCGCGATGAGCTCGATGCTGCTCTACATCATCACCAACGCGGTGCTGTTCTCCTTCCTCATGACCTCGGAGCAGATCCCGCAGGCGATGGCGGCGTGGATGGGCAGCCAGGGATTCGGCGTCGTCGTCTTCCTGCTCCTCGTCAACATCGTGCTGCTCGTGGCCGGCAACTTCATGGACCCGTCGGCGATCACGCTCATCATGGCGCCGATCCTGTTCCCGGTGGCGGTCAAGCTCGGCGTCAACCCGGTGCACCTGGGCATCCTGATGGCCGTCAACATGGAGGTCGGCCTGTGCCACCCGCCGGTGGGGCTGAACCTGTACGTGGCCTCGGGCATCACGAAGATGGGAATCACCGAGCTCACGATCGCGGTCTGGCCCTGGCTGCTGACGATGATCGGCTTCCTGCTCCTCGTCACCTACTGGCCGCCCTTGTCGCTGTTCCTGCCCCACCTGCTGTTCAAGTAGGGCAGCTGCGCCGCTGCCGCGCCGCGCAGGCCCGGCTTCGATGACGCCGCGCAACCCTTTGTTGAGCTCCGTAAAGTCGGCTGCGCTGTCACGGAGCCTTCACGTACAGCGTGTGTCATCGACGTCTGGCGCCGCTGCCGTGCCGCGAGATGCGGCGGCGACCTGCAACCAGACATTCGACCGAGGAACCGACATGACGAGACATTCGACCGGCGCGCTGACCATCGTCGCCGCCGCCACCTTCAGCCTGTTCGCCGGCAGCCAGGCCATCGCTGGCGACCACGACGAGGGGGCCGCATCGAAGACCGCAACCCCGATCAAGCATTTCGTCGTGATCTACAACGAGAACGTCTCGTTCGACCATTACTTCGCCACCTACCCGAACGCGACCAACCCCGAGGGCGAGCCGCGCTTCCGCGCCCGCCCAGGCACGCCCCAGGTCAACAACCTGGCGCGCGCGAACCTGCTCGCCAACAACCCGAACGCCACCAACCCCGCCAACGGCAGCGGCGCCGCCGAGCCGTTCCGGCTCGACCGCACCCAGGCCGCCACGGCCGACCAGAACCACGCCTACACGCCCGAGCAGAAGGCCTACGACAACGGCGCGATGGACCTGTTCCCGCTCTACACCGGCACGGCCAGCGCCGGCGGCGTCGGCGCCTTCGGCACCAAGGGCCAGGTGATGGGCTATTACGACGGCAACACCGTCACCGCGATGTGGCAGTACGCCCAGCATTTCGCGATGAGCGACAACGCCTACACGGACACCTACGGCCCCTCGACCCCGGGCGCGCTCGAAGCGGTCTCGGGCCAGACCAACGGCATGCAGATCGTCGCCAGCAACCGCAGCTCGTACTACGTGCCGGACGGCCAGGGCGGCTACACGATGATCAACGACGTCGACCCCGCCTACGACGCCTGCTCCAACGCCTCCAACCAGGTGCTCATGAGCGGCAAGAACATCGGCGACCTGCTGAACGCGGCCGACGTCACCTGGGGCAGCTTCATGGGCGGCTTCGCGCTCGACACCGTCAATGCCAACGGCAGCACCGGCTGCCACCGCACCACCTTCTCGCCCACCGTCAACGGCAGCGTGACCGACTACATCCCGCACCACGCCTGGTTCCAGTACTACGCGTCGACGGCGAACCCGAGCCACGCCGCGCCGAGCTCGATCGAGGCGATCGGCCGCAGCACCATCCCCGGCACCTCGACCCCCGAGCCCGCCAACCACGAATACGACATGAAGTCGTTCTTCGCCGCCGTCAGCGCGGGCCACTTCCCGGCCGTGTCGTACCTGAAGGCGCCGGCCTACCAGGACGGCCACGCCGGCTACTCGGACCCGCTCGACGAGCAGGCCTTCGCCACCCGGGTCCTGAACTTCCTGCAGCGTCAGCCCGATTGGAAGAACACCGCCGTCGTCATCACCTGGGACGACTCGGACGGCTGGTACGACCATGCCTACGCCCAGCCGACGAGCGCCTCCTACGACCCGCAGGCCGACCAGCTCAACGGCCCCGGCGTCTGCGGCACGACGACCGCGATGGCCGGCCTCAACGGCCAACCGGTGAACGGCCGCTGCGGCCCCGGCACGCGCATCCCGTTCCTCGTCGTCTCGCCCTGGGCGAAGCCGAACTTCGTCAGCCATACGCCGATCTCGCAGGCCTCGATCGTGCGCTTCATCGAGGACAACTGGCTGGCCGGCACCCGCCTGGGCGGCGGTTCGTTCGACGCCAGCGCCGGCTCGATCATGGACATGTTCGATTTCACCGGCAGCGGCAACGCCGCGGCGCTCTTCCTCGACCCGAACCTGGGCACGGTGCTGAACGCGCCGCCGGCCGGCAGTTCGACCCCGACCTCGCTCTGACCGGCCTGCGTCGATCCGGCCTGAGGGCCGATGCTCGCGGCCGCGGTCGTCCCCCCGGATGACCGCGGCCGCGAGCTGCTTTCTTGTGTGGAGAT
>JAGWTS010000440.1 GCA_028868875.1 Burkholderiales bacterium | reverse complement strand
GCGAAATCCGCCGCTGCTACGGATGCCCCGGCGCGGACCGAAGGGACTGAAGGGGCTGAAGGCGCGCTGCCGACGCCCCCCTCCGATCCGGCGCTGATCGCCAGTGAGCGAGCCGACGACACCGCGCCGGCCGTGGCCGCGGCGCCTTCGGTGCCGGTCCCGCTGACGGCCGCGGGGTCGGGTGCTTCGAGTCCGCAAGGCCGGACGCCGGGGCCTCGAGAGGGCGGTGGCGCGACGCCGCAGGAGCTCGATTCGCAAGAGCCAGACCGGACCCCCGCGCCGGCCGAAGAAGATCGTTCGCAGCAGGACGCGAGACGCCTGGCGCTCGAACGGAAGGCGACCGCGCTGCAGACCCTGGCCCGGCAAGAGGCCGAACGGTTGGAAGCCGCGCGCCTGCAGGCCCAACGAGCCGAGGCCGAACGCCAGACTGCCAAGGCGCTAGAAGCGGCGCTTCAGGAAGCGGCCCGGGAGCAGGCGCGTCGGGTTGAGAGCGTCCGATTGGAAGCCCAGCGCGAAGCCGAGCGCCTGGACGCATCGCGGTTGGCGGCGGCGCGGCTGGACGCCGAGCGGAACGAGGCCGCGCGTGAGCAGGCTCAGCGCGCCGAGGCCGAACGCCAGCGAGCGCTGCAAGAGGAGGCCTCGCGCCGGAAAGCCGAGCGGACCGAGGCCCTGCGCTTGCAGGCGCTGCGCAAGGAGGCCGCCCGTGAGGCCGAGGCCCTGCAGTTGGCGGCGCAACAGGAAGCCGAACGCCAGCAGGCTTTGCGGCTGGAAGCCGCGCAAAAAGAAGCCGCCCGGCAGGAGGCCGAGCGGACCGAGGCGGCGCGCCTGGAAGCCGAGCGCCAGGAGGCGGTGCGGCAGGCCGAAGCCCAGCAACTCGCGGCGCAACAGCAAGCCGCGCTTCGCGAAGCGCAGCGCGTCGATGCCGCCCGGCTGGAAGCTGAACGCCGAGAAGCTGCCCGGCTCGATGCCGAACGCCTGGAAGCAGCCCGGCAGGAAGCGGCAAGTCAGGAGGCGGTGCGTCAGGCGGCCGCGCAGGCCGCTGCGCAAAGGGAGGCGGCCGCGCAGGCCGCTGCGCAAAGGGAGGCGGCGGCGCAGGCCGCTGCGCAGCAGGCTGCCGCGGCACAGGCCGCTCGCCAGGAAGCAGAACGGGCCCAAGCCGCCAGGTTGGAGGCCGAGCGCCAGGAGTCGGTCAGGCAGGCCGCGCAGCAGGATGCGGCGCGCCAGGAAGCCGCGCGCCAGGAGACCGCCCAGGCGGATTCGGCGCCCGTCTCGCCGGCGCAGGAACAGGCCGCAAGGCATGAAGCGGCGCTGCGGGCGATCGGCCGCCAACTGGACGAGGAAGCCGCCCGGCGTGACGCGGCTGCGCGCGCGGCGCCTGGTCGGTCTCCCGCGGCGAGCCCCTTGCGTCGAGGCCGGCTCTTCGGCCGCGCGGACCCCGACACCGAACTCGTCCTGTATGCCGAAGCCTGGGCCCGCAAGATCCAGCTGAATGCGCGGCCCGAGGCCTTCCGCGATGCGGCGCAGCGGCCCCACGCCGATCCCCTCGTGACGGTGGCCATTCGAAGCGACGGCTCGGTCGAGTCCGTTGCTTTCGTCCTGTCCAGCGGCGTGCCCGAAATCGACGAAGCGATCCGGCGCATCGTGCAAAGCCAGGCGCCTTACCGGGCTTTTCCACCCGCATTGGCCAGCGAATACGACGTGGTCGAGATCCGCAGGACCTGGTATTTCGACAGCGCCATCCGCCTGTATTGAAGCAGTCCCGCAATTCGGTCCGCAGGGCGCGCGGCCTGGCACTCATTTAAAGCCTGCAGAACTTGCCCCTACACTGGCGCCACATCCTTTCGAGACCTCGAATCCATGAACGATCCGCATCCCCTTCCGCCCTTGGAGCCGCTGCCGGCCTACCGCGAATACCCGAAGGCCGAGATGATCGAGCGCGCGCGCTGGTTCCACGCCGATCTCGTGCGACGGCGCACGGTGCGCGACTACGACGACCGCGAAGTGCCGCGCGAGGTCATCGAGGAATGCCTGCTCGCGGCCGGCACCGCCCCTTCGGGGGCCAACCAGCAGCCCTGGCATTTCGCCGTGATCACGAGCGCGGCACAGAAGCGTCGCATCCGCGAGGCCGCCGAGGAAGAGGAGCGCGCCTTCTATTCCGGGCGTGCGCCGCAGGAATGGCTCGATGCGCTGGCGCCGCTGGGCACCGACCCGAACAAGCCCTTTCTCGAAGAGGCGCCGGTGCTGATCGCGATCTTTGCCCAGAAATACGGCGTTCGCCCCGATGGCAGTCGCTACAGCCATTACTACGTGCCCGAGTCGGTCGGCATTGCCACCGGCCTCCTGATCGCGGCGCTGCACCATGCCGGGCTGGCGACGCTGACCCACACCCCGAGCCCGATGACATTCCTCAACGCCTTGTGTGGCCGCCCGAGCTCGGAAAAGCCGACGATCCTGCTCGTGGTCGGCTATCCCAAGCCCGGTTGCGAAGTGCCGGTGCACGGCGGCATCAAGAAGCCGCTCGAGGGCATTGCATCGTGGATCGAGGGCGACGCCGACGAGCGTCGCTGACGCGAAGTCCGGGCGGCTCGGCTTGATGGCCGGCTGCGGCGCGTTGCGCGGCGCCGCGCGCGGCCGCGTTCTTCGGAGTCCTGAAGCCGGGCCGAGCGGCCGCGCTCAGGCCGCGGGCGCATGCCCCGTGTCGAGCAGGTCCGCGAACTCGGGCAGGATGGGGTTGCCCTGCGCGACATCGGCCAGCAGCCGGCTGCCGACCGCGGCGGGCGAGAACACGAGGTCGGCACGGGCGAGCTTGAGGCGGCGGATCGAGCGCGGCGAACTCGCGACCGCGAGCACCTTCACGCCCGGGTTGAGTTCCTTGGCGCCGAGGACGATGAACGCGTTCTCGCCATCGTCTTCGCGCGCGGCGATGAGCATGCGCGCCTGCAGGATGCCGGCCTGCCTGAGGACGTTCTCGTCGGTGGCGTCGCCCTCGACGACGCGGGCGCGCACCGCGCCCGATTCGGCCCGGGTGTCGACGATGCGCACGAAGTCCAGCTTGCGGCGCGCGAGTTCGTCGGCGGTGTTGAGTGCGATCGCGCCCTCGCCGACGAGGATGATGTGGTCTTCGAGCTGCATCGGGTGCTCCTTGGTCTTGAACAGGCGGCTCAGCTCGCCCGAGATCTTCGGCCCGACGGCCGAAGCGATGGCGCTGGCGAAGACGCCCAGGCCGATGACGAGCAGCGAGACCGCGAACAATCGGGCTTCCGGGCTGGCCGGTGCGATGTCGCCGTAACCCACCGTCGACAAGGTCACCACCGTGAAGTAGAAGGCCGTGGCCCAGTCCTTGATGGGCGGGTTGAAGCCGTTGCCGAGCAGGAAGCTGCCGAGGCCGCCATAGCACATGACGCCGAGGATGCCGCCGGTCGAGAACAGCACCTGGGCCACGATCGTGCTGCGCGTGAAGTGGCGCCGGGTCATGAGGAGGACGGCCAGCACCAGCGCCTGCAGGATCAGGCTCACCCCCCAGTGCGACTGCGCGATGTTGACGGCCGATGTGACCAGCAGCAGCACGACCGAAATCGTCCAGGCCGCGACCAGGTGCCAGAGCAGGCCCGCGGCGGCCAGCACCATCAGCACGCCGAGGATGACCTGGGCCGTGCTGCCCAGCGCCGACAGCTCGTTCGACAAGGTGCTGAACGCGCTCACGGCCTGGAAGCCGGCGATGCCCAGCTTCGAGCCGTCGAAGATGTTGAAGACCCCGGCCAGGCCGATGACGATGGCCAGCGGCACCTGCGGCAACAGGCTCTTGAAGAGCTTGCGCGCCGATTGCCCGAGTTGAACGTGCAGTGCAGGCATGCCTTCATTCTGGCAGACAGGCCTGCGCTGAGCGGCGTCTACGTCCACGCAGCCTGCGCGATGACCCTGCCTGCGCTTCCTACAATCGGCGCCCAAGCTCCCCCTGCCGCCGTGAACCCACCCCTCGCTCCGGTCGACGATCCGGCCCCGGACGCCGGCGCCTGGCCGCAGGCCTCGGTGCTGG
>JAGWTS010000439.1 GCA_028868875.1 Burkholderiales bacterium | reverse complement strand
GCGCTGACCCAGGTCACGAGCATCGTCGGCACGCCGGTCTACATGGCGCCGGAGCAGTTCCTGGGGCGCAACGTCGACCGCCGCGCCGACCTCTACGCCGCGGGCGCCCTGCTCTACCAATTGCTCGTGGGCAGGCCGCCTTTCGTCGGCTCGCCCGAATCGCTGATGTACCGCGTCGTGCACGAGGCGCCGGTGCTGCCTTCGGCGCTGGCGGCGCACGAGCACGGCGCACGCTTCGACGCGGTGCTGGTCCGCGCCCTGGCCAAGGACCCCGAGCAGCGCTACGCCCACGCGGGCGAGTTCCGCAAGGCGCTGGTCGAAGTGGCGAGTGCGCCGGTGCAGTCCAGCCTGTCGGACGACACCATCGTGATGGTGATGGAAGCCCCGGGCGGCGCGGGCGGCGTCAGCGTGCCGTCGGCCGCGACCGGCTCGGCCCTGGACCCCGCGGTGCTGGCGCAGATCGAATCGACGCTCGCCCGCCATCTCGGGCCGATGGCCTCGGTGCTGGTGCGGCGCGCCGCGCGCGATTGCCCGGACCTGAATGCGCTCTATGCCTCGCTGGCCGAGCAGGTGACGCACCCGGCAGCCCGCAGCGCCATCCTGGCGCAGCAAGGCGGGGCCTCGCGCGCCGCGGTCGCGACCCGGCCGCCGGCGGCGCCCTCGTCGTCGCAGTCGCTGCCGGTGGTGAGCGATGCCTTCGTCGCCCAGAGCGCGAAGCTGCTGGCCCAGCACCTGGGGCCGATCGCGAGCGTGGTCGCCAAGCGGGCGGCCGCGCGAACGCGCGCGCGCAAGCCCTTTCTCGACGCCCTCGAAGACGCGCTCAGCGACCCCGTGGCGCGGGCGAAGCTGCGCGCAGAGCTCGAACGCCTGGTCTGACCGAGCCGGCGCCCCGGGTCGGCCGCGGCGCCGGGCCGCTTCGCGGCAGCCCTGGCGTCAAGCCGCTTCGCGGCTTGCGCGCTTGCGGTCGTGTTCCTTCAGCCAGCGCTTGCGCACGCGCACGCTCTTGGGCGTGATCTCGACGAGCTCGTCGTCGGCGATGAACTCGACCGCGTATTCCAGCGTCAGGTCGATCGGCGGCGTGATCTTGATTGCGTCTTCCTTGCCGCTGACGCGGAAGTTGGTGAGCTGCTTCTGGCGCACGGCGTTGACGACGAGGTCGTTGTCGCGGCTGTGGATGCCGACGATCATGCCTTCGTAGACCGGGTCGCCGGCCTTGACGAACATGCGGCCGCGGTCGTCGAGCTTGCCCAGGGCGTAGGTCACGATCTCGCCGTCGTCCATGCTGATGAGCACGCCGTTCTTGCGCCCTTCGATCTCGCCCTTGTAGGGCTCGTAGCCGTCGAAGATGTTGCTGATGAGGCCGGTGCCGCGGGTCAGGTTCATGAACTCGTTGCTGAAGCCGATGAGCCCGCGCGCCGGAATGCGGTATTCCAGGCGCACGCGCCCGCGGCCGTCGGTTTCCATGTTGGCGAGCTCGCCCTTGCGCTCGCCCAGGGCCTGCATGACGCCGCCCTGGTGCTGGTCCTCGATGTCGGCGGTGACGAGCTCGATCGGCTCGTGGCGCTCGCCGTTCACTTCGTGGAAGACGACGCGCGGCTTGCTCACCGCGAGCTCGTAGCCTTCGCGGCGCATGTTCTCGAGCAGGATCGTCAGGTGCAGTTCACCCCGGCCCGACACTTCGAAGATGCCGTCCTCGCCCGACTCCTTGACGCGCAAGGCGACGTTGGACTGCAACTCCTTCTGCAGCCGGTCCCAGATCTGGCGGCTCGTCACGTACTTGCCTTCGCGGCCGGCGAGCGGGCTGTTGTTGACGCAGAAGTTCATCGTCAGCGTCGGTTCGTCGACCTTCAACATCGGCAGCGGCTGGGGGGCTAGCGGGTCGGTCACGGTCACGCCCAGGCCGATGTCCTCGATGCCGTTGATGAGCACGATGTCGCCGGGGCCCGCGGCGTCGGTCTGGATGCGCTCCAGGCCTTCGAAGGTCAGCACCTGGTTGACCCGGCCCTTGCGGCTCGGGCCGTCCGGGCCTTCCATCACGAGCACGTCCTGCATCGGCTTCAAGGTGCCGGCATTGATGCGGCCGACGCCGATGCGGCCGACGAAGGTCGAGAAGTCGAGCGACGAGATCTGCAGCTGCAGCGGTGCCGCCGGATCGCCTTCGTGCGGCGGTACGTGGCGCAGCACGGTCTCGAACAAGGGCGCGAGGTCCGGGCCCCAGGCTTCGCCGGGCGCGCCTTCCTCGAGCGAGGCCCAGCCATTGAGCCCCGAGGCGTAGACGACGGGGAAGTCGAGCTGGCTCTCGGTCGCGCCGAGCTTGTCGAAGAGGTCGAAGGCGGCGTTGATGACGTAGTCGGGGCGCGAGCCCGGCTTGTCGACCTTGTTCACGACGACGATGGGCTTGAGGCCCAGCGCCAGCGCCTTCTTCGTGACGAAGCGGGTTTGCGGCATCGGCCCTTCCTGGGCGTCGATCAGCAGCACGACGCCGTCGACCATCGACAAGGCGCGCTCGACCTCGCCGCCGAAGTCGGCGTGCCCGGGGGTGTCGACGATGTTGACGTGGGTGCCCTTCCAGGTCACCGCGCAGTTCTTGGCGAGGATGGTGATGCCGCGCTCGCGTTCGATGTCGTTGCTGTCCATCACGCGTTCGGCGACCTTCTCGTTTTCACGGAAGGTGCCGCTCTGGCGCAGCATCTGGTCGACCAGGGTCGTCTTGCCGTGGTCGACGTGGGCGATGATGGCGATATTACGGATCTGCTTCGTCATGGCTGGGCCTGGACTTCGAGGGGACTCAAGAGGCGGTCGGCGATCAACTCGCCGGCCGTGATGTGGGCGCTGCCGAGAAAGGCGCGCGGGGCGGCCGCGTAGACGCGCACCGCCGGGTGGTCACCCAGGCTCACGCGGCGCCGCAGCCCGGTCAGGAAACGCCCGGCTTCGTCGTCCGGCAGGCAGACTTCGGGCCAGGCGGCAAGCAAGGAATCGACCGGCAGCAGCCGCGCTGCGCGCGCCGCTTCGTCGAGCTCGGCCAGGGCCTCGATCGTGATCGCGCCTTCGAGCCCGAGCGCGCCGCTGCCGGTGCGGCGCAGCGCCGCGAGGTGCGCGCCGCAACCCAGGGCGCGGCCGATGTCTTCGGCCAGGCTGCGGATGTAGGTGCCTTTGCTGCAGCAAACGTCGATCACGAGGGTCGGAGCCTGCCAGAGCACGATGTCGAGCGCGTGAATCGTCACCGCGCGCGGCGCGCGTTCGACCTCGACCCCGGCGCGCGCGTATTCGTACAGCGCCCGCCCCTGGTGCTTGAGCGCCGAATGCATCGGCGGCAGCTGCTCGATCGGTCCGCGAAAGCGCGCCAGCGCGGCTTCGATCGCCGCCGCGTCGACATCCACCGGATGCTCTTCGATGACCTCGCCTTCGCCGTCGGCGGTGCTCGTGCGCTGGCCCAGGCGCAGCGTCGCGCGGTAGCGCTTGTCGGCGTCCAGGCTCACCTGCGAGAACTTGGTCGCGGCGCCGAAGCACAGCGGCAGCAGCCCGGTGGCGAGCGGGTCGAGCGTGCCGGTGTGGCCGCCCTTCTCGGCGCGCAGCAAGCCCCTGGCCTTTTGCAAGGCGTCGTTGCTGCTCCAGCCCAGCGGCTTGTCGAGCAGCAGCACGCCGTGCAGGGCACGGCGCGGAATACGCGCCGCCATCAATCTTCCTTCGCGCGCGAGGCGTTGGCGCGCGCGATCAAGGCCGACAAGTCGGCGGCGCGCTCGGTCGTGCGGTCGAAGACGAAATGCAGCGTCGGCACGGTGTGGATGGCCAGGCGCTTGAACAAGCCGTTGCGCAGGTAACCCGCGGCTTCGTTGAGCGCCGCAGCGCTCTGCTCGGCGTCGCCGAGCAGCACCGAGAAAAAGACCTTGGCGTGGGCGTAGTCGGGCGTGACCTCGACGCTGTTGATCGTGACCATGCCGACCCGCGGGTCCTTCAACTCGCGGATGAGCTCGGCCACGTCGCGCTGGATCTGGTCGGCGACGCGGTAGCTGCGGTTGACGGTGGATTTCTTGTGTCGCATG
>JAGWTS010000438.1 GCA_028868875.1 Burkholderiales bacterium | reverse complement strand
GAGCCGAGCAGCCACATCAGCAGGAAGAACGCCATCATCGCCGTCACGAAGTCGGCATAGGCGATCTTCCAGGCGCCGCCATGGACGGCATGGCCGCCCTTCTTGACGCGCTTGATGATGATCGGCTGGAGCTTCTTGGCGTCGCCTGCCATTTCAGTTCTCCAGGGTGGCCATCGCCGCACACGACGCATGAAGCAATCGCGCAAGCGACCGCCGCGGAACCGGCTTGGCTGGGCCGCTGGCGGTGCCCCCGTGGGCCACGAAGGGGCCCCAAGTGGCCCTTGGGGGAGCGCCGAAGGCGCTACGGGGGGGGGTCATTTCTTTCCCTTGACGTGGTTCTCGAGCTCGGTGAAGCTGGGGCGGTCGCCCGAATACAGCACCTTGCGTCCGAACTCGATCGCCACCTGCGGCGCATAGCCCTGCATGCTCGCGAGCAGCGTCGTCTTGATGCATTGCAGCTCCTTGCCCGCGTCCTCGACCTTCTGCTCGAGCAGGCCGCCCAGCGGCTCGACGAAACCGTAGGCGAGCAGGATGCCCAGGAAGGTGCCGACCAGGGCCGAGCCGATCATGCCGCCCAGCACCGCCGGGGGCTGGCCGACCGAGCCCATCGTGTTGACCACGCCGAGCACGGCGGCGACGATGCCGAAGGCGGGCAGGCCGCCGGCCAGGCGCGCGATCGCGGCCACCGCGGCATGCTCCTCGGCGTGATGGGTGTCGATCTCGCTGTCCATCAGGCTCTCGATCTCGTGCGCGTTCAGGTTGCCCGAGACCATCATGCGCAGGTAGTCGGTGATGAACTCCACCACGTGGTGGTCGTTGCCGACGTTCGGGAACTTCTGGAACAGGGGCGAGTTGTGCGGGTCCTCGACGTCCTTCTCGATCGACATCAGGCCTTCCTTGCGCGCCTTCTGCAGGATGTCGTACATCAGCGCCATCAGCTCCATGTAGCGCGCCTTGCTGTACTTGCTGCCCTTGAAGCACTTGCCCAGGCCGGCGAGCGAGGCCTTGACGACCTTCATCTGGTTGTTGGCCAGGAAGGCCCCGGCCGCGGCGCCGAAGATCGTGATGAGCTCGAACGGCAGCGCATGCAGGATCACCATGATGTTGCCTTCGTGCGCGATGAAGACGCCGAAGATGCAAGCGAGGGCGAGAACCCAACCGATGATGACGAACATGTTTCTGGTGCGACGCGCGCGGGAGCTTGGCGCCCTGCGATGCCGGGCCTTGAGGGGTTATCGGCTCGCGCCGCCCTCTATTGAGGAAAAACCCACCCGGTAGGCCCAGACCGGGCGCCGGCCTTCGCGCCGGAGACAGGCATCGGCCCGGCGTCCGGGCACCTCGAACTCGAGGCTCACGAGCCAGGCGCCGCGCGCCATCTCGCGCTCGGCCTTGGCCGCGGCGCGCGCCATCGATTCGGGGCGCTGGAACAGGTAGACCAGGTCCTGGCCGCCCCAGGACGCCAGCCACATGTCGCCGCGCCGCACCGCGGCGCTGCGGCAGCGCCAGCGCGCCAGCGCCGCCAGCGGCGCGCTCCATTCCACGCCGGCCAGTTGCGCCTGCGGCCAGATGCGCCGCAGCGCCATGAGGCCGTGTCCGAGCCCGCAGCCGGCGTCGAGCACGCGCGCGCCGGGAGCCAGCGTGACCAGCGCCTCGAGCCCGTCGAGCGCCGCCGCGGGGGTCGGGAAGAACGGCGCGTCGCGCCAGGCGCGCAGCGGGTACGCCAGCGCCAGCGGCACGAGCAGCACGAGCCAGACCCAGGGCGGGGGCGCGCTGCCCAGCGCCAGCAGCGAGAGCGGAAATCCCCCGGCCGCGAGCAGCCGGCGCCAGCGCCCCTGAGCGCGCAGGGCCAGCGCCGACGCGGCCAGGACGGCGGCGCCGAGCGCCAGCCCGGGAGCCAGGCCGGCCGCGGCCAGACCGATCCAGCAGCCCCAACCCAGCGCCCAGGCCGCCAGCGCCGGCAAGGGCCAGGGCCAGCCGGGTGCGCCCGGGGAACGGGCTGCCTGCGGCAGGGCCGATCCGACGCCGCCGCCGCCCGGGGCCACGAGCGGATGGCCGCTCGGGGGGGCGCCGCGCTTGCTGCGGGCGGGGTTCATTTCATCGCCAGCAGGCGCTCGTGCGGCGGCCGCACGCGCACCGCCGAGGGCGGCACCGCGGCGCGCACCGCATGGCGCGGCGACAAGGTGTCGCGCAGCAGCGGCTCGCCCAGCGGCGTGCCGCTGGGCGAGACCAGGCTGGCCACCAGCGGCAGGTTGGCACGCCGGCCGCGCGCGATCACGATCGCCACCTCGCCCGAGACCAGCTCGACGAAGCTGCCCGGCGGATACAGGCCGACGGTCTTGAGCAGCGCCGCGCCGATCTCGTCCGGCTGGCCGTCGGCGCCCAGGCAGGCCTGGCGCGCCGCCTGCATCGGCGAGAGCGCGACGCGACGTTGGCGGCGGCTGAGCTTGGCGCCGAAGATGTCGACGCGGCGCAGCAGCCGCGCCAGCCGACGCGCCGGCGTGAGTTCCTCGAACGGCAGGCATTCCTGGCTCGCGTCGTGGTGCAGGCGCACGGCCTCGATGCACAGGGCGTCGTCCAGGCCGGCTGCGCCGAGCTGGCGCGCGCCCTCCTCGGCATGGGCCGCGATCTGGCGCCTCATCTCGGGCGTCGGCTCGCGGTCGCTCTGCGCCAGCAGGTCCTGCAGCCGCGTCATCGCCAGGTTCATCAGCAAGGCGGCGCGGCCGATCGAATCGCGCTGCCCGGGCGTCCATTGCAGCAGCGAGGCGACCTCCTCGCAGATCAGCATCGTCAGCAGCGCGTGGTGGGTCGAATACTTCTCGGTCGAATGGCCGGCGCTGTAGATCAGGTGGTACAGCGAGGCGTCGGGCCGCTTTTCGGCGAGCTGGCGCGCCTGGCCATGAACCGGCTCGAAGCGGCCGAGCCAGGCCGAGCCGGGCTTGACCAGGCGCAGCACCGCGTCCAGGTGCATGGCCAGCGTGGCCCACTGCTCGCCCAGCGGCAGGGGCGCGGACACCGGGACCCGCGCCGCACTGTCCTCGGGTCGCGCCGCCGCCACCGCGCCGAGCGAGGCGCCCTGGCGCAGCATCGTGTCCATGGTGGTCTGCAGGCGCCGGTGCCAGACCGCCGACTCGGATTCGTCGGCGAACAGGGGCTGCTCCTCGAGCGCGTGCATCAGGTCGTCGCCGATGACCTGGCCCCCGGCCAGCAGCAGGCGGCCGGCGGCGTCACGCAGCCCGAAAGGCAGCGACTCCGATTTGCGCAGGTAGCGGGCCGAGAATGGAATGAGCTTCAAACTGCAAAGACTCCATGGCGAGGAGGGTCGCGTCTTCCGTCGATCCCCCTTCGACGGTCATCGAGCCCGGGCCGCAAGCGGCGCTCGCTTCAGCCACGCTCCCAGGCTCTCAGGGCCGATCGTCGCCTCCCTGGCGGGCCGCGCATCGCGGAATAAGCGAGGTCATCGCGACCTTGTTCGGCGCGGCGGCCGTCCCCCGGGCCGAGTGCCCAGAAAAAAGGCGGATCCCGGGGGATCCGCCTGGAAAGCACAGAGGACTGTGCCAGGAGGAGACAAGCATGAAAACAATCGACCCACAAACCGACTATCGGCGCCGCGCCTTCCGTCTGAAGCACAGCGCGTGAAGAAGTTCACTCAATGCGCGAGCTCCGCGCCGGCGCCCATTTCTCGGTCCGCGCCGAACTGAAGCGCGCCTGCGACCTTGCCCTTGCCGGCCCGCGCCGGCGGGTTGCACAGGCCGCACACATAGTGGCGGGCGATCTCGTGCGGATGCGTCACGAAGTGGCCGCCGCAGCGGCTGCAGGCCGTCATGCCGAGCATGCCGTTGTCGACGAACTTCACCAGGCGCCAGGCGCGGGTGAAGCTCAGCATCGGCTCGAGGCCCTGCGAGTTGATCTGTTCGAGGTAGAGCTGGTAGGCCTTGATGACGGCGTCGATCTCGTCGAGCGCGTTGGCCTTGTTCAGGTATTCGTGGATGTTCAGGAACAGGCTGGCGTGGATGTTGGGCTGCCAGGTCATGAACCAGTCGGTGGAGAACGGCAGCTGGCCCTT
>JAGWTS010000437.1 GCA_028868875.1 Burkholderiales bacterium | reverse complement strand
CCGGTGATCATCATGCGGTGGATCGAGGCGTTGGGCGCGCCGGTTTCGGGGTTGCGGACGATCACGACCGAGGCATCGAGGTAGCGCCCGCCGTCGAGCAGGGCGTGCACCGGCGCCGGCAGGCGGAAGAGGTCGACCTCGGGCTCGACGACTTCGTTGGCCGGCGCGCTATCCAGCAGCGCCGGGGCCAGCGCCTGCGGATCGGCGCGCCAGGGGCCGATCGCCGCGGCGATGCGGAACGGCACTTGCTGCGCCGGCACGCCAAAGAGGCTGGCGACGAGGTCGCGGTTCCAGAGCAGGCCGATCAGCACCGGCCAGTCGCTGCCCTTGACGCGCTCGAAGAGCATCGCCTTGCCGCCTTCGAAGCGCTTGGCCAGCCCGGCGAGCTCGTGCACCGCGTCGACCTCGGTCTTCACGCGCAGCAGCCGGCCGCTGCGCTCGAGCTGCCCGATGCAGGCCTGCAAGTCGACCAGCGGATGCGGTTCAGGCGCGGCCATGGCGACGCGTTCCGATGCCGGCGGCGGCCGCGCTCAAGCCGCGCCCAGGCGCTGCCGCAGCTCGAACTTCAGCACCTTGCCCGCCGGGTTGCGCGGCAGCGCGGGCACGATCTCGAGCCGGCGCGGCAGCTTGTAGCGCGCGAGCCGCTCTTCGGCCCAGGCGCGCAGTTCTTCGAGCTCGAGCTTGGCGCCGGGTTCGAGCGCCACGACCGCGACCACGGCCTCGCCCCATTGCGGGTCGGGCTGGCCGATGACCGCGACCTCGGCCACCGCGGGGTGGGCGTAGAGCACGCTCTCGACCTCGGCCGGGTAGACGTTCTCGCCGCCGCTGATGAGCATGTCCTTCAGGCGGTCGGCGATGTAGAGGAAGCCCTCGGCGTCGAGGTAGCCGATGTCGCCGCTGTGGAACCAGCCCTCGGGGTCGATCGCCGCGGCCGTGGCCTCGGGGTTGCGCCAGTAGCCCTTCATGATGTTGGGGCCGCGCACCAGCACTTCGCCGCGCGCCAGCGGCTCGGTCACGGTGGCGCCCGCGGCGTCGACGATGCGCACCTCGGTGAACAGCGGCGTGCGCCCGGCCGAGCCGAGCTTGGCCATGCCCCATTCCGGTGCCAGGAAGGTGACCATCGGCGAGGTTTCGGTGAGGCCGTAGCCCTGGTTGATGGGCACGCCGCGCTCGGCGTACAGCCGCAGCAGCGGCTCGGGCACCGGCGCGCCGCCGCAGACGACCATGCGCAGGCTCGACAGGTCGGCGCTCACGAACTCCGGGCGCTGGCTCACGAACAGCAGCATCGCCGGCACCGCGAAGGTGGTGGTGACGCGGTACGCCACCACGTCGGCGATGAAGCGCTGGGGGTCGAAGCCGCGGTGCAGCAGCAGGTGGCCGCCCATCTGCCAGATCACGAGCGTCGTGACGTTGAGGCCGCCGATGTGGAACAGCGGCGCCACGACCAGCGCGAGATCGTCGGCCTGGATCGAGATCGTGTGCATCGCGTTCGTGTTGTTCCACCACAGGTTGCCGTGGGTGAGCATCGCGCCCTTGGGGCGGCCGGTGGTGCCGCTCGTGTACATGATGACGGCGACCTCGTCCTGGTCCACCGCCTCGCCCGCGGCCAAGGGCGGCGTTGCGGCCTGGGCCGCGCCGATCGCGGGCCAGCCCTCGGCCGCGCTGTCGGCCGACCAGAAGTCGCGGCAGGCCAGGCCGGCGCGCACGCCGTCGATCACCGGGCGGTGCGGCGCGTCGACGATGAGGGTGTGCAACCCGGCGTCGCCGATGATGTAGGCGAGCTCGGGGCCGCTCAGGCGGAAGTTCAGCGGCACGAAGATCGCGCCCAGGCGCGCCGCGGCGAACATCGTCTCGAAGAATGCGGGCTGGTTGTGGCCGAGAAAGCCGACGCGCTCGCCGCGCTTCACGCCGCGGGAGCGCAGCAAAGCGGCCAGGCGGTCGATGCGCTGCTGCAGCTCGGCGTAGGTCCAGCTCACGCCTTCGAAGGTCAGCGCCTTGCGCTCGGGCGTGCGCAAGGCGCGCTGCGCCATCCAGTTGCCGAGTCCGATGTCCGGGTTCATGGTGCTCTCTCCTCCGCGATCCGCATCGCGCCCGGGCGGGCGCCTGGCCCATTCTTGCCGGGCGGCGGCGCGCGTCAATCGGGGAGTGCCACGGGGCCGGCGCGCCCGGCCGGCGGATTCAGCGCGCGGTGGCGGCGCAGCGCGCGCGAAGCCGGCGGCGCCGGCTCTCAGCCCTGCGGCGCCTCGATCAGGATCGCGCGGAAATCGTTGACGTTGGTCAGCGTCGGCCCGGTGACGACCGAATCGCCCAGGGCTTCGAAGAAGCCGTGGCCGTCGTTGTCGGCGAGGCGCTCGCGCGGCTTCAGCCCCAAGGCCCAGGCGCGGGCGAGCGAATCGGGGGCAAGCCAGGCGCCGGCGATCTCTTCCTGGCCGTCGACGCCGTCGGTGTCGCCGGCCAGCGCGTGGATGCGCGCGTGGCCGTTCAAGGCCACGGCGAGCGAGAGCAGGAACTCGACGTTGCGCCCGCCGCGGCCCTGGCCGCGCACCGTGACCGTGGTCTCGCCGCCCGAGAGCAGCACGCAAGGCGGCTTCACCGGCTGGCCGCGATCGGCCACCTGCAAGGCGATGCCGGCCAGCACCTTGCCGACGTCGCGCGCCTCGCCTTCGATCGCATCGCCGAGGATGTGGGCGTCGAGCCCGGCTTCTCGCGCCAGCGCCGCCGCCGCTTCGAGCGCCTGCTGCGGCGCCGCGACGATGCGGGTAACGGCTCCGGCCAGGCGCGGGTCGCCGGGCTTGACCGATTCGCCTTCGCCGCTTTCGAGCAGGGCCCGCGCCGCGGCCGGCAAATCGATGCCGTAGCGCTTCAGAACAGCCAGCGCGTCGGCGCAGGTCGTCGGATCGGGCACGGTCGGGCCCGAGGCGATGTCGATCGGGTCGTCGCCGGGCACGTCGGAGATCAGCAGCGTCAGCACCCGCGCCGGATGGCAGGCCGCGGCAAGGCGACCGCCCTTGATCGCCGAAAGGTGGCGGCGCACGCAGTTCATCTCGCTGATGGTGGCGCCCGAGGCCAGCAAGGCGCGGTTCACCGCCTGCTTGTCGGCCAGCGTCAGGCCGGGCGCGGCCAGGGGCAGCAGCGACGAGCCGCCGCCCGAGATCAGGCACAGCACCCGGTCTCGAGCCGTCAGGCCCTCGACGACCTGCAGCAGGCGCGCCGCGGCGGCCTCGCCGGCGGCGTCGGGAACCGGGTGCGCGGCTTCGACGATCTCGATGTGCTCGCAAGCCACGGCATAGCCGTAGCGCGTGACGACCAGCCCCGACAGCGCCGACTTCGGCCCGGCCCAGGCGTCCTCGACCGCGCGCGCCATCGCCGCCGAGGCCTTGCCGGCGCCGATGACGACGAGGCGTCCGCCGTCCGGCGCGGGCAGATGCGGCGGCACGCACAGCGCGGGCTGGGCGCTCGCGATGGCGGCTTCGAACATCCGGCGCAGCAGGTCGCGCGGGGCGGGTCGGGTCGGCGGGTTCATCGCGCTCCTGGCGTGGCGGTTCTCGATCCGCTTATTCTGGCTTCTCTATTGCCGGCTTCTGACCAATCTCGAAGTTGGCCAGCTTCTCGAGCGCCCGCACCATCGCCGAATGGTCCCAGGCCCGGCCGCCATGGGCGGCGCAGGCGTTGAACAGCTCCTGCGCGGTGGCGGTGTTGGGCAGCGAGACCCCCAGGGCGCGCGCGCTCGACAAGGCGAGGTTCAGGTCCTTCTGGTGCAGCTCGATGCGGAAACCGGGATCGAAGGTGCGCTTGACCATGCGCTCGCCGTGCACCTCGAGAATGCGCGACGACGCGAAGCCGCCCATCAACGCCTGGCGCACCCGCGCCGGGTCGGCGCCGGCCTTGGCGGCGAAGAGCAGGGCTTCGGCGACGGCCTCGATGTTGAGCGCGACGATGATCTGGTTCGCCACCTTGGCGGTCTGGCCGTCGCCGTTGCCGCCGACCAGGGTGATGTTCTTGCCCATGGCCTCGAACAAGGGCTTGACGCGGTTGAACACCGCTTCGTCGCCGCCGACCATGATCGAGAG
>JAGWTS010000436.1 GCA_028868875.1 Burkholderiales bacterium | reverse complement strand
GCGAGGTCGCGCGCGATCGGCAGCGTCATGCCGACGACGCCGCCCTTGCTCGCCGAATAGGCGGCCTGGCCGATCTGGCCGTCGTAGGCGGCGACGCTGGCGGTGCTGATGAGCACGCCGCGTTCGCCGGTCGGCTCGGGCGCGTTCCGGCACATGGCCTCGGCGGCGAGGCGGATCATGTTGAACGTGCCGATCAGGTTGACCGTGATGACCTTCGAGAAGGTGGCCAGCGGATGGGCACCGTCCTTGCCGACGGTCTTGACCGCCGGCGCGATGCCGGCGCAGTTGACCAGGCCCATCAGCTTGCCGGCCGCCGTGGCCGCGGCCACCACGGCCTGGCCGTCGGCTTCCTGGCTCACGTCGCACTTGACGAAGACGCCGCCGATTTCCTGCGCGATGGCCTGGCCGCGCTCGACCTGGAGGTCGGCGATCACGACCTTGGCACCGTGGGTGGCGAGCATGCGCGCCGTGCCTTCCCCGAGGCCCGAAGCCCCGCCGGTGACGATGAAGACCTTGCCTGCGATTTCCATGGACTGCTTTCCGTGTTGAGTTGCCCGGGCCTCAATCGGCGAGCGCAGCGAGGGCGCGGGCGGTGATTTCCTCGACGCTGCCGGTACCGCTGATGCAGCGGCAGCGCGGCGCCTGGGCGTCGCCGCTGGCGGCCCAGGCCGAGTAATAGGCCACCAAGGGCCGGGTCTGGCGGTGGTAGACCTCCAGGCGCTTGCGCACCGTGTCTTCCTGGTCGTCGACGCGCTGGATCAGCGGCTCGCCGGTGAGGTCGTCGTGGCCTTCCAGCTTGGGCGGGTTGTAGTGCAGGTGGTAGGTGCGGCCCGAGGCCAGGTGCACGCGCCGCCCGCTCATGCGCTCGATGATGGCGGCGTCGGGGACGTCGATCTCGAGCACGCAGTCGAGCTTGACGCCGGCTTCCTTCATGGCCTCGGCCTGGGGAATCGTGCGCGGGAAGCCGTCGAAGAGAAAGCCCGGCGCGCAATCGGGCTCGGCGATGCGCTCCTTGACGAGGCCGATGATGATGTCGTCGCTGACGAGGCTGCCCGCATCCATCACCTGTTTGGCCGCGAGACCGAGCGGGGTGCCGGCCTTCACGGCGGCCCGCAGCATGTCTCCGGTGGAGATCTGCGGGATGCCGTAGCGGCGGCAGATGAAGGCGGCCTGCGTGCCCTTGCCGGCGCCGGGCGCCCCCAACAGAATCAGTCTCATCGGTTTCCTCTGGGTTGTCTTGTCCTGCCGGCAGTCGCGGGGAGCGCTGGCCTTGTTTGCGGACGAGATTATCACGAGCCACCCTGCGCGACGCTGACGCCGCCGCCGTGGGGCTCAGGACGCGAAGAGGGCGCGCACGCGCTCCAGGTCCTGTGGCGTGTCGACCCCGGCGCCGCCCGCGTGCGGGCTCACGTGGACTGCGATGCGCTCGCCGTGCCAGAGCACGCGCAACTGCTCGAGCTGCTCGAGCCGTTCCAGCGGCGCCGGCGCCAGCCGCGGGAAGCGCCGCAGAAAGCCCGCGCGGTAGCCGTAAAGGCCCAGGTGGCGCAGCGGGGCCGGGTCCGCGGGCAGCACGCCGGGCGGCGCATCGCGCCAGCAAGGCACCGGCGCGCGCGTGAAGTACAGGGCGCGTCCGGCCGCATCGAGCACGACCTTGACGATGTTGGGGTTGGCGAAGTCGGCCGCGTCCTCGATCGGATGGGCGGCGGTGCTCATGACGCAGTCCGCGCGCTCGGCCAGGAGGTCGGCACAGCGGCGCACCAGCGCCGGGTCGATCAGCGGCTCGTCGCCCTGCACGTTCACGACCGCGTCGTCGCCGTCGAGGCCGAGCAGGGCGCAGGCTTCGGCGAGACGGTCGCTGCCGCTGGCGTGGTCGCTGCGCGTGAGCACCGCGTCGACGCCGTGGCGGTTGCAGGCCTCGACGATGCGCGCGTCGTCGGCGGCGACGACGATGCGCGCGGCCCCCGCCGCCGCCACGCGCTGCGCCACCCGCACCACCATCGGCAGGCCGGCGATGTCGGCCAGCGGCTTGCCCGGCAGCCGCGTCGAGCCCAGCCTTGCCGGGATCAGGACGCTGAACTTCAAGGCGGGAGCGGAATGCTGCGGGCTTCGCTCTCGACCATGACGGGAATGCCGTCGCGGATCGGGAACGCGAGATGGTCGGCCGGGCACACGAATTCGTGCGGCGCGTTGCGCTCGTCGCGCTGCAGCTCGAGCGGGCCTTTGCAGACCGGGCAGACCAGCAGTTCGAACAGGCGGTGGTCGATCGTCATGTCATCTTCTCGGGTCCGGGGGCCGGCCGAGCCGGCGCAGCACGTCGCCGACGAAGGCCGGCGGCAGCGCGAAGTCTAGCCGTGCGACCCAGACCCGCGTGGCGGCGCAGCGCGCCGGGTCGATCTTCACCGCGTCCTTCTCGGTCGTCACCACGTCGGCGGTGGTGGCGGGCCAGGGCAGGGTGGCGTAGTCGTGGTGGTCGGGCAGGGGCAGGCGCTCGATCTCGAGGCCGGCCGCTTCGAGCGCCGCGAAGAAGCGCTCGGGCGCGCCGATGCCGGCGGCGGCGACGAGGCGGCGCCCGCGCAGTTCGGCCAGCGCCCGCGCCTCGCCCGGAGCGCCGGAGCGCCAGCGTTCGAGCGCCAGCACGCCGCCGATCGAGCGCGTTGCACAGGCGCCTGCGAGCGCCGTGCTCGGCGCCGCGGCGTTGTAGAGCACGAGGCGATCGCCTGCCGCGGCCGGCAGCGGTTCGCGCAAGGGCCCGGCCGGCAGCAGCAGGCCGTTGCCCGCGCCGCGCTCGTCGAAGACGACGATCTCGAGCTCGCGCGCGAGGGCGGCGTGCTGCAGGCCGTCGTCGCTGACGATCAGGTCCACCCCCGGCTCGGCCCGGCACAGCGCGCGCGCGGCCTCGACGCGGCGGCGCCCGATCCAGACCGGGACTCCGCTGCGGCGCGCGATCAGCAGGGCCTCGTCGCCGACCTCGCCGGCCACGGCATCGGCCGCCACGGCGCGCGCCTCGCTCGCGCTGCCGCCGTGGCCGCGCGAGACCACGCCCGGCCGCCAGCCGGCCTCGCGCAAGGCCTGGACGAGCGCGATCACGGTGGGCGTCTTGCCGGCACCGCCGGCGATCAGGTTGCCGACCACGACCACCGGCACCGGTGCACGCAGCGGGCTGCGTGCCGCGGCCAGGTGTCGCAACGCGTCGTAAAGCCAGGACAGCGGCAGCAGGCAGCGCGAGAACCAACTCGGACGTGCGCGCCACCAGTGGCGCGCGAGCAGGGTCTCGATGCGCCCGGCCAGGGCCATCAAGGCGCGGCGCTGGGCGCCTGCGAGGCGAAGGTCACGTGCGTGAGGCCGACGCGGCGCGCCGCGTCGAGCACATTGATCACCGTCTGGTGCGCCGCCAGCGCGTCGGCCGAGATGATGAGCACGGCGTCGCTGTGCCCGGCAGCCGCGGCGCCGATCTCGGCCGTCAGCATCTCGACGCTGCGCCCGTCGACCGGCTTGTGGTTGACGGCGTAGCGGCCGTCGGCCGAAACCGCGACCACGACCCGCGCTGGAGGGTCGCGCAACTTGTCGGCGTCGGCGGTGGGCAGCGTGACCTGCAGTTCGGTGAAGCGCGAATACGTGGTCGAGAGCATCAGGAAGATCAGCACCACGAGCAGCACGTCGATGAACGGGATCAGGTTGATCTCCGGTTCCTCCATGCGGCGGCGGCTGAACTTCATCGACCGGCTCGTCAGTCGTTCGCCGCGCTGCGCGCCGTGACGCGCATCAGATGCGGCACCAGTTGCTCGGCGGCGAGCTCGAGGGCGAGCTGGTACTCGTCGATGCGACCGCGGAAATAGCGGTAGAACATGAGCGAGGGGATGGCGATGATGAGGCCGAACGCGGTGTTGTACAGGGCCACCGAGATGCCGTGCGCCAGCAGCTGCGGGTTCGCCCCCGAATTGGGCGCCTGCGAGCCGAAGATCTCGATCATGCCGACCACGGTGCCGAACAAGCCCATCAAGGGCGCCGCGGCGGCGATCGTGCCCAGCGTGTTCAGGTAGCGCTCGATGCCGTGCACCGCCTTGCGCCCGGC
>JAGWTS010000435.1 GCA_028868875.1 Burkholderiales bacterium | reverse complement strand
TGGGGCTTCGCCGCGATCGCCGCCTTCATGTGCGCGTACTACATGCTGTTCGGCGTCTTCTCGACCCTGGCGCTGGGCTTCAACCTGCTGTGCCTGATCGCCCTGCTGTCGATGCTGCAGGCCACCTTGTCGCTGCCGGGCATCGCCGCCATCGCCCTCGTGCTGGGCATGGCGATCGACTCCAACGTGCTCATCAACGAGCGTATCCGCGAGGAACTGCGCAACGGCGCGGCGCCGCAGACAGCCATCAACAGCGGCTACGAGCGCGCCTTCGCGACCATCCTCGACTCGAACGTGACGACGCTGATCGCGGGTCTGGCCCTGCTCGCCTACGGCTCGGGCCCGGTGCGCGGCTTCGCGGTCGTGCACTGCCTGGGCATCCTGACCTCGATGTTCTCGTCGGTGATGTTCTCGCGCGGCCTCGTCAACCTCTGGTACGGCGGCAAGAAGCGCCTGAAGTCGGTCGCGATCGGCCAGGTCTGGCGCCCCGACGCCGGCAGCACGGCGCCGAAGACGAGCGGGAGCAAGTAAATGGAATTCTTCCGGATCCGCCGCGACATCCCGTTCATGCGCTACGCGCTGGTGCTGAACGTGGTCTCGTTCATCACCTTCGCCGCGGCGGTGTTCTTCATCTTCACGCGCGGGCTGCACCTGTCGATCGAGTTCACCGGCGGCACCGTGCTCGAGGTGGCCTACGCCCAGAGCGCCGACACCGACCGCGTGCGCGCGACGATCGCGGCCCTGGGCATCAAGGACGCCCAGGTGCAGAACTTCGGCACCAGCCGCGACGTGCTCGTGCGCCTGCCGGTGCACGGCGACGCCAAGGCCAGCGGCGTGCAGGCCGCGCTCGCGACCCAGGTCTTCA
Source organism: Burkholderiales bacterium (assembly GCA_028868875.1). Taxonomy (GTDB): domain Bacteria; phylum Pseudomonadota; class Gammaproteobacteria; order Burkholderiales; family Burkholderiaceae_C; genus Rubrivivax. The sequence goes on along the minus strand of JAGWTS010000435.1, from coordinate 3,215 downwards.
CCGCGCTGTGCACGGCCGAGAAGGGCACGATGGTGCCGAAGCAGTACACCACGGCACAGGGCGAGCAGGTCAGCCGCCAGGCCTGCAGCGACGCCTCGGGGGCCGAGCCGCTCGTGCTCTCGCGCACCGAGTTCGTCGGTCCTTCGGTGGGCTCCGAGCTGGCGCGCGACGGCGCCAAGGCCCTGGCCGTGACGGTGCTGGGCATCATGGCCTACCTGTCGCTGCGCTTCGAGAAGAAGTTCGCGCTTGCCGGCATCATCGCCAACCTGCACGACGTGGTCATCATCATCGGCTTCTTCGCCTTCTTCCAGTGGGAGTTCTCGCTTCCGGTGCTGGCGGCGGTGCTGGCGGTGCTGGGCTACTCGGTGAACGAGTCGGTGGTCATCTTCGACCGCATCCGCGAGACCTTCCGCAAGATGCGCAAGATGACGACGCACCAGGTCATCGACCACGCGATCACGAGCACGACGAGCCGCACCATCATCACCCACGGCTGCACCCAGATGATGGTGTTGTCGATGCTGCTCTTCGGCGGGCCGACGCTGCACTACTTCGCCGTCGCGCTGACCATCGGCATCCTGTTCGGCATCTACTCGTCGATCTTCGTCGCCGCCGGCATCGCGATGTGGCTGGGCGTCAAGCGCGAGGACCTGATTCGCGCAGGCACCAAGGAGAACGATCCGAACGACCCGAACGCCGGGGCCGTGGTGTAGAGTCAACCCACCCCCGCATTCATCGACGGCCCGCCCTCTCCATGGCAACCGGATCCGCGTCAGCGAACCTTGCCGAACAGGCGCGCCGCCTCTACGTCGAGGAACTCGTCAGGGGGCTGGTGCCGCTGGTGCAGGCGTCCATCGAAGGGGCGCGATCGCTGCTCGACAAGCCGGCCGAGCACAGCGCGATGCAGCGCCGGCGCGACCTGGTCCAGGGCTTGATGGCAGGCGCCCAGGGCTGGCACCGCAACATCGTCGGCGGGCTGCGCCGCATGCTGCTGCAAGGCGCGACCGGCAGCCGCAGCATCAACCTGCCGCCGGCGGGCAGCTCGACCGGGCCGCTGTCGCTGGTCGACGACGACACGATCGAGCTCGAGATCGTGACCTCGCGCCTCGCGCTGGCGATCATGGACAAGGCCGCCTGGGAGTTCGCCGACCTGCGCTCGCGCGTCGCCCACCTCGAAGGCCGGGCCGAGCTCGAACCCCACGACCTGCTGCGCGCCCATGTGCTCGCGCGCGTCGTCTTCGAGTCCTGGCGCGCTTCGGGCCAGACCCTGGCCGACTGGCGCGAGATGCAGAACGCGCTGCACGAGGAGTTCGCGCTGCTCGTCACCGAGGCCTACCACGAGGCCAACCGCTGGCTCGCCGAACGCCAGGTGCTGCCCGAGGTCGACCTGCGGCCCCTCATCCGGCGCTCGCGCAGCCACGTCGCCGCGCCGATGGCCAGCATCTGGCAGCACTCGGTGAGCCCGGGCGAGATCGGCCCGCGCGTCGGCGACGGCGCCCCTTCCGGCAGCCACTACTACAGCGGCCGCGCCGGCGTCGGCGACGAAACCCGGCTCATGACGCGCGGCACCCCGCTCGCGCGCAGCCGCGACCACGCCGAGGCCATGCTCGGACGCCTGAACCGGCTCGTCGGACGCCATCTGCCGGGCTTCGGCCAGAGCCAGGTCGGCGTCCCGGTTTCGCCCGGCCTGGCGCGGGCCATCGACACCGCCCAGGTCGGCATCCGCCAGCGCCTCGCACCGACGACCCAGGGCGCCGGCCCGATCACGACGCCGGGGATGCTCGAGGAGCTGCAGCAGCGCAAGCAGGTGCTGAAGAAGGCCGCGGCCACGCCCGAGGAGCGGGCGACGATCGAGATCGTGGCCCTGCTGTTCCAGAGCATCCTGACCGAAGACCGGATCCCGGCGGCGGTGCGCGTGTGGTTCGCGCGGCTGCAGATGCCGGTGCTGCGCGTGGCCGTGAGCGAACCCGATTTCTTCGCCACCGTCGACCACCCGGCGCGGCGCCTGATCGACCGCATGGGCGCCTGCGTCATGGGCTTCGACAGCGCGGCGCAGAACGTCGGCGATGCGCTCGAGAAGGAGATCAAGCGCGTGGTCCAGGTCGTCGAGGCCTACCCCGACACCGGGCGGCGCGTGTTCCAGACCGTGCTCGTCGAGTTCGAAAAGTTCCTCGAGCATTACTTCAGCAACGAGAACGAGGCGACGAAGAAGGGCGTGTCGCTGGCGCAGCAGGTCGAGCAGCGCGAGACCCTGGCGATCCAGTACACGATCGAGCTGCGCCGCATGCTCAACGAGGTGCCGGTGCAGGAAGGGGTGCGCCAGTTCCTGTTCCACGTCTGGGCCGACGTGCTCGCCACCACCGCGGTGCGCTACGGCGCCCAGGGCGATCAGACGCGCACGATGAAGCGCGCCGCCGCCGACCTGATCTGGTCGGCCAGCGCCAAGGTCACGCGCGAGGAGCGCGCCGAGGTCATCCGGCGCCTGCCGGTGCTGCTGAAGTCCCTGCGCGAAGGCATGGTCGCCGCCGGCATCGACTCCGCGCGCCAGGACGAGCAGATCCAGCAGCTCAACAACTCGCTCGCCGCGGCCTTCACGGCCAAGGCCGCGGTCATCCCCGACGACCGCCTGCGCGAACTCATGGAGCGGCTCGAGACGCTGGAGGAGTTGCTGCCCGAGGCGGCCGACGTCCAGATCGACGAGTCGATGGTGCTCGACCTCTCCGGCCACCAGAGTTCGGACCTCGAGGTGGTGCTCGACGGCGGCTCGATGCCGACCCCGGCGATGCTGGCCTGGGCGCGCGAGCTGCAGGTGGGCAGCTGGTACATGCTCGAAGTGCGCGAGCGCATCGAGCCGGTGCAGCTGGCCTGGCAGGGCATGCGCAAGCAGCTCTCGCTCTTCGTCACGCCGCAGGGGCGCTGCGTGCTGTTCCAGCAGCACCGGCTCGCGGCCTTCCTGCAGGCCGGGCTGCTGCTGCCGGCGCAGGACGAGGCGCTCACGGTGCGGGCCACGCGCAGCGCGCTGGCCAAGCTCGACGTCGACGCCTCGCGCCTGCTCGCGTCCTGAGCGCCGGCTGGCGCCGCGGCGTCAGTGGATCAGACGCTCTTCGGGGGCGACGAACAGCTCGTCGAGAACGAGCGAATCGGGCTCCTCGCCCAGGCTCCAGAACACCATCAGGACGATGATCTTCAGGTCTTCGAGTTCGATCGGGCCGCTG
>JAGWTS010000434.1 GCA_028868875.1 Burkholderiales bacterium | reverse complement strand
AATTCCAAGGGCGTCATCGGGCTGCAGTTCAACAAGGACATCACCAGTCCGCGCTGGAATCGCGACCCCGAAGTGCTGGAATACCAGGATTTGCTCAAGAAGTACGCGAGCGACGTCGACCCCTCCAATTCGACCGGCGCCTCGGGCTACATCGTGGCGCAACTCATGGCGCACGTGCTGCGCGAGGCGGGCAACGAGCTCACGCGCGACAACGTGCGCCGCCTGGCCAGCAACCTCAAGAACCCGCGCATCGCGATGTTGCTGCCGGGTGTGAAGCTGGAGAACTCGCCGTCCGATCTCTTCGCCACCGCATCCTTGCAGCCCGTGCGGTTCAACGGCACGGACCTCGATCCGATCGGGCCTGCGCTGAGCACCAAGTAGGCAACGCACCCGTCAAGGTCCGAAGCGGGCAGCGATGCGGCGGCGCATTCCGAGGCGGGAGCTGCCACCCAATGCGGGTGGTGGCGGCCGAGCGCCGGTATCCGAACATTCATCCTGTGCGTGACCCTCGCCGGGCTGGAGACAAGGGCAGCGAGGCCCGGTTGCGCTCCCGAGAGCCGATGCCCACCCCCCGAGCGGCCGGCTACCGCAACCGAGCTGCAGAAGAAAGGACGCCGCATGAACCCCTGCAACACAGGCCCGGACCCGGCCATGGGCGGGCACCGACGTGTCCCCGGTCTCGATCGTGCCGATCGATCGGCGGCAAGAGCCGCATGGGCGTCGCCGGCCGCCGCCCCTGCCGCCATGCCTGGCGAGTGGCCAGGCCGGACAACCCGACATTGACTGACGCACCGGCCCCATGGTCAAGACCTCCGACGACACGCGCAAGCGCGCCCGCAGCACCGTGAAGAAGCCGGCGCACCCGTCCCCTGGCCCCGACGCCGGGGACAGCCCCGCTCCGCTGGCACAGGGCGCCGCGATCGGGATGCCGCGCACGCTGCGCAGCCGCCGCCCGGACCGCGAATCGCGCGCCTTTCTGCGCTGGGTGAACCTCTATGCCTGGATGCCGCTGGAAGACCGCTCGGTGCGCGTGCAAAGGATGGTGTGGCGGCTGATGGCACTGGCGATGGGTCGCCGGCCCGGCGTCGGCTCGGTGAGCCGGCAGGTCATCCCCGGCCCGGGCGGGCCGATCGAGTTGCGCATCTTCACCCCGTCCGGCTCATCCGATGCGCCGCGGCCCGCGTTCCTGTGGTGTCACGGCGGCGGCTTCATGGTCGGCGGCCTGGACACCGCCGACTCCATCTGCCGCAGCATCGCGCGTCGCGCCGACTGCATCGTCGTCGCGGTTCGCTACCGGCTCGCGCCCGAGCATGCATTGACGGCCAGTCGCGAAGACTTCTTGGCCGCACTGCAGTGGGTGGCCGCCCATGGCGCGACGATCGGGGTCGATTCCACGCGGCTGGCCATCGGCGGCGACTCGGCCGGCGGCAACGTCACCGCCGCGGTGGCGCAGCATGTCGCGCGCCAGGGAAGCCTCGATCTGCGCCTGCAGGTGCTGGCCTATCCGGCCACGGACCTGCTGCACCGTTTTCCGTCGGTGGAGGAGAACGCGCGCGGCTTCATGGTCTCGGCGCGACAACTGGACAAGATCGGACGCACCGTGGCGATCCCGCCGAATGCCGCCGATCCCTGGCTCTCGCCCCGTCGCAACACCGAGCTGCAAGGCCTGGCACCGACCGTGGTCGTCAGCGCCGGCTTCGATCCGATTCGTGACGACGGCCTGGACTACGCGGCCCGCCTGCGCGCCGCGGGCGTCCCGGTCCGGTTGCTGCACTACCCGGGCCAGTTCCACGGCTTCATGAACTTCGATACGGTCATCGGCGCCGGCCGCGACGCGCTGCTGCGCATCGGCGACGCGCTGGCCGCGGCCTTCCGCGGCGAAGCGGCCGCGGACCAGACGCTGGAGGTCGAAGACACGGCCACGGCCGCGCAGGCGCTGCGCACAGCCGCGGGCGAGATGGCGAGGACCTCGCTGGTCGGCTGGGTCGCGGCCGAGCGGCTCGCGTTGACGATCTTCGGAGGGTTCTTGCCCGGCACCGCCTGCGCCACGCGCCGGTTTCTCGACTCGCACTTCGTTCCCAGCGGACTGTTGCAGCGCTCGGCGCTCGCCGAAGGCAAGGGCCTGGCGGTGCACCAGACCTATCCATCTGCCTGAAACCTTGTGGGAGATCTCGCCGTGCCAGATGCGTTCAAGTTCGATCCATTCATGCTGTTGCGCGAGTCGCTGAACCGGCTCGAAGGGGGGATCAACACTTATGCGACCGCGAAGATGCAGTCGGAGCAGTTCTCCCGCGCGCTGGCCCAGTTCATGAAGGTGTCGCTCGCCGGGCAGCATGTGTTCGCGCGCGCGCTGGCAGGCCTTTACGTTCGCCTGGACCTGCCCAGCCGGACCGAGCTCGCCGCGCTCGCCGCAGCCGTTCAGCGCGTCGAGGACAAGGTCGACGTGCTGCTGCCTCCCGCCCCGTCGCTCGCCCCCCGCCCCGCTCGCACACGCCGCGCCCCGACCCCGGCGCCGGCAGTCGCGGCCGACGTCAGCCCGAAGGTGGCGCGAACCATCCAGAAGCCGGCAAGCGCGAAGCGATCCGCGGCCAAGCCCACCACGAGCCGCGCGCGCACGACCAAGCGCCAGGCCGCCTGAACGATGAACACGCCGACCGCCGCCGAACCGACGATGGCCCGGCGCCTGCGCCTGGAAGTCGACCGCATGATCCAGCGCAGCCTGAAGGGCCTGGAATACCTGGGCTCGCCCGCGCCGGCCATCGGCACCACGCCCCGCACGCTCCTGCACCGGCGCGGCACGCTCTCGCTTTACCACTACCACGCCACCAGCGCCGAGGTCTACCGCGTGCCGCTGCTGCTGGTGATGGCCACCACGAACAAGTGCGACATCTTCGACCTGGCACCGGGACAAAGCCTGATCGGCTTCCTGCTCGGCCGCGGCTACGACGTCTACGTGATGGACTGGAACCCGCCTTCGCGCGAAGAGAGCGGCCTCACGATCGAGAACTACACGCTCGACTTCATCCCGGACAGCATCCGCCGCGTGCAGCAGGACTCGGGCGTCGAGGAGGTGACCCTCGTCGGCTATTGCATGGGCGGCGTGCTGGCGACGATCTACGCCGCCCTGAACGCCGGCGGCCCGCTGAAGAACCTGGCTTGCTTCACGACGCCGATCGACTGGAAGCAGATGACGCTGTTCCAGGCCCTGGTCGACCAGCGCCACTTCGAGCTCGACCGCATGGTCGACGCGCTGGGCAACGTGCCTTCCGACTTCATCATCAGCGCGTTTGCGGCCCAGCGGCCGGTGAGCAACCTCGCGGCCCAGTTGCGCCTGTGGGACAACATGTGGAACGACCAGTACGTGCAGGGCTACCGCATGATGGACCGATTTGCGGCCGAGACGCTGCCGCTGGCGGGAGCGTATTTTCGGCAGACCATCAAGCAACTGGTCTGGAAGAACGCGCTGCACGAAGGGACGCTGCGCATCGGCGGCCGCCGCGTCGACCTGAAGAACATCACCGTGCCGCTGCTGCACGTGACCGCGCAGCACGACCACCTGGTGCCGCCCGATTGCGCGCGGCCGCTGGTCGCCCTCGCCGGCTCGCTCGACAAGCAGGAGATCGTGCTGCCGGGTGGCCACGTGAGCCTGGTGGCCGGACCCAACGCGGTCAAGCGGATGTGGCCCGCACTCGATCAATGGCTGGAGAAGAGATCCACATGAACATGCCCTCATCGAAAGCAATGCAGGTCCCACCGGCTCGCCCGCGCACCCATTCCATCGCAGGATCTGCGGTCGAGATCGAGTTGCTGAAGGCATCGGACGGGGATGAGCTGGGCGCCTTCGTCAAGACCCTGCCGACCCACGACCTGCTGTTCGTGCGCCGCGACGTGAGCCATCCGAAAGTGGTCGACGCCTGGCTTGCCGCGCTGGACGGCGGCGGCATCACGAGCCTGGCCGCACGCAGCGACGGCACGCTGGTCGGCTGCACGGCGATCGTCAACGACAAGCGATCCTGGTCGCGCCACGTCGCCGAGCTGCGGGTCATGGTCGCGCCCGCCTGGCGCGGCCGCGGCCTCGGCCGC
>JAGWTS010000059.1 GCA_028868875.1 Burkholderiales bacterium | reverse complement strand
AACATCCAATGAAATCAAAGGGTTAGAGCGCATATGCTGCTGATGATCGACAACTACGACAGCTTCACCTACAACCTCGTCCAGTACTTCGGCGAACTCGGCCAGGACGTGCGTGTGTTCCGCAACGACGAGATCACGCTCGAAGGCATCGCCGAATTGCGACCGGACCATCTCGTGCTCTCGCCCGGCCCCTGCTCGCCGGCCGAAGCCGGAATCTGCGTCGAGGCCATCCGCCATTTCAGCGGCCGCCTGCCGCTGCTCGGCGTGTGCCTCGGCCACCAGGCGATCGGCGCCGCGTTGGGCGGCAAGGTCGTTCGGGCCCAGGTCCAGATGCACGGCAAGGCGAGCGCGATCACGACCGACGGCGCCGGGGTCTACGCCGGGCTGCCCGAGCGCTTCAACGTCATCCGCTATCACTCGTTGGCGATCGAGCGCGAAAGCCTGCCGGCCGAACTCGAAGTGACATCGACCGCGGAAGACGGCGAGATCATGGGCGTGCGCCACCGCGAACTGGCGGCGACGAAGACGCCCCTCGAAGGCGTGCAGTTCCACCCCGAGTCGATCCTGAGCGAGCACGGCCACGCGATGCTGAAGAACTTCCTGCAGATGGGAGCGGCGTCGTGATCGACCTGCGCAGCGACACCGTCACCCGCCCCACCGCGGCGATGCGCGCCGCGATGGCCGCGGCCGAGGTCGGCGACGACGTTTTCGGCGACGACCCCACGGTCAACGCCTTGCAGGCGCGCATCGCTGCCGAGCTCGGTTTCGAGGCCGCCTTGTTCGTGCCCACCGGCACCCAGAGCAACCTGTGCGCCTTGATGGCGCATTGCGCCCGCGGCGACGAATACCTCGTCGGCCAGATGGCTCACACCTACCGTTGGGAAGGCGGCGGCGGCGCCGTGCTCGGCAGCATCCAGCCGCAGCCGATTGCGCATCAGCCAGACGGTACGCTGGCGCTGGCCGAGATCGAGGCCAACATCAAACCCGACGACGCCCATTTCGCGCGCAGCCGGCTGCTGGCGCTCGAGAACACCTGGGGCGGCAAGGTGATGCCGCTGGCCTGGCTCGAAGCAGCTTGCGCACTCGCGCACCGGCGCCGCCTCGCGACCCACCTCGACGGCGCGCGCCTCTTCAACGCCGCGGTCGCGGCCGGCGGCGACCCGTTTGCCGCGGCGCGCGCGATCACGCGCCATTTCGACAGCGTCTCGGTCTGCTTCAGCAAGGGCCTGGGCGCGCCCGTGGGCTCGGCGCTGTGCGGCCCGAAAGACTTCATCGCGCGCGCCCACCGCGTGCGCAAGATGGCCGGCGGCGCGATGCGCCAGGCCGGGGTGCTCGCCGCCGCCGCACTGCATGCGCTCGACCACCACGTGGCGCGCCTGGCCGAAGACCACGCCAACGCGCGCCGCCTGGCCGAGGGCTTGCAAGGCCTGGCCGGCGTCGCCGTCGAGGCGCCGCAGACCAACATGGTGTTCGTCGATGTCGCGCCCGAAATCGGCGCTGGCTTGGTCGATCGCCTGCGCGAAGACGGGCTGCTTTGCACCGGCCTTTACAAGCTGCGCCTCGTGACCCACCTCGATGTTTCCGCGGCCGACATCGACCGGGCCGTTGTCATCCTGCGCCGGCGACTCCAGGAGAAGACTGCATGACGATCACCAATACCGAGGCGCTGACCCGCTTCATCGACCACCGCGAGATCTTCCACGACGAAATGCTCGCACTGATGCGCCGCATCATGAGCGGCGAGATGTCGCCGGTGATGATCGCGGCTTTCGCGATGGGCTTGCGCGTCAAGAAGGAGACGATCGGCGAGATCGCCGCCGCGGCCCAGGTGATGCGCGAATTCGCCACGCCGGTTGCGGTGACCGACCGCCAGCACCTCGTCGACATCGTCGGCACCGGTGGCGACAGCTCGCACACCTTCAACATCTCGACCGCCTCGACCTTCGTCGCCGCCGCTGCCGGCGCGCGCGTGGCCAAGCATGCCGGGCGCGCGGTCTCTTCGACCTCGGGCTCGGCCGACGTGATGGAAGCGCTGGGCGCCTACATCGGCCTCAACCCCGAGCAGGTCGCCGCCTGCCTGGAGCAGACCGGGGTCTGCTACATGTTCGCGCCGAACCACCACGCGGCGATGAAGCACGCCGCGCCGGTGCGCAAGGAGCTGGGCGTGCGCACGATCTTCAACATCCTGGGCCCCCTCACGAACCCGGCCGGGGCGCCGAACCAACTGCTCGGCGTCTTCCACCCCGACCTCGTCGGCATCATGGTGCGGGTGCTGCAGCGCCTGGGCAGCGAGCACGTGATGGTGGTCTACGGCATGAACGGCATGGATGAGATCTCGCTCTCGGGCGAGACCCAGGTCGGCGAGCTGAAGAACGGCGAGGTGCTCGAATACGTCGTCCACCCGAGCGACTTCGGCCTGCCGGTGTACGACTCGCGCGTGCTGCGCGTCACGAACAAGGAAGAGTCGGTGCAGTGCATCCAGCGCGCCCTGGCCAACGAAGACGGCCCGATCCGCGATGTGGTGCTGCTCAACGCCGGCGCCGCGCTGTACTGCGCCGGCGTGGCTTCTTCGGTCGCCGACGGCGTCAAGCGTGCGCGCGAGGCCGTGGCTTCGGGCAAGGCGCTGGCCAAGCTGAGCCAGTTCGTCAGCGTCACCAACCAGTACCGGCCGGCATGACGAACGCCGTGCCCGACATCCTGCAGAAGATCGTCGATGTCAAGCACGACGAGGTCGCGGCCGGCCGCCGCAAGCGCAGCCTGGCGAGCTGGCGCGACGAAGCCGAATCGCGGCGCGATGCGCGCGGATTCGGCGCCGCGCTGCGCAAGCGGATCGCCGCCGGCCATTCCGGCGTCATCGCCGAGGTCAAGAAGGCGAGCCCGAGCAAGGGCGTGCTGCGCGAGCATTTCGTCCCGGCCGCGATCGCCGAGAGCTATGCGCGCCACGGCGCCGCCTGCCTGAGCGTGCTCACCGACGAACGCTTCTTCCAGGGCTCGGCCGAGTACCTGAAGCAGGCGCGGGCGGCCTGCGAGCTGCCCGTGCTGCGCAAGGACTTCATGGTCGACGAATTCCAGGTCTTCGAAGCGCGCGCGATCGGCGCCGACTGCGTCCTGCTCATCGCCGCCTGCCTCGCCGACGGCCAACTGGCCGACCTCGAAGCCTGCGCGCTGGCGCTCGGCCTGGACGTGCTGGTCGAAGTCCACGACCGTGCCGAGCTCGACCGGGCGCTGAAGCTGAAGACACCGCTGGTCGGCGTCAACAACCGCAACCTGCGGACCTTCGAAGTGTCGCTGGCCGCCACGATCGACCTGCTGCCGCACATCCCGGGCGAGCGCCTCGCGATCACCGAGTCCGGCATCCTCGGCCCGGCCGACGTGCAGCGCATGCGCCGCGAAGGCGTCAACGCCTTTCTCGTCGGCGAAGCCTTCATGCGCGCCGCCGACCCGGGCGTCGCGCTCGCGGAACTGTTCCAGTGACGGCCGACGACCTGCCGGCAGCGTTCGCGTCGCTGCCGACGCCCTGGCGCGCGCTGCTGACCGGCTGGACGCCCGAGTTGCAGGCCTGTGTTGCGCAGCGGGTGAGGGCAGTGTCGCAAGAGCGCGAAATTGCGCCGCCCGATCCTTTTCGCGCGCTGCGCCTCGTGCCGCCGGATGCCGTCAAGGTCGTCGTCTTCGGCCAGGATCCGTATCCGCGACCGGGCCACGCCGACGGCCTCGCGTTCTCCGCCGGTCATGGAAAGCCGCACTCGCTTCGTCGGGTGTTCGAGGTGCTCGAAGTCGATCGGCCGGGCTGGAAGCGCCCCGCGGTCTGGAAGCTCGACGCTTGGGCCGGAGCCGGCGTGCTTCTGCTGAACCCCGTGCTGACGGTCGAAGTCGGCGTGGCAGGGAGCCACGCAGAGTGCGGTTGGCAGGCGCTTACTTCCCAGATAGTTCAGGTTTTATGCGCGCGACGCGCACCGCCCATCTTCCTGCTCTGGGGCAAACCTGCGAATGCCTTCTTCGACGCGGCGCGGCCCGAGGGCAGCGCGCCCGCCGTGCTGCGCACGCGCCACCCGTCGCACGACTTCAAGCGCGGCTTCATGGTCGAGGGCAGCCACTTCGCCGCCACCGCGGATCTCGTCGACTGGTGGGGTCTGGCTGGCAGCTGACTTCGGAAATGCTATACTCGCAGGCTCGCCGGAGGGGTGCCCGAGTGGCTAAAGGGGGCAGACTGTAAATCTGTTGGCTTACGCCTACGCTGGTTCGAATCCAGCCTCCTCCACCAAGCGAGAGCCTTGAATGAGGCGGGACCGTAGCGGGAGTAGTTCAATGGTAGAACCTTAGCCTTCCAAGCTAATGACACGGGTTCGATTCCCGTTTCCCGCTCCAGGTCAGGTGCAGGTTCATTGCAGAGAGAGTCGTTACGGGCCTGTCGATGCCGCAGGCGGTCGCCAGACCCGTACCGACGCCCATGTGGCTCAGTGGTAGAGCACCCCCTTGGTAAGGGGGAGGTCGCGCGTTCGATCCGCGCCATGGGCACCATCGATCGATACGAGTTGAAGCAAACATCCAGGAGCACCTGAATGGCTAAGGGTAAGTTCGAACGCACGAAGCCCCACGTCAACGTGGGCACGATCGGTCACGTCGACCACGGCAAGACGACGCTGACGGCAGCGATCACGTCGGTGCTGGCTGCGAAGTTCGGCGGCGAGGCCAAGGCCTACGACCAGATCGACGCGGCGCCTGAAGAAAAGGCGCGCGGCATCACGATCAACACCGCGCACGTCGAATACGAGACGGCGAACCGGCACTACGCGCACGTCGACTGCCCCGGGCACGCCGACTACGTCAAGAACATGATCACGGGTGCGGCGCAGATGGACGGCGCGATCCTGGTGGTGTCGGCCGCCGACGGCCCGATGCCGCAGACGCGCGAGCACATCCTGCTGGCGCGCCAGGTGGGCGTGCCTTACATCATCGTCTTCCTGAACAAGTGCGACATGGTCGACGACGCCGAACTGCTCGAGCTCGTCGAGATGGAAGTGCGCGAACTCCTCGACAAGTACGAGTTCCCCGGCGACAGCACCCCGATCATCCACGGCAGCGCGAAGCTGGCGATGGAAGGCGACAAGGGCGAACTGGGTGAGCAGGCGATCTTCAAGCTCGCCGACGCGCTGGACAGCTACATCCCGACGCCGGAGCGCGCGATCGACGGCGCCTTCCTGATGCCTGTGGAAGACGTGTTCTCGATCTCGGGCCGCGGCACCGTGGTCACGGGCCGGGTCGAGCGCGGCGTGATCAAGGTCGGCGAGGAAATCGAGATCGTCGGCATCCGCGCGACGCAGAAGACCACCTGCACCGGCGTGGAGATGTTCCGCAAGCTGCTCGACCAGGGCCAGGCGGGCGACAACGTCGGCATCCTGCTGCGCGGCACCAAGCGCGAGGACGTCGAGCGCGGCCAGGTGCTGTGCAAGCCGGGCAGCATCAAGCCGCACACGCACTTCACGGCCGAGGTCTACGTGCTCAGCAAGGACGAAGGCGGGCGCCACACCCCGTTCTTCAACAACTACCGTCCGCAGTTCTATTTCCGCACGACCGACGTGACGGGCGCGGTGGAGTTGCCCAAGGACAAGGAAATGGTGATGCCGGGCGACAACGTCAGCATCACGGTCAAGCTGATCGCGCCGATCGCGATGGAAGAAGGCCTGCGCTTCGCGATCCGCGAAGGTGGCCGCACGGTCGGCGCCGGCGTCGTGGCGAAGATCATCGAATGACATGTGAGCCCCGGCCGCACCGCCGTGCGGCCGCCCCCGAGGGGCTTTTCGCGTTCAACCGAAACTGAGGAACTCACATGTCTACCAAACAAAAGATCCGCATCCGCCTGAAGGCATTCGACTACAAGCTGATCGACCAGAGCGCGCTCGAGATCGTCGAGACCGCCAAGCGAACCGGCGCCATCGTCCGCGGCCCCGTGCCGCTGCCCACGCGCATGCAGCGCTTCGACATCCTGCGCTCGCCGCACGTCAACAAGTCGAGCCGGGATCAGTTCGAGATCCGCACGCACCAGCGCCTGATGGACATCGTCGACCCGACCGACAAGACGGTGGACGCGCTGATGAAGCTCGACCTGCCCGCTGGCGTCGACGTCGAGATCAAGCTGCAATAAAGCTGCCTGCCGTAGATCTGCTATAGTTGCGGGCTTCCCTCGGATAGACCGGGGGAGTACCTATCACCCCGACCAATCGATGTCGGGACCGTGAACAAAGGCGCCCCATAGGCGCTGGAGAAGAACCATGAGTCTGAGCGAAAACCTCGGATTGCTGGGTCGCAAGGTGGGCATGATGCGCATCTTCACCGACGATGGCGACGCCATCCCGGTGACCGTGCTCGACGTGTCCGACAACCGCGTCACCCAGGTCAAGACCGTCGAGTCCGACGGCTACAACGCCCTCCAAGTGGCTTTCGGCAAGCGCAAGGCGAGCCGCGTCAACAAGCCCGAAGCCGGGCACCTGGCCAAGGCCGGTGTCGAAGGCGGGACGCTGTTGCGCGAATTCCGCGTCAGCGCCGAAGTCCTGGGCCAGTACAAGGCGGGCGCCACCGTCGCCGTCGCCAGCGTGTTCGCCGCCGGCCAAAAGGTCGACGTGCAGGGCACCTCGATCGGCAAGGGCTACGCCGGCACCATCAAGCGCCACAACTTCAAGTCGCAGCGCGCGTCGCACGGCAACAGCCGTTCGCACAACGTGCCCGGCTCGATCTCGATGGCACAGGATCCGGGCCGCGTGTTCCCGGGCAAGAAGATGACCGGCCACATGGGCGACGAGACCGTCAGCGTGCAGAACCTCGACGTCGTCCGCGTCGACGAAGCGCGCTCGCTGCTGCTCGTGCGCGGCGCGGTTCCGGGTGCGAAGAACGGCCACGTGGTCGTGCGCCCGGCGATCAAGGTACGCGTCAAGAAGGGAGCCCAGTGATGCAGCTCGAGCTCCTCAACGAACAGGGTCAGGCCACATCCAAGGTCGACGCGCCCGACACCGTCTTCGCGCGCGACTACAACGAAGCGCTGGTGCACCAGATCGTCGTCGCCTTCCAGGCCAATGCGCGCCAGGGCACGCGGGCCCAGATGGACCGCGGCGAGGTCAAGCACACGACCAAGAAGCCGTTCCGCCAGAAGGGAACGGGTCGCGCCCGCGCCGGCATGACCTCCTCGCCGCTGTGGCGCGGGGGCGGCCGCATCTTCCCGAACCGGCCCGACGAGAACTTCTCGCACAAGGTCAACAAGAAGATGTACCGCGCCGGCATGGCCGCGATCCTGTCGCAGCTGGCCCGCGACGGCCGCCTCGCGGTGGTCGATTCGCTGTCGGTCGACGCACCCAAGACCAAGCTGCTGGCCGCCAAGTTCAAGGCCATGGGGCTGGAGTCGGTGATGGTCATCGCCGACCAGATCGACGAGAACCTCGCACTGGCCTCGCGCAACCTGGCCAACGTGCTGGTGGTCGAGCCGCGCTACGCCGATCCGCTCTCGCTCGTCTTCTACAAGAAGGTGCTCGTGACCAAGGGCGCCATCGAACAGCTCAAGGAGATGTACGCATGAGCCGCATCAATCCCGTGGGGCAGAAGTTCGACGAAGGCCGCCTCGCGACCGTGCTCGTCGCGCCGATCATCTCCGAGAAGGCCACCCGCATCGCCGAGAAGCAGAACCAGGTTCTGTTCAAGGTGCTGCGCGACGCGACCAAGCCCGAGATCAAGGCCGCGGTCGAGCTGATGTTCAAGGTTGAGGTGGCCTCGGTCACCACCACCGTGCAAAAGGGCAAGGTCAAGCGCTTCGGGCGATCGATCGGCCGGCGCGACCACGTCAAGAAGGCGTATGTCGCTCTGAAGCCGGGCCAGGAGCTCAACTTCTCCGGGGAGTCCGTCTAAATGGCTGTCATCAAGGTCAAGCCGACCTCTCCCGGCCGCCGCGCCGTCGTCAAGGTCGTCCACAAGCACCTGCACAAGGGCGCGCCCGAAGCTTCGCTGCTCGAGCCGCAGAAGCAGAACGCGGGCCGCAACAACAACGGCCACATCACGATGCGCCACAAGGGTGGGGGCCACAAGCACCATTACCGCGTCGTCGATTTCGTGCGCAACAAGGACGCGATTCCGGCGAAGGTCGAGCGCATCGAGTACGACCCGAACCGCACCGCCCATATCGCGCTGCTGTGCTACGCCGACGGCGAGCGCCGCTACATCATCGCCCCGCGTGGCGTCGATGCCGGTGCCACGCTGCTGTCGGGCGCCGAGGCGCCGATCAAGGCCGGCAACACGCTGCCGATCCGCAACATTCCGGTCGGCTCGACGATCCACTGCGTCGAGATGATGCCGGGCAAGGGGGCGCAGATCGCGCGCTCGGCCGGCACCTCGGTGACGCTGATGGCGCGTGAAGGCATCTACGCCCAGGTGCGCTTGCGCTCGGGCGAAGTGCGCAAGATCCACATCGACTGCCGCGCCACCATCGGCGAGGTCAGCAACGAAGAGCACAACCTGCGCCAGTACGGCAAGGCCGGTGCGATTCGCTGGAAGGGCATCCGCCCGACCGTGCGTGGCGTCGCGATGAACCCGGTGGACCACCCGCACGGCGGCGGCGAAGGCCGCACCGGCGAGGGCCAGCCGCAGGTTTCGCCGTGGAACACGCTCACCAAGGGTTACCGCACCCGCAACAACAAGCGCACGCAGACGATGATCGTCTCGCGTCGCAAGAAGTGAGGCCACGGACATGACACGTTCGCTGAAAAAGGGTCCGTTCGTGGACCACCACCTCCTGGCCAAGGTCGAGAGGGCTTCTGCCATCAAGGACAAGAAGCCGATCAAGACCTGGTCGCGCCGCAGCACCATCCTGCCCGAATTCATCGGGCTGACGGTGGCCGTGCACAACGGCAAGCAGCACATCCCCGTCTACGTGACCGACCAGATGGTCGGCCACAAGCTCGGCGAATTCGCCCTGACCCGCTTGTTCAAGGGACACCCCGCGGACAAGAAGGCCAAGAGATAAGGAGCGCGCGATGGAAACCAAAGCAAGCGTTCGCGGCGTGCGCCTCTCGGTCGACAAGGGTCGGCTCGTGGCCGACATGATCCGCGGCAAGAAGGTCGATCAGGCCTTGAACATCCTGGCCTTCACGCAGAAGAAGGCCGCCGGCATCATCAAGAAGGCGGTCGATTCGGCGGTGGCCAATGCCGAGCACAACGACGGCGCCGACATCGACGAGCTGAAGATCACCTCGATCTACGTCGAGCAAGGTGCCACGCTGAAGCGCTTCTCCGCGCGCGCCAAGGGCCGCGGCAACCGCATCAGCAAGGGCACGTGCCACATCTACGTGACCGTCGGCAACTGAGCAGCTGGGAACACACATGGGACAAAAAATCCACCCGACCGGCTTCCGGCTCTCCGTGACCCGGGCCTGGGGTTCGCGCTGGTTCGCCAACCACCGCAACTTCGCCGGCATGCTGGCCGAAGACCTGGACGTTCGCGAGTACCTGAAGAGCAAGCTCAAGAACGCCGCGGTCTCGCGCATCCTGATCGAGCGCCCGGCCAAGAACGCCCGCATCACGATCTTCTCGGCGCGTCCGGGCGTCGTGATCGGCAAGAAGGGCGAGGACATCGAGAACCTCAAGATCGAACTCGGCCGCCGTCTGGGCGTGCCGGTGGCGGTCAACATCGAGGAAGTGCGCAAGCCCGAGATCGATGCCCAGCTGATCGCCGACTCGATCACGCAACAGCTCGAAAAGCGCATCATGTTCCGCCGCGCCATGAAGCGCGCGATGCAGAACGCGATGCGCCTGGGCGCGCAAGGCATCAAGATCATGTCCTCGGGGCGCCTGAACGGCATCGAGATCGCGCGTTGCGAGTGGTATCGCGAAGGTCGGGTGCCGCTTCACACGCTGCGCGCCGACATCGACTACGGCTTCAGCGAAGCCAAGACCACCTACGGCGTCATCGGCGTCAAGGTCTGGGTCTACCGCGGTGACCGTCTCGCCAACGGCGAAGCGCCGGTGATCCCGAAGACCGAGGGCGAAGACGACCGCCGCCAGCGTCGTGGCCCGCGTCCGGGCGGTGACCGTCCGGGTGCCGGCCGTGGCCGCCCTGGTGGCGGTGACCGCGGTCCGCGCGCCGCCGAAGGCGCGCCGGCTTCTGCCGGCCCCGGTGCCGGTCCGGCTGGTGGCCCGGCCGTCAAGCGCGTTCGACGTGCCCCGACACCCGCTGTGCCTGGCGCGGCGGCTGCGCCGGCCGCACCGGCACCGGGTACGCCCGAAACCAAAGGAGAGTGACGATGCTGCAACCTGCACGTCGCAAGTACCGCAAGGAACAGAAGGGCCGCAACACCGGCATCGCCACCCGCGGTGCCAACGTGTCGTTCGGCGAGTTCGGCCTGAAGGCGACCGAGCGCGGCCGCATCACGGCGCGCCAGATCGAAGCCGCACGCCGCGCGATCAGCCGCCACATCAAGCGCGGTGGCCGCATCTTCATCCGCATCTTCCCCGACAAGCCGATCTCGCAGAAGCCGGCCGAAGTCCGCATGGGCAACGGCAAGGGCAACCCCGAGTATTACGTCGCCGAGATCCAGCCGGGCAAGGTGCTGTACGAACTCAACGGCGTTCCCGAAACGCTGGCGCGCGAGGCTTTCACGCTCGCCGCCGCCAAGCTGCCGCTGCGCTGCACGTTCGTCGCGCGCCACGTCGGCACCTGACCGGAGCGATGGACATGAAAGCATCCGAACTGCGCACCAAGGACGTTGCGGCGCTGGAAAAGGAAGTCTCCGACCTGCTCAAGGCCCATTTCGGCCTGCGCATGCAGAAGGCGACCCAGGCGCTGACCAACAACTCGCAGCTGGGCAATACCCGGCGCGACATCGCACGCGTCAAGACCGTGCTGGCCGAGAAGAAGAGGGCCGCCAAATGAGCGAAGCACAAGCCGCCGCGCCGGCAACCCCGGTCAAGAACACCCGCACCTTCGTCGGCCGCGTCGTCAGCGACAAGCGCGCCAAGACCGTCACGGTGCTCGTCGAGCGCCGCACCGCGCACGAGCTCTACGGCAAGATCGTGGCGCGCTCGCGCAAGTACCACGCCCACGACGAAAAGGGCGAGTACAAGATGGGCGACCTGGTCGAGATCGCCGAAGGCCGGCCGATCAGCAAGACCAAATCCTGGGTCGTGACCAAGCTGCTCGAGAAGGCCAAGCTGGTCTAAACCACGCGCGCAGCCTAAAACGGCCGGTTGCTGGATACTCCAGCTGCGGCCGTTTTTTCATTTCCAAGGAGCACAGCATGTTGAAGGTCGGAGACAAACTGCCCGCGGGCAGCCTGCAGGAATTCATCGAGGTCGAGGGCAATGGCTGCTCGATCGGGCCGAACGGCTTCGACATCGGAGCGTCGACCGCGGGCAAGAAGATCGCCATCTTCGCCTTGCCCGGCGCCTATACGCCGACCTGCTCGGCCAAGCATGTGCCGGGCTACGTCGCCCGCGCCGCCGATTTCAAGGCCGCAGGCGTCGACGAGATCTGGTGCATCTCGGTCAACGACGCCTTCGTGATGGGCGCCTGGGGGCGCGATCAGAAGGTCGCCGGCAAGGTGCGCATGATGGCCGACGGCAGCGCTGCCTTCGCCCAGGCCACCGGCCTCACGCTGGATCTGACCTCGCGCGGCATGGGGCTGCGATCGAACCGCTACTCGATGCTCGTCGTCGACGGCGTCGTCAGGTCGCTGAACGTCGAGGGTCCCGGCCAGTTCGAGGTCAGCGACGCCGACACGCTGTTGCGCCAGGCCAAGGAACTGGCCTGACGAAGGCGGGCACGGAGGGCAAGGTGCGCCACGTGCCCCAGGCGGGCAGCGCCGCTGCGACTGACCGTCGGCCTGCCGCCCTGATCCTCGAGACATGAGGCGATCAATTCTGTTGCGGGTTGCGGCATTCGTAGCCGCCGCGGCCGGCTGCGTCGCTGTCGCGGCCCAAATGCCGCCCGACCCGGCGCTGACCCTCGACGGACTGCCGCGTCCCGCTGCGCCGCCGCGCGAAACCGGCCCCGTGGTACCCGAGCGTGTGCTCGGCTGGCGCCGCGAAGCCCGTTCCTACGAGTACGGTGAAGGGGTTCCAGCCGACCCAGTGCGCGCTGCCGAGCTGTACTGCCGTGCCTCACGGTACGGCGACGCCGAATCGCAGTTCGCGCTGGCCTGGATGCTCACCAATTCGCGCGGCATCGAGCGCGACGAAGCCGAGGCGGCCCACCTCTTTGCTGCCGCTGCCGAGCAAGGCATTACGCAGGCGCAGAACATCATCGCCCGCATGGGAACGCCGCAAGGCCCGCCGCCGGCCTGTCTGCGTCCGCCGGACGAGGACCAGGCGCCGGTGCCACCGGCAGCCGGGCCGGCGCTACTGGCGCGCCGACGCCCTGAGGCCGCCTCGGCGCTGGCCTTGCCGCCGCCGCCGAACGCGCCGCCAGCCGTGGTGCGCTACGTCGACCTCGTGGCACCCGACTACAAGCTCGACCCGAGCCTGGTGCTCACCTTCATGCAGGTGGAGTCGAATTTCGACGCCTGGGCGGTCTCGCCCAAAAACGCGCAAGGCCTGATGCAGGTGCTGCCCGAAACGGCGGCGCGATTCGGCATCCGCAACGTCAAGGATCCGGTGCAGAACATGCGGGCCGGCATGGCCTACCTGCGCTGGCTCATGGCCTACTTCCAGGGCGACGTGACGCTGGTCGCCGCCGCCTACAACGCGGGCGAGAAGACCGTGGAGCGCTACCTGGGCGTGCCGCCCTATGCCGAGACGCGGCTGTATGTCTTGAAGATCCGCGCCGGGCTGGCAGGGCAGCGCCGCCTGCCCTACGACGCCTCGGCGGCGACGCCATCGGCCCTGCTGGCCTTGATGCGCCCGGTTCGAAATTGAACCAGCCCCCTTGACGCAGCGCGGGAAACTGCCGCATAATGCAAGGCTTCGCCGAACTGGCCCTGAAAGAAGCGAATCAGTTTCGTGGCTCGGTCAGTTCGGATCAGCCCAGAATCGACACCCAGACACGGGCCCAAGACTGACCTGCAGCTTCCGAGCTTCGGGGACAAGTTGGGGACAGACATGATCCAAATGCAATCGCGGCTCGACGTGGCCGACAACACGGGTGCCAAGTCCGTCATGTGCATCAAGGTGCTCGGCGGCTCCAAGCGGCGCTATGCCGGCATCGGCGACGTCATCAAGGTCAGCATCAAGGAAGCGGCACCGCGCGGGCGGGTGAAGAAGGGCGAGGTCTATTCGGCCGTCGTCGTTCGCACCGCCAAGGGCGTGCGCCGCCAGGACGGTTCGCTGATCAAGTTCGACGGCAACGCCGCCGTGCTGCTCAACGCCAAGCTCGAGCCGATCGGCACCCGCATCTTCGGGCCGGTGACGCGCGAGCTGCGCACCGAGCGCTTCATGAAGATCGTTTCGCTGGCACCCGAAGTGCTCTGAGCCTCCAGGACCCACCATGAACAAGATTCGCAAAGGCGACCCCGTCATCGTCCTGGCCGGGCGCGACAAGGGCAAGCGCGGCACGGTGACGCAGCGCGTCGACGACTCGCACCTGATCGTCGAGGGCGTCAACCTCGTCAAGAAGCACGTCAAGCCGAACCCGATGAAGGGCACCACCGGCGGCGTGGTCGACAAGACGATGCCCATCCACCAGTCCAACGTGGCGATCTTCAACGCCGCCACGGGCAAGGCCGATCGCGTGGGCATCAAGGTCGACGGCGACAAGAAGGTCCGCGTCTACAAGTCCAGCGGCGAACCGGTCAAGGCATAAGAGGTCACGAGCATGGCGCAACAGCAAACGGCCCGACTGCAGGGCATCTACCGCGAGAAGATCGTGCCCGACCTGATGGCCAAGTTCGGCTACACATCGGTGATGCAGGTTCCCCGTCTCGAGAAGATCACGCTCAACATGGGCGTGAGCGAAGCCGTCTCGGACAAGAAGGTGATGGACAACGCCGTCGGCGACCTCACCAAGATCGCGGGCCAGAAGCCGGTGGTCACCAAGTCCAAGAAGGCCATCGCCGGATTCAAGATCCGCGAGAACGTGCCCATCGGTTGCATGGTCACGCTGCGTGGCGTGCGCATGTACGAATTCCTCGATCGCTTCGTGACCGTGGCGCTGCCGCGGGTGCGCGATTTCCGCGGCATCTCGGGCCGGGCTTTCGACGGCCGCGGGAACTACAACATCGGGGTCAAGGAACAGATCATTTTCCCTGAGATCGAGTACGACAAGATCGACGTGATCCGCGGTCTGAACATCAGCATCACCACCAGCGCCAAGAACGACGACGAATGCCGAGCCCTGCTCACCGCATTCAAGTTCCCGTTCAAGAACTGACGGCAAGGAAACAGCCCCATGGCCAAGACGTCCCTCAAGCAGCGCGAAGAGAAGCGCGAGAAGCTGGTTGCCAAGTACGCGAAGAAGTACGCCGAGTTGAAGGCGGTCGCCAACGACGCCCAGCGTTCGGACGAGGAGCGCTATGTCGCCCGCCTCGAGCTGCAGAAGCTGCCCCGCAACGCCAACCCGACGCGCCTGCGCAACCGCTGCGCGCTCACCGGGCGTCCGCGCGGCACGTTCCGCATGTTCGGCCTCGGCCGCAACAAGATCCGCGAGCTCGCCTTCAAGGGCGACATTCCCGGCCTGGTCAAGGCCAGCTGGTGACATCGGGCCGCGAAGGAGAACAACCATGAGCATGAGTGATCCGATTGCCGACATGCTGACCCGCATCCGCAACGCGCAAGCGGTGCAGAAGACCGCGGTCACGATGCCGTCGTCGAAGATCAAGGTCGCGATCGCCCAGGTCCTGAAGGACGAGGGCTATGTCGACGGCTTCCAGATCCGCAACGAGACCGGCAAGAACGAGCTCGAGATTGCCCTCAAGTACTACGCCGGGCGTCCGGTGATCGAGCGCATCGAGCGCGTGAGCCGCCCCGGCCTGCGCGTGTACAAGGGCCGCGACTCGATTCCGCAGGTCATGAACGGCCTGGGTGTGGCCATCGTCACGACGCCCAAGGGCGTGATGACCGACCGCAAGGCGCGCCAGACCGGTGTCGGTGGCGAAGTCCTCTGCTACGTCGCCTAAAGGGGAGATTCGAAAATGTCCCGCGTAGGAAAGATGCCGATCGCCGTCCCCAAGGGTGTGGACGTGTCCGTCTCGGCCGAACAAATCACCGTCAAGGGCGCCAACGGCACCCTGACGCGACCGATCAACCCGCTCGTCGCCGTCAAGCTCGACGCCGGCACGCTCAGTTTCGCCCCCGCCAACGAAACGGCCGAGGCCGATGCGATGAGCGGCACGATGCGTGCGCTCGTCGCCAACATGGTTGGCGGCGTCGGCAAGGGTTTCGAGAAGAAGCTCAATCTGGTGGGCGTGGGCTTCCGCGCCGCGGCCCAGGGCTCGAAGCTGAACCTGCAGATCGGGTTCTCGCATCCGGTGGTCAAGGAGATGCCCGCGGGCGTCAAGGTGGCGACCCCGACCCAGACCGAGATCGTCATCTCCGGCGCCGACCGCCAGTCGGTCGGCCAGGTGGCGGCCGAGGTTCGTGCCTTCCGTCCTCCCGAGCCCTACAAGGGCAAGGGCATCCGCTACGCCGGTGAGCGCGTGGTGCTGAAAGAGACGAAGAAGAAGTAAGGAGCGCCACACCATGATGACCAAGAAAGAACAGCGCCTGCGCCGCTCGCGCCAGACCCGCGCCCGCATCGCCTTGCAGCAGGTGGCGCGCCTGACGGTGTTCCGCTCCAATCTGCATATCTACGCCAGCGTGATCTCCGATGACGGCAACAAGGTGCTCGCCAGCGCCTCGACCGCAGAGAAGGAAGTGCGCGAGCAGATCGGCGCCGCCGGCAAGGGCGGCAACGCGGCTGCGGCGACGATCATTGGCAAGCGCATCGCCGAGAAGGCCAAGGCCGCCGGTATCGAGCGCGTGGCTTTCGACCGTGCCGGTTTCGCCTACCACGGCCGCGTGAAGGCGCTGGCCGAGGCGGCGCGCGAAGCCGGCCTGCAGTTCTGACCGCGGCGACCAAGGAAAACAGCAAATGGCAAAGTTCACTCCCCGCCAGCAGACCGAAGGCAGCGACGACGGCCTGAAGGAAAAGATGATCGCGGTCAACCGCGTCACCAAGGTCGTCAAGGGCGGCCGCACGCTCAGCTTTGCCGCACTCACCGTCGTCGGCGACGGTGACGGCCGCATCGGCATGGGCAAGGGCAAGGCCAAGGAAGTGCCGGTTGCGGTGCAGAAGGCCATGGAAGCGGCGCGCCGCAACATGGTCAAGGTGGCGCTCAAGAACGGCACCATCCACCACAACGTGCGCGGCGAGCATGGCGCGGCCAAGGTGCTGATGGCGCCCGCCAAGCCGGGTGACGGCATCATTGCCGGCGGTCCGATGCGCGCCGTGTTCGAAGTCATGGGCGTGACCGACATCGTCGCCAAGAGCCTGGGCTCGTCCAATCCGTACAACATGGTCCGTGCCACGCTGGACGCGCTGAAGAACTCGACCACGCCGGGCGAGATCGCCGCCAAGCGCGGCAAGTCGGTCGAAGACATCTTCAACTGATACGGGACAGGAGAACACCGATGTCCGAGAAGAAGACCCTCACCGTCAAGCTCGTGCGCAGCGTCGCCGGCACGCGCCAGTCGCACCGCGACACCGTGCGCGGCCTGGGCCTGCGCAAGCTCAACAGCACGCGCGTGCTCGAAGACACGCCCGCGGTGCGCGGCATGATCAACAAGGTGGACTACCTGGTTCAGGTGCTCTGATGGAAATCAACACGATCAAGCCTGCCGAAGGCAGCAAGAAGGCACGCCGCCGCGTCGGCCGGGGCATCGGCTCGGGCCTGGGCAAGACCGCGGGTCGCGGCCACAAGGGCCAGAAGTCGCGTGCCGGTGGCTTCCACAAGGTGGGCTTCGAAGGCGGCCAGATGCCGCTGCAGCGCCGCCTGCCCAAGCGCGGCTTCAAGTCGGCGCAACTGAAGTACGCCGGTGAAGTGACGCTGGCCGACCTGCAACGCCTGGAAGCCGAAGAGATCGACCTGCTTACGCTCAAGGCCGCCGGCCTCGTGCGCCAGCTCATCAAGACGGTGAAGGTCGTCAAGTCGGGCGAGCTCTCGCGCAAGGTGACCTTGAAGGGCATCGGCGCGACCGCGGGCGCGAAGGCGGCGATCGAAGCCGCCGGCGGCTCGCTGGCCTGACGGAAAGCGCGAGACTTCGTGGCAACTTCGGCAAACCAACTGGCCAAGAGCGGGAAGTTCGGCGACCTGCGTCGCCGCATCGTCTTCCTGCTGCTGGCGCTGGTGGTCTACCGGATCGGTGCGCACATCCCCGTTCCCGGCATCGACCCGAACCAGCTCCAGCAGCTGTTCAAAGGTCAGAGCGGCGGCATCCTGAACCTGTTCAACATGTTCAGCGGCGGGGCGCTGTCGCGTTTCACCGTGTTCGCCCTGGGCATCATGCCGTACATCTCGGCGTCGATCATCATGCAGTTGATGACCTATGTCGTGCCCACGCTCGAATCGCTGAAGAAGGAAGGCGAATCCGGCCGGCGCAAGATCACCCAGTACACGCGCTACGGCACGCTGTTCCTGGCCATCTTCCAGAGCCTGGGCATCGCGCTCGCGCTCGAAGGTTCGCGCGGCCTCGTGCTGAACCCGGGTTTCGGCTTCCGCATGACGGCGGTGGTGAGCCTGGTGGCCGGCACCATGTTCCTGATGTGGCTGGGTGAGCAGATCACCGAGCGCGGCCTGGGTAACGGGATCTCGATCATCATCTTCTCGGGCATCATCGCCGGCCTGCCAAACGCCATCGGAGGGCTCTTCGAGCTGGTGCGCACGGGTTCGATGAGCATCGTCGCCTGCCTGTTCGTGATCGCCGTGATCATCGTCGTGACCTTCTTCGTCGTCTTCGTCGAACGCGGTCAGCGCAAGATCCTGGTCAATTACGCCAAGCGCCAGGTGGGCAACAAGGTTTACGGCGGCCAATCGTCGCACCTGCCTCTGAAGCTCAACATGTCGGGCGTGATTCCGCCGATCTTCGCCAGCTCGATCATCCTGCTGCCGGCGACGATCGTGGGCTGGTTCGCGACCGGCGACCGCTTTCGCTGGTTGAAGGACATCTCGAGCGCGCTCTCGCCGGGGCAGCCGATCTACGTGCTGCTGTACACCGGCATGATCGTGTTCTTCTGCTTCTTCTATACCGCGCTCGTCTTCAACAGCCGCGAGACGGCCGACAACCTCAAGAAGAGCGGCGCCTTCATTCCGGGCATCCGGCCGGGTGACCAGACGGCCCGGCACATCGACCGCATCCTCTCGCGCCTGACGCTGGCCGGTGCGATCTACATCGCCGCGGTCTGCCTGCTGCCGGAATTCCTGGTTCTCAAATACAACGTGCCGTTCTACTTCGGCGGCACGTCGCTCCTCATCATCGTCGTCGTGACCATGGATTTCTGGGCACAGGTCCAGAGTTACGTGATGAGCCAGCAGTACGAGAGTCTGCTCAAAAAAGCCAACTTCAAGGCAAGCTGAGCAATGGCCAAAGACGATGTCATCCAGATGCAGGGCGAGATCCTCGAGAACTTGCCCAACGCCACCTTCCGCGTGAAGTTGGAAAACGGGCACGTGGTGCTCGGTCACATCTCGGGAAAGATGCGCATGCACTACATCCGCATCCTGCCCGGGGACAAGGTGACCGTCGAGCTCACGCCCTACGATTTGAGTCGGGCGCGGATCGTGTTCCGCGCCAAGTAAGGTCAAGGAGAAGACCATGAAAGTCGCCGCTTCGGTCAAGAAGATGTGCCGCAACTGCAAGATCATCCGCCGCAAGGGTGTGGTGCGCGTGATCTGCACGGACCCGCGCCACAAGCAGCGCCAGGGTTAAACCAGAGGAACGAACATGGCACGCATCGCCGGTATCAACATTCCCCCGCACAAGCACGCCGAGATTGGCTTGACCGCCATCTATGGCATCGGCCGCACGACCGCGCAGAAGATCTGCGAAGCCGCTGGCGTCCCGCTGAACAAGAAGATCAAGGATCTGAACGACTCCGAACTGGAGAAGATCCGCGACGAGATCGGCAAGATCACCATCGAAGGTGACCTGCGCCGTGAACTGTCGATCAGCATCAAGCGTCTGATGGACCTGGGCTGCTACCGCGGCTTCCGTCACCGCCGCGGCCTGCCCGTGCGCGGCCAGCGCACGCGCACCAACGCCCGCACCCGCAAGGGTCCGCGCAAGGGCGCCGCCGCGCTCAAGAAGTAAGCCGCCGGCAGCAACACTGAAAGAGTCAAG
>JAGWTS010000433.1 GCA_028868875.1 Burkholderiales bacterium | reverse complement strand
ATGCACCGGATTCGAAATCCGGCGTACTGGTTCTCCAGTACCGAGGGTTCGAATCCCTCTCTCTCCGCCAGAATAGAACCCCAAGTGGATGATCCGCTTGGGGTTTTTGCTTCATAAGCGCGCAAAGGGCCCGTGTCACCCACCACCTCGATACTGGTGACCGGCGCCGACCGATCTGCGCCGACCGCCCTGCGTGCCATGCTCCTGGGGCTCGAATCGAGCGAAGGGCCGCGCGGGGATCTGCGTTGTGTCCGTGCATTGAACCCGGCCTGCCGGAATATCAATCCGACCCCCCGGGCCAGGAATTCGAATTGGCGTTGCAAAGGGAATTGAAGGCTTCAATCCGGCATCGGGCCGTCTGGTCGCGGTGGCTGACGGCAAATGCCACGCTGGATTCGCGAATTTCATTTGCTCGTCCGGGAATTCGAGCCCATCCGAGCGCCCGGATCGATCCTGCCAAGGCCGTGATCGCGCCGGACGCGTAAACACTGTGGCCAAGCCCGAGCCATGCTTCCGAGCGCTTGCAGGCGCACACTACAGGTTCGGGGCGCTGCCCTGGGCGCCCCTGCTTTTGGAGAGCGCCGTGTCACTGAACCTGAAGGCCTTCTTGACGCCGCCGGCAGCGGTCGGTGATCGTCCAGCCGCCCCCCCACCCGACTCGGCCGCAGCCGATCCCGTCTCGACGAACCTGCGCCGACTGCGCATCGAGCGCGCCCATCTTCGAGCGGTTTCGAGCACGCCTCGGGTCGAAGAGACCTGGCGCGGCGTGTTCGGGCTACTGGCCGGGAACGGAGATCCGCACGAGGACTGACCCAACGCGCCGCGCGTCATCCGCGCCGCGAACGGCGCGGGGCTCGAATCACTGCAGCCGATACGCCGCGTGGCAGGCCACGCAAGTCGCGTTGAGCTTCGCAAGCGCTGCCAGCACGGGCTCGATGTCGCCGGTCGCGGATCCATCCGCCGCAGCGATCGAGAACGGGCTTGCCGCGTGGTGCATGGCGGCGCGCTTGGAGACGCTGCGGCGCGCGCTCGGCGCGGGCGCCGAGGCCCCGGCCGCGCCCGGTCAGGACCAGCGCAGCCGTTCGGCCCCCGCGCCCAGCCCCGCCGGGCGCAGCGCCGGTAGGCGCGAGAGCCGGTCGAGCAGGGCGCGCACGCTGCGGCATCCGGTCTTGTCGCGGATCGCGGCCGACTGGGTCGCCACGGTGGAGGGCTCGACGCCGTGCTCGTGCGCGATCTCGGCCACCGAGCGGCCGGCGGCGATCTTTTCCAGCACCTGGCTTTCGGCGCCGGTGAGCCGGCATTGCTTGGCGAAGAGCTGGAGTTCGACCGCGCTGCAGATCTCGAGGCGACCGAAGGTCACCGTGGCGAGGTGGCGCCCCGCGGCCGGCAGCGGCGCGAGCGCGGCGAAGACCGGTGTCTCGCCCATCCGCATCTCGACCAGGCGCCGGCGCCCGCCCAGGCAGACATCGGTCAAGGCCTCGGCCCAGGCTCCCTGCTCCTCGGCGCTGCCGCCGTGCAGCAGGCCGTCACGGACGCCCCAGCCGGCGCTGGCGAACATCGACGAGGCGGCAGCGTTGGCATAGACCAGGGCCAGCAACTCGTCGACCACGGCGAGCCCGCTGGCGAGGCCGTCAAAGGCGGCGAGCAAGGTGTCGAAGGCAGGCGCCGCCGATTCGCTGCGCGGAGCCGGCCGCGCCGCGATCGCGGGGTGACGCTCGGCAAATGCGGCGATGGGGCTGGGGGGGGTGATGTGCATCGAACGCTCCTCGTATTCCGAGCCCTGGTGTTGGGCCTCTGGTGCTGGGGAATAATAGGAACTCGCTGCGGCGAAATCTTCCACCAGAAGTTATAGAAGAGGCCGCCGTCGGCCTATAACCGCAGGTGGCACGCCAGTGCGAGTCCAGGAGTCGAATTCCGGTGCGCACGCTGATCATCGAAGACCATCTTCTTGTGAGCTCCGGGTTCAGGTTGCTGCTCGCGGAATTCACGCCAATTGAAAATATCGTCGAATGCGCAAATGGCGTAGCGGCGATGATCAAGATTCGCGAATCGAATTTCGAGCTCGTGCTGCTCGATTGGAACCTCGGCCACGCCGAGGGGCCGGCGGGCGCGCCGCTGATCCGCGAGATCAAGGCCGCCCAGCCCGCCGCGCGCGTCGTGATCGTCTCGGGCGATACCCGGCCCGAGACGGTGCATGCGGCGATCGAGGCCGGCGCGGCGGGCTACATCTTCAAGGACACCGATCCGGCCCATCTCGTCGACGTGCTGCGCATCCTGCAGCGTGGCGGCACCTACCTGCCCGAGCTCGCCCTGGCCGACCGGGACGGGCGCCGCGATCGCGCCGAAACGGAGTCCGGCTTCGGGGCGCGGCGGGGCGAACTGCGCGAGATCGGCATCGTCTTCCCGCGCCTGACGCCGCGCCACGTCGACGTGCTCAACTGCCTCGTGCGCGGCATGTCGAACAAGGAGATCGCGCGCCAGCTCGACATCACCGACGGCACCGTGAAGCAGCACCTGATGGCGATCTTCCGCGAGCTCGGCGTCGACAACCGCACCGAGGCGGTCTACCTGCTCGCCAAGAGCGGGGTGCGGTTTCCCTGAGCGCTGGCCCCCCGGGCGGGCTGAGCCGGCCGAGCCGGCCGGTGCGCCGCGGCGATCCGGGCGGTCCGGCAGAGCCGGATCGGCTCAGGATGACTCGACGCGGCCGAGGCCCGGGCCGAGTTCGATGCGTTCGTGCTGCGTGCCGCCGCACCCGTCGGGGAACTCCAGGTCCAGCCACCAGGTGCCAGCCGCGCGCTCGAGGCGCAAGGCCATGAAGCCGTCGCCGCTGTGGCCGATGCGGGTCTCGGTGCTGACGGCCACGCCGCCCGCGGTCGTGAAGGGCAGGTCGGCCCAGTCGGCGGCGCTGCCGTCGGCGAAGGAGTATGGGGCGTAGAGCGCCGGCGCCTGGAGCGCGACGAGCTCGACCGGCCGTGCCGCGCCCGGCGCCTGCAGGCGCGCCCGGCAGGCCACGGCGAGCTGGTCGCCTGCGCTCAGGAACACGGTCCGGTGCAGGCCGTTGCGGGCGATGAATTCGAGCAACCGCGCCTGCGAGTGCGGATAGGCCTCCCAGCCGTCGCAGTGGGCGCCGATGGCGGCGCGGTCGACGCGGTCGTTGCGCAGCGGCAGCAGGGGCGAGGCACTGACGACGAATTTCGGCCGCTCTCCCTGCGCCAGCAGCCAGGCTTCGAGATCGCGCCACTGGCCGTCCTGCAGGATCTGCTGCTGCGCCGCGGCCACCGTCGATCCGCGCGCCGAGCGCGCGCTGCGCGTGTCGACGCAGTAGACCGGGTGGCCGTGGTGGACGAGCGCGGTGTCGGCCCAGGGCGGGCGCTGCGGGTCGACCGGCCGCTGCAGCGGCCGCAGGCGCTGGTATTTCCAGTACGCAGGCAGCCCGGTGCGCAGCCAGCGCCGCATCTCGCGCGCGAAGGGCGAGGGCGGCTGCTGCGGCCAGGTCGGCCCGGGCTCCCAGCGCGCGACGAGTTCGTGGTCGTCGAGCATCATCAGGCTGCGGCAGCGCACCAGCACCCGGCGCAGCGGCTCGAGCCGCAGCAGGTCGACATGCGGCCGGTCGTAGCGTTCGTCGCGGCGCCGCGGGTCGACGAGGCCGGCACTGGCATCGGCGACGATCTGGTCGCCGACGAAGAGCACGAGGTCGGGTGCGCCGGGGCCGTCGAGCCGCTTTTCCAGCCGCTCGAGCCCGGCGCGCGCCGGCACGGCGTCGACCAGGCCTTTCGGGTACTGGCCGCCGGCGACGGCGATGGCGATCGATTCGGCGGGCGCCTCGGCCGAGAGCGCCTGCTGCAGCCGCTGCACGGATTCGCGCGCGACGAAGCACAGCGCCCGCTCCGCGCCGAGCGCGGGGTCGCGGTTCGTCGCCAGCCAGTCGCGGCCGGCTGCGAGCAGGGTCTGGGCGTCGGACGGCGGCACCGCTGCGGGCGCGGCCTGGGCGCCGGCGTGCGCGCGCGGGCCCGAAGCTGCCGAGGCGGCGCCCTGCGCGAAAGCGGGCGCCCGCCCGCCTGTGTGTGCAGCCGCGGCACCGGCGGCG
>JAGWTS010000058.1 GCA_028868875.1 Burkholderiales bacterium | reverse complement strand
GTGATGACGGGCCAGCCGACGAGAAAGCCGATCGAGTAGATCAGGCCGTCGTAGCCGGTGGCCATGACGGCCGCCGAGATGCCCAGGAACGAGGCCGCCGACATGTAGTCGCCGGCGATCGCCAGGCCGTTCTGGAAACCGGTGATGCCGCCGCCGGCGGTGTAGAAGTCGGACACGCTCTTGGTGCGCGCCGCGGCCCACTTGGTGATGAACAGCGTCATCAGCACGAAGAGCGCGAACATGCCGATCGCGGTCCAGTTCGTCGCCTGCTTGTGGGCCTGGCCCAGGTCCTCCGCGGCCAGGGCCAGCGTCGAGGCGCTGGCGAAGAAGGCCAGTGCCAGCAGGGGGCGCGCGTTTTTCAGCAAGCGGCTCATTTCATCACCGCCTTGTTCAGCTCGGCGGCGAGGTCGTCGAATTCGCCGTTGGCGCGGCGGATGTAGACCGCGGTGATGACGATCGTGAAGACGATGACGCCGAAGCCGATCGGAATGCCGATCGTCGTCACGCCGTCGCCGATGCGCTGGGCGAGGAAGGACTTGTCGAAGGCGATGAGCGCGATGAAGCCGTAATACACGACCATCATCAGCAGCGTCAGCCACCAGCCGAAGCTCGAGCGCTTGTGCGTCAGCTCGAGGTACTTGGGATGCTTTGAGATCCGCGTCGCCAGATCAGGGTCCATGTTGTCTCCGGTTTGTGCCAAGGTGTGACGCATCTTTGGACAAGGCACTGACCGGGTTCTGACAGTCAGCCAACAAAGCCTTACGCCAAACCAACGCAAGCTGACGCTACGAGGGAGAAATTCTTATGGTTCAGAAATCGGCAGCGCCGAACCTATAGGAAACCCCTAGCCAAATTCCTCGCGGCGCCCCGATCGAACGGAACTGTTCGTTGCGCCAGCTCGCCCCCGTGGGGTCGAAACTGCGGCCCGGCCCGGTGAAGACGTTCTGGCCGAGCACGCTGAAGCTCGAATAGACGCGGTCGAAGACGTTGTCGACCTTCGCGAACAGCTCCCAGCCTGGGGCGAAGCGGTAATGGGCGTCGAGGTTGAGGAGCGCGAAGCCCGGCACCGGGCCGTTCGCGTCGCGGTTGTTCTCGTCGCCGCGGGCATAGGCGCTCGATTGCGCGGCGAGGTCGGCGCCGAGCGAGAAGGCCTTGCCGAAGGCGTATTCGGCATGGAGCTTGAAGGTCTGGAGCGGGATGCCGGGCATGCGGTCGCCGGGCCGGACCTGGATGTCGCGGCAGGCGTTCGCGTCGGCGCAGCTCGAGGGGGAGGCGCTCGAATTGCTCGGGCTGTTCAGCACGAGCGGGCTGCGGAAGGTAGCGGCGATGCGGCTGTAATGTCCGCTCAGCTTCCAGGCCCCGGCGCTGCCCTCGAAGCCGAGCTCGAAGCCC
Source organism: Burkholderiales bacterium (assembly GCA_028868875.1). Taxonomy (GTDB): domain Bacteria; phylum Pseudomonadota; class Gammaproteobacteria; order Burkholderiales; family Burkholderiaceae_C; genus Rubrivivax. Next base: position 18,035 of record JAGWTS010000058.1, on the reverse strand, counting down.
TGGCGCCGGGTCTGGCCGACGTTCTGGAAATAGCCCGCGCTGGTGGCGCCGCCGCCGCTGCTGATGAACTGGATGTCGTCGCCGAGCCGGGTGCGGAACAGCGCCGCGCTCCAGTTCCATTGCGCGCCGGCGCGCCCGCGCGCGCCGAACTCCTGCGTGCGCGAGACCACGGGCTTCAAGGCGGGGTCGGACGCGAAGGCGTTGGGCAGCGAGCAGGGCGCGTTCGGGTCGGCGCAGCTGAGCTCCACCGGCGTCGGCACGCGCATGCCTTCGTTGTACGAGGCATAGGCCGTCATCGCCTTGCTCGGGTTCCAGGTCAGGCCGACGGCGGGGTTGAAGCGCTGGAAGCCGTGGTCGCCGTCGAGCGCGCTGCCGAGCTGGTCGGCGAGCCGGACCCGGGCCTGGTTGTAGCGGCCCGAGACGCTGAGATAGGTCTTCGCGTCCAGGCCCCAGGTGTCGGCGAAGTAGGCGCCGCCGGCCGAGGCCTGCGAGCGCAGCGAGGTCGCGAGAAGCAGCGGCGAATTCGACGCGGTGTCGCGCGCCGACCCGCCTTCCTGGCTGAATTGCGTGAATGCGGTGCGGCCCTCGTCGAGGCTGGCGCCGACGACGAAGTGGTTGCGATGGCCTGCCAGGTCGGCAAGCGAGCTCAGCTGCAGGCTGGCGCCGGGGCGGGTTTCGTCGATCCGGTTGACGGCGTTGCCGGTGGGCTGGTTGCCCGGTCCGACCGGCTGCGCCGGATCGAAGTGGTTGTTGACGTTGCTGTTGAAGGCATGGCTCTGGTGCGCGCGGTAGGAGGCCGCGCCTTCGAGCAGCCAGTCGTCGTCGAGGGAGCGGCTGCCCTTCAGGACCACGAAGGCGAGGCGGTTGGTCTGGGTGTCGGGCCAGCTGTAGGCCTGGGCGCGGTCGTTCATCCACGACAAGGGCAGGCTCTGGTTGCCTTCGAGGCGGTTGTCGACCAGGGTGACGCTGAGGTCGACATCGGTGCGCGCGTCATGCCAGCCGGCCTTGCCGAAGAGCTGGGCCACGCTGCTCGGGTTGAAGTCGGCCCAGCCCGCTTCGTGGAAGCGGTTGGCGGCGACGAACCAGTCGCTGCCCTCGCTGCTGCCGCCGCTGCGGAACTCGATCGCGCCCCGGCCCCAGGAGCCGCCGTAGGCACGCACCGAGGTGCCCGGGCTTTCGCGGCCGTTGGTGGTCTTGACGTTGATGGCCCCGCCCAGCGTGTTCAGGCCGAAGACGGGGTCGGAGCCCGGAATCAGCGTCGTCGACGAAATCGCGACATCGGGAATCAGGTCCCAGTTGACGGTGTCGCCGAAGGCCTCGTTGATGCGCACGCCGTCGACGAAGACAGACAAGCCCTGCGGCGTGCCGAGCGCGGGCGAGGCCGTGAAGCCGCGGAAGTTCAGGTCGGCCTGGAACGGGTTGCCTGCGGTGTCGTTGAGGTTGACGCTGGCCCCGCCTTGCGCCAGGGCCTGCGACAGGTTGAGCGCGCGGTCGCTGCCCAGGCCGCTGGCCCGGATGGTCTGGACGTTCGCGGGAATCTGGTTGGCCGGGCTGCCGATGCCGGGCAGCGCGGTGGTGCCGATGATCTCGATGCGCTGCGGTGCGGCGGCGTCGTCGGCCGCCGCGAGCGCGGGCGCGAGCAGCGTGGCGCAGAGACAGGAGGCGGCGCGCCAAGCGGGAAGGGGCTTCGAAAGGGACTTCAAGATCGCGCTGCGGATTCGGGGGTTGGTCGAGACCGCGAGGTTCGCACAGCGCGCAGCGGCGGCTGCGCGGCCGGGGCACGTCGCCGACCCCGGGGAAATACCGATTCTCGCGCCCGAGGCGTTCGCGCGGCCTCTCGGCTGGGCTTCGCTTTGCCCGGTTCGCTCGCAGCTCACCGCCAACTGCCCGTTGCCCGTTGCCCGATTCTCTGGATTCGCCTGACTCGCCCGGCCGAGCCCTGGCGGCCCGACGGGCTCAGGACCGCTTGACGCCGCGCCGCGGCGCGCCCTCGCGCTCCCAGGCCGGCCCGTCGAACCAGGCGTCGCCGCGCAGCGCGGCGGCCACCATCGGCAAGGCGTCCAGGCCCCAGAACAGGCGGCCTTCGAGCTCGATCGTCGGCACGCCGAAGACGCCGCGGGCCAGGGCCGCCTCGGTGTTCTCGCGCAGGCGGCGCTTGACCTCGTCGCCGCGCGGGTCGAGCTCGGGCGCGAGCTGCTGCGCGAGCGCGGCCAGCCGCGCCGGATCGTTGGCCTCGGCGCCGCCGCGCCAGACGTGGTGCAGCACGGCCTCGACGACGCGCCGGTTCGGCCCCGCCGCCAGCGTCAGGCGCAGCAGGGCGAGCGGGTTGAAGGGGTGCTCGGCCGGCGTCTGCAGGTCGATGCCGGCCTCGTGCGCCAGCCAGTGGACGTGGCGGAAGGTCCAGGCGCGCTTGGGTTCGAACTCGGCCGGCCCTTTCTGGCCCCAATGCGCGAGCAGGCCGGGCAAGAGCACCGGCTTGTATTCGACCACGTGGCTGCAGCCTTCCAGCGCCTGCGGCAGGCGCTCGAAGGCGAGGTAGGCGAAAGGCGAGATCGGGTCGAACCAGAACACCAGCGACTTCATCGGCTCTCCTGCTTTTCGGGGCGCGCCTGCCAGGCCAGGCGGCGCCGCTCCAGTTCGGCCCAGACCGCGAGCTTCGCTTCGTCGGCCAGCGTCGACCAGGCGGCGATCTCGTCGATCGTGCGCAGGCAGCCCTCGCACCAGCCGCTGGCCGGGTCCATGCGGCAGACGTCGACGCAGGGTGACGCGACCGCCATCAGCGCTCCTGCACCACGTCCGCGACCGGCGCGCCGGTCAGGCTTTCGAGCTGCTGCGGCGACAGCCTGAAGACGCCGTTCGGATGCCCCGCCGCGGCCCAGATCTCGTCGAAGCGGAACAGCTCGCGGTCGATCAGCGTCGTCGGCGGCGTGGTGTGCGCGAGCGGGGCGACGCCGCCGATCGAAAAGCCGGTGCGCGTTTTCACGAACTCGGCATCGGCGCGGCCGAGCGGCCCGGTGATCGCGGCCACGCGCTTCTCGTCGACGCGGCGGTCGCCCGAGGTCACGACCAGCACCGCGCTGTCGTCGGCGCGGCGGCGGAAGATCACGCTCTTGGCGATCTGCCCGACCGCGACGCCGAGGGCGTCGGCCGCTTCCTGCGAGGTGCGCGCCGCGACTTCGAGCCAGCGCGGCGCGTGTGGATGGCCGCGCTCGGCCAGGGCCTGGGCGACGCGCTGGAAGCCTTCGGGGTAGTTCATGGCGCCGCCTCGCGCCGTGCCGCACGCCGCGCCAGCAAGGCCTTGGCGGCGCGCGAGACCGGCTCGCGCCCGAGCCGCGCCGAGATGAAGGCGCCGGCGTCGACGAGGGCGTCGAGGTCGATGCCGGTCTCGATGCCCATGCCGTGGAGCATGAAGACCAGGTCCTCGCTCGCGACGTTGCCGGTCGCGCCCTTGGCATAGGGGCAGCCGCCGAGGCCGGCGACGCTGCTGTCGAAGGTCGAGACGCCGAGCTCCAGGCAGGCCAGGATGTTGGCCAGCGCCTGGCCGTAGGTGTCGTGGAAATGGCCGCTGACCTCGTCCACGGGGTAGTGCTTCAGCGCCCGCTCCATCGCCGCCTGGGCGCGGCGCGGCGTGCCGACGCCGATGGTGTCGGCGATGCCGCAATGGTCGACCCCGATCGCCGCCATCTGCCGCACCACCTGCTCGACCGCGTCGGCGCCGACCTCGCCCTGGTACGGGCAGCCCAGGGCGCAGGAGATGGCGCAGCGCACCTTCACCCCGGCCGCATGCGCGGCCTGCACGACCGGCGCGAAGCGCTCGATGCTCTCGGCGATCGAGCAGTTGATGTTGCGGCGGCTGAAGGCCTCGCTCGCCGCGGCAAAGACCACGACCTCGTCCGGGCGCGTCGCGAGCGCCGCTTCGAGTCCCTTCAGGTTCGGCGTCAGCACCGAATAGCGCACGCCGGCCTGGCGCGAGAGGCCGGCCATGACCTCGGCGTTGTCGGCCATCTGCGGCACCCATTTCGGGCTCACGAAACTCGTGACCTCGATTTCGCGGCACCCTGCGGCCTGAAGCCGCTGCACGAGCTCGATCTTGTCGGCCGCGGCGACGCGCCCGGCTTCGTTCTGGAGCCCATCGCGGGGGCCGACCTCGACCAGGCGGACGCGGGAAGGAATCATGACGGTTTCAGATGTTGCGATTGAATCAACGGGCTTGGGGATGGCGGCGGGCGCCGGTGAGGCCCACACTGTGCCCGACCATGAACGAAACGAGATTGCTGCGCATTGCCAACCGGATCAACCAGCTGCTGCTGCGCGAGCTCGGCCAGGGCATCGACGTGCGGCGCCTGATCAAGGAGCCGCTGTACGCGCGCGACGTGCTGCTGGTCTGCGCCGCCGACCCCGGTTCGGATCTCGATTCGCTGGCGCGCCATTTCCGCCTCGCGCTGGCCGAGCCGGTCGACGAACACGGCCTGCCCTCGACCTTCGGCCCCGACAGCGTCGCCTCCACGGGCTTCGGCAACACGCGCTCGGGCGCCGAATCCGGCCCCGGCACGCTGCGGCCGATCCCCGATTCCATCGCCGGCACGCTCGAGCAGACGCCGGCACCGGCGCGCAAGAGCTGGTTCTCGCGCGTGCGCCGGCTCGGCCGGTAGCTGCGCTTCATTCGGCCAGGCGCAGCAGTTCGCCGCCCTCGGTCACCTGGTCGCCGACCGCGTAAAGCAGCTCGCCGACGACGCCGTCGCGCGGGGCGTGGATCACGTGCTCCATCTTCATCGCCTCCATCACCGCCAGCGGCTGGCCGCTCTTGACGCTGTCCCCCGGGCGCGCCATGAAAGCCACGACCTTGCCCGGCATCGGCGCCGTGAGCCCTCCGCCGGCGCCGGCCTGGTCGCCGGCGTGCGCCACCGGGTCGATTTCGCGCGCCAGGGCGCTGCCGCCGGGGGCGAAGACGGCATAGCGCTCGCCTTGGCCGTAGACCGCCAGGCGCACGCGCGCCTCGCCCAGGCGCAGGTCGTGGCAACCGTCGCCGAGCGCGCGCGACTCGAAAGGCCAGCGCTGCTCGCCGATCGCAAGCTCGGTGGAACCGTCATGGCGGCGTTCTACCGCCACCGTCTGCTGCCGCCCCTGCAGTTCGAGCTCGAAGCGTCGGCGCGCGCCGCCGTACAGGCGCCAACCGTCGCGCCGTGACCAGGGGTCGGGGCCTTCGCGCGCCGCCTCGGCCGCACGCTCGTGGGCGACGATGGCGGCGGCGACGAGCCCAGCCTCCAGCGGCGGCGCCTCGAACAAGGCGGCGTGTTCGCGCTCGATGAGCGCGGTGTCGAGCTCGGCGGTCGCGAACGAGCGGCTCGCGACGACGCGGCGCAGAAAGGCGACGTTGGTCGCGACGCCGACGAGGTGCGTGTCGCGCAGCGCCGCATCGAGCCGCGCCAGCGCCTGGGCGCGGTCGGCGCCCCAGACGATGAGCTTGGCGATCATCGAGTCGTACCAGGGGCTGACGGCATCTCCCTCGCCGAAGCCGGTGTCGACGCGCGGCAGCGCCTCGCTGCGCTCGAACTCGACGTGGCGCGGCCAGCGCACGACCTGCAGGTCACCGGTGGCGGGCAGGAAGCCGGACTCGGGGTTCTCGGCGCAGAGGCGGGCTTCGATGGCATGGCCGCGGATCTCGATCTCGTCCTGGCGCTTGGGCAGGGGCTCGCCACAGGCGACGCGCAACTGCCATTCGACGAGGTCGAGTCCGGTGATGGCCTCCGTCACCGGGTGCTCGACCTGGAGCCGGGTGTTCATCTCCATGAAGTAGAAGCGCAGGTCGCCGTCGTCGAGCTCTTCGGCGATGAACTCGACCGTGCCGGCGCCCACATAGCCCACCGCGCGCGCCGCCGCCACCGCCGCCGCGCCCATCTCGGCCCGGCGCGCCGCGCTCATGCCCGGCGCCGGCGCTTCTTCCAGCACCTTCTGGTGGCGGCGCTGGACCGAGCAGTCGCGCTCGTTCAGGTGGATGCACTGGCCCTGGCTGTCGGCGAAGACCTGGATCTCGATGTGGCGCGGCCGCAGCACGTAGCGCTCGACCAGCACTTGGTCGTCGCCGAAGCTGGCCCGGGCTTCGCGCTGGCAGGAGGCGAGCGCAGCGGCGAAATCGGCCGCGCGGTCGACCCGGCGCATGCCCTTGCCGCCGCCTCCGGCGCTGGCCTTGATCAGCACCGGGTAGCCGATCTTCCCGGCCTCGGCCGCGAGCAATTCTGGATCGTTGTCGCGCCCGTGGTAGCCGGGCACGAGCGGCACCCCGGCCTCGGCCATGAGCGCCTTCGCCGCCGACTTGCTGCCCATGCTGGCGATGGCCTCGGGCGGCGGGCCGATGAAGACGAGGCCGGCCGCGGCACAGGCGCGCGCGAAGTCCTCGTTCTCGCTCAGGAAGCCATAGCCCGGATGCACCGCCTGCGCGCCCGCAGCGAGTGCGGCGTTGATGATGCGCTGCCACTGCAGATAGCTGTCGCGCGGCGCGTTCGCGCCCACGCGCACCGCTTCGTCGCAGGCCTGGACGTGGCGCGCGTCGGCGTCGGCATCGGAGTAGACGGCGACCGTGCGCACGCCCAGGCGGCGCGCGGTGGCTGCGACGCGGCAGGCGATTTCGCCGCGGTTGGCGATGAGGATCTTGCTGAACATCGGAGGGGGCTTTCCTTCAGGCGGCGCCGAGGCGGCGCGGCGCCAGGCGCTCGAGCACGGCGCGCACGAAGCGCCCGAGCAGGACGATCAGCAGCAGCGCGACCACCAGCGCCAGCGCGAGTGCGGCGAAGAAGCCCCAGGGATGGGCCCAGGACAGCCACAGCATCGAAGGCACGGCGGCATCGCCGGCGAGCGACAGGGCGACATTCGAGAACGGTTCGGGCGAGGTGTTGGCCGCCGCCCGCGTCACCGCCTTCGCGGCGTGCGAGGTCGCCGCGAGCGTGCCGCCGAGCAAGGCCGCGATCGTGGTCCAGGTCGACGAATCGCCGCCGAACACCGAAGCCGCGAGCGCGGCCCCGGCGGGGATGCGGATCACCGTGTGCAAGGCATCCCAGACCGTGTCGACGCCGGGGATCTTGTCGGCGAAGAATTCGAGCACCAGCATGAGCCCGCTCGCGCCGAGCATGAGCGGGTTCTGCAGCAGCTTCAGGCCTTCGGGCAAAGGCACCCAGCCGAGATAGCCCGCCAGGCCGGTGAGGAAGAGCACGGCGTAAAGCCGCAGCCCGCTGGCCCAGCCCAGGGCGGCCGCGATCGCGATCAAATGGGTCGTGTCCAGTGTCATCGCCACTCCGGTTCGCGTTTGTCGAGGAATGCCGCCACGCCTTCGCGCCCTTCGGCGCCGGAGCGGATGTCGGCGATGCGGCGCGCGGTCTCGGCGCGCAGCTCGGCGTCGATGGCGCGGCCGGCCAGGTCCTGCACGAGGCGCTTGCTCGCGCGCAAGGCCTGCGGGCCGTTCGCGGCCAGCGCCGCGACGATCTCGCCCAGCCGGGCGTCCAAAGCCGAAGGGGCGACCAGTTCGTGGACGAAGCCGAGCGCCTTCGCCTCGGCCGCACCGAAACGCTCGGCGCTGACGAAATAGCGGCGCGAGGCCTGCTCGCCCAGCGCCTTGACGACGTAGGGCCCGACCGTCGCCGGCATCAGCCCGAGACGCGCTTCGCTGAGGCAGAAATGCATGCCTTCGGCGGCGACGAGGAGGTCGCAGACCGCAGCCAGCCCGACGCCGCCGGCATAGCAGTCGCCGTGGATGCGGCCCACCACGGGCACCGGGCAGCTGTAGAGGGTCCAGAGCATCTCGGCCAGGCGCGCCGCGTCGGCTTCGTTCTCGGCCCAGCTGTAGGCGCCCATGCGCCGCATCCAGTTCAGGTCGGCGCCGGCGCAAAAGGCCTTGCCGCGCCCGCCGAGGACGATGGCGCGCAAGGCCGGGTCGGCGCCGAGGCCGCGGAAGGCTGCGGTCAGCTCGGCGATCACCTCGTCGTTGAAGGCGTTGCGCACCTCCGGCCGGTTCAGCCAGACCTCGGCCACGCGCGCCGAAGGGCGGTGGATCTCGATCGTGCTCGAGGTGGGCATCAAGCCTCCTGCTGCAGCATGGCGACGAGGTCGAGCTCGGGGCAGGGCCGGCCCATGGCCGTCAGCGCCGCCGTGATCTGGCCCCGGTGGTGGCTGCCGTGGTTGAAGACATGGGTCAGCGTGGCCGCGAACGGCAGGTTCATCTCGCGCCCCGAGGTGCTGCGGTATTCGAGCCGGCCGTGCAGGCGCGCCTCGGGCCAGACCTCGATCAGCGGCAGCCAGGCGAGCGCGCCTTCGACCAGACGCTCGCGCAGCCGCGCGCGGTCGGGCTCGGCCTCGGCGTCCAGGGCCAGCTTCGGCGAATGCCCTTCGGCGAAGCGCACGCGCCACAGCAGGTGTTCGCCCACCAGCAGATGGTTGAGCGTGCCGTGCACGCTGCCGAAGAACAGGCCCGCGGCGCGCCTGTAGTCGGCCTCGGACAAGTCATCGACCTGCTCGTAGAGCCGGCGCGTGGCCCACAGGTTGTAGCGCGCGAGCATCTGCAACTGATCGCGCAAGGGCGAACGGTCCAGCGCCTTGCGCATGATCAGGCTGCGATGGCGCAGGCCCGGCCATGCCACGCGGGCCGTTTCGGCGTACCCCAGATGGGCGTACAGCGCGCACAGTTCCTCGGCCGGCTCGGCGGCCTCGATCACCATGTGGCGGTAGCCGTGCTGCAGGGCCCAGCGTTCGGCGCAGGCCACGAGGCGCCGCCCCAGGCCCTGGCCCTGAAGCGCGGGATGGACCGCGAACTGGTGGAAATGCGCCGTGTCGCGCTCGCGGAACTCGCGCGGCGCCGAGGCCCATTGCGTTTCGGCCGCGGAATAAGGCCCGCAGACCGTCACCGTGCCGACGATCTGGCCCGCGCTTTCGGCGACGAAACACTGGCCCTCGGCGGCGCGTCGTGCCGTCGTCGCGGCGCTTTGCGTGGACGCGGCCAGGTCGATTCCGGCAGCAGCCAGCGGTGCATAGCCCAGGTGCAGGAGTCGCGTCAGCGCCTCGAAGGAATCGCGCGCGGCGAAGGGGCGGATTTCGATGCGTTGCATGCCTGATTCAGTTTGTCCCGGCGCCTCGCCGCGCCCGGCTCGATTCTTCTGGCGACCGCCGCGGATCGGGCCGCCGTCGAGGGTCAGTATGCGCGCGCCGCGCCCCGGGCGTTCGCGGGGCGCGCCATACCTGTAACCCCTGCCACCGGGCCCTTGGCGGCAGCCCAGCCTCACCTCATCGGCGGGTGCACCGCATCGCGCCTCGGGCAGCGAAACATCCTGCAGCATTTCTTGCCCTTGAGTCATGCGTCAGGCGCCGTGGCACGGAGACCGCCGCGCGGTGCCGCGGCGGGCGTCGCACGGCGCGCCCTCGGCTTGCGCCAGGGACCGCGGGCGGGACTGGTGCAGACGCCGCCCATCACATCCGGAAGAGGCCGAACTTCGGGCTCTCGGGGATGGGCGCATTCAGGCTCGCCGACAAGCCCAGGGCGAGCACGCGGCGCGTGTCGGCGGGGTCGATGACGCCGTCGTCCCAAAGCCGGGCGCTGGCGAAATACGGATGCGCCTGCTGCGCGAATTGATCGAGGATGGGCTGCTTGAAGGCCGCCTCCTGCTCCGCCGACCATTGCCCGCCCTTGGCCTCGATGCCGTCGCGACGCACGGTGGCCAGCACGCTCGCCGCCTGCTCGCCGCCCATGACGCTGATGCGGGCGTTGGGCCACATCCACAACATGCGCGGACTGTAGGCGCGGCCGCACATGCCGTAATTGCCGGCGCCGAAGCTGCCGCCGATGATGACGGTGAACTTCGGGACCGTCGCCGTCGCCACCGCCGTCACCATCTTCGCGCCGTGCTTGGCGATGCCGTCGGCCTCGACCTTGCGCCCGACCATGAAGCCGGTGATGTTCTGCAAGAAGACGAGCGGCACGCGGCGCTGGCAGCACAGCTCGATGAAATGCGCGGCCTTCAGCGCGCTCTCGGAGAACAGGATGCCGTTGTTGGCGACGATGCCGACCGGAATGCCCTCGATGTGGGCGAAACCGGTGACGAGGGTGGTGCCGTAGCGTGCCTTGAACTCGTCGAACTCGGAGGCGTCGACGAGGCGGGCGATGACCTCGCGCACGTCGTAGGACTTGCGCGCATCGCTCGGGATGACGCCGTGCAGCTCGGCCGGATCGAACAGCGGCGCGCGCGGCGCGGCCAGCCGCATCTGCCCGGCCTTGCGCCAGTTCAGGTTGGCGACCGCGGCGCGCGCGAGCGAGAGCGCGTGCAGGTCGTTCTCGGCCAGATGGTCGGCGACTCCGGACAGGCGGGTGTGGACATCGCCACCGCCCAGGTCTTCGGCGCTCACGATTTCGCCGATGGCGGCCTTCACCAGCGGCGGGCCGCCGAGGAAGATCGTGCCCTGGTTCTTGACGATGATGGTCTCGTCGCTCATCGCCGGCATGTAGGCGCCGCCGGCGGTGCACGAGCCCATCACGACCGCGATCTGGCCGATGCCCTGCGCCGACATCTGGGCCTGGTTGTAGAAGATGCGCCCGAAATGCTCGCGGTCGGGAAAGACCTCGTCCTGGTTCGGCAGGTTGGCGCCGCCCGAGTCGACGAGGTAGATGCAGGGCAGGCGGTTCTCGGCCGCGATCTCCTGCGCCCGCAGGTGCTTCTTGACGGTGACCGGGAAATAGGTGCCGCCCTTCACGGTGGCGTCGTTGCAGACCACCATGCATTCGACGCCGGCGACGCGGCCGATGCCGGCGATGAGGCCGCCGCCCGGCGCCGCACCGTCGTACAGGCCGTGGCCGGCGAGCGCGCCGATCTCGAGGAAGGGCGTGTCGGGGTCGAGCAGCATCTCGACGCGCTCGCGCGGCAGCAGCTTGCCGCGGGCCACGTGCTTGGCGCGCGCGGCCGCGCCGCCGCCTTCGGCGATGAGCGCGAGCTGGGCGTTGAGGTCGCCGACGAGCGTGCGCATCGCGAGCGAATTCGCCTTGAAGTCGTCCGAGCGCGGATTGAGTCTCGATGCGAGTGCGGGCATGGCTTGCGGTCTCCTCGGCCGGCCGATCAGGGTCGATTGACGTTTACGTCAACGTCAATTCTACGGGTCGCGTAGCATGCCATGATGCTCTGGATCGATGCCTCGCTGGCCCTCGCGGCGGTCGCCGCCGCCCTCGCCCTGAGGCCCTGGCGCGCCCTCGACGCCGCCGGCCCGCCCTGGCCCTGGATCGCCTGGAGCGCCCTGCTGCCGATCTTCTGGGGCGCCGACCGCTACGTCGCCGAGCCGCTGGCGCAGCCCCTCTCGGGCGCCTGCCTGCTGCTGCTGATGCTGGGCTGGCCGCTCGCCATCCTGACCCTGCTGCCGGTGGCGCTGCTGACGATGCTGCTGGCCGGACTCGCCCCGGCCGAAATGCTGGCGCGCCTGGTCTGGCTCGGGTTCGTGCCGGCGACGATCGCGATGACGCTGGGTGCCGCGGTGCGGCGCTGGCTGCCGCACCATCTTTTCGTCTACATCCTGGGGCGCGGGTTCTTCGTCACCGCGGTCTCCGAGATGCTGGCCGCGGTGGCCTCGGTCTGGCTGCACCCGGTGCCCACCGGCACCACGGCTTCCGACCTCATGCTCGGGCGCTGCCTGGCGGCCTGGGGCGATGCCTGGCTGTGCGGAATGATGGTGGCGATCTTCGTAGCGTTCAGACCGCAGTGGCTGGCGACGTATGCGGATCGGATTTATTTGCCGGCGAGGCCGCGGGCGTAAGTCTTGGCCCCCGTTCGGGGGACAGCGTCGCAGCAAGGCCGGCGCTGCCAGACACCGCAGTTTGCGGTTTCACCACCCTCAGGGTACGCTTCCTACTTCGATTTCTTACTTTTCAGAGGCGAGCATGCAAGTCACGGAGAAGGGTCAGGTCACGATCCCCAAGCACATTCGCGTCGCCGCCGGCGTGGCGCCGGGAAGCGAGGTGTCGTTCAGCATGGAAGGCAGCAAGATCGTCATCACGCCCGTCGGCACATCGGTCAAGCAAGATCGGCGGGCCAAGTTGCGCGCCGCCGCGGCCCGCGTCAGAAGCAGCATGAAGCCGGAGTTCAAGCAGTTCGGCGCTGACGAAATCATGGCCTTTCTCCGCGGCGACGAAGCCGCACCACCCGTGAATCGCCGTGGTCGGCGCTAGCCTCGCCGAATACGACGGCATCGCAGGGACGCTGGTCGACACCAACGTTTGGGTCGACTGCATCGACGCGACGAGTCCCTGGAACGAATGGGCCGTCGAGCAACTTCAGAGGCTTAGTGAACGCGCCCCGCTCCACGTCAACCTGATCGTCTACACCGAACTACTGGTCCCGGGGCCCGACGTCGATGCACTCGACGCGCTTCTGGACGTGTACGAAACGCTGCGCAGCCCCCTCCCATGGGCAGCCGCATCCCTGACTGCCACAGCGTTCGCGACGTATCGGCGGCGCGGCGGATCGAAGCAGAAGCCCATGGCGGACTTCTACATCGGCGCCCACGCCGCAGTGGCGAATCTAAGCGTGCTGACTCGCGATCCGGCACCCTACAAGAACTACTTCCCTCGCCTCGTCATCGTGGCGCCTTGAGCCCGTAGTCAACAGCACAGAACTTGCACGCAACCTCAAGCTCACGCGCGGATAGCGGTACATCACCAAACCGCACGCCACTGCTGGTGGAACTCGCGGCAGGCGGCAAGCCGCCGGCAGCGAATCGGGGGCGGCGAGGAGCGCAGGGCCAAGGGCGGCGCGCGTGAGCGCGCTTCGTCAACTGACTCGGCGCGCATGTTCGAGCGCAGCGACCGAAGGTCGCGGAGCGAGTTGCGCGACGCGCCCTTGGTCCGAGCACCGCAGCGAAGTCGCCGCGCCGGCGGCGACCGCCCCCGTTGAGCGGACGACGGCTTGCCGCCTGCCGCGATGCGCTGAACCCATCGCAATGAAGCAAGCTCAAGCCAAAGCCCGCCCGATCAAGATCTTCTGCACCTCGCTCGTCCCTTCGTAGATCTGGCACACCCGCACGTCCCGGTAAATCCGCTCCACCGGAAAGTCGCTCACATAGCCATACCCGCCGAAGACCTGAATTGCCGCAGAACAAACCACTTCGGCCATCTCGCTCGCGAACAGTTTGGCCATCGCCGCCTCTTTCAGACAAGGCAGCCCGGCGTCCTTCAAACTCGCCGCGTGGTGAATGAGTTGCCGCGCCGCCTCGATCTTCATTGCCATTTCGGCCAACTTGAACTGCACCGCTTGGTGCTCGAAGATCGGCTTGCCGAAGCTCGTGCGGTCCTTGCTGTACGCGAGAGCCGCCTCGAAAGCCGCGCGCGCCATGCCGACCGATTGCGAGGCGATGCCGATGCGTCCCCCTTCGAGCCCCGACAAGGCGATCTTCAACCCCTGACCTTCGGCGCCGAGCCGGTTCGCCGCCGGCACGCGGCAGTTGTCGAAGCGGATCTGCGCCGTGTCGCTCGCGTGCTGGCCCATCTTGTCCTCGATGCGCGCCACTTCGTAGCCGGGGGTCTTCGTGGGAACGACGAAGGCGCTGATGCCCTTCTTGCCGGCCCCCGGCTCGGTCACCGCCATCACGATCGCGAGGTCGCCGTTCTTGCCGCTGGTGATGAACTGCTTGACGCCGTTCAACACGTAATAGTCGCCATCGCGCTTCGCGCTCGTCTTCAGCCCGCCGGCCTCGGAGCCGACATGCGGCTCGGTCAGGCAGAAGGCGCCCAGCATCTCGCCGCGCGCCAGCGGAACGAGGAAGCGCCGCTTCTGATCGTCGTCGGCGAAGGCCATCAGGATCGAGCAGACGGGGCAGTTGTTGACGCTCACCACCGTGCTCGTCGCGCCATCGCCGGCCGCGATCTCTTCGAGGATGAGCGAGAGCGCCAGGTAGTCGAGCCCGGCGCCGCCCCATTCGGCGGGCACCGCGACGCCGTAGCAGCCCAGCGCCGCCAGGCCCTTCAACTGCGCGGCCGGGAATTGGTGCGTCTTGTCCCAGGCCGCGGCATGGGGCGCGATCTCGGCCTGCACGTAGCTGCGCACGGCGTCCTGCACCGCGCGGTGGTCTTCATCGAGCTTCATGAGTCTGATCCTTACCAGGCGAGCGCCTGGCCGTCGTGGTTCAGGAAGCGGCCGTTGTCCGCCGCGCCCAGCGCCGCCAGGGTTCGCCGCATCGACGCGACGCTGGCACCGACATCGAGTTCGGCGCCCGCGCCGCCCATCGCGGTCTTCACCCAGCCGGGGTGCAGGGCAACGCATACGGCGCGCCCGGCGAACGCCAGCGCGGCGTCGGCGAGCACCGAGTTGAGCGCCGCCTTCGAGGCGCGATAAAGCCAGCCGTCCGGACTCCGGCGCAGTCCGATCGAGCCCATGCGCGACGAGATCAGCGCCAGCCGCGCACCCGGCGCCAGCGCGTCGGCAATCTGCGGCAGCACGCGCATCGCGCCCAGCACGTTGGTGTGCATCACGGCGTCGAAATCGTCTTGCGTCGGTGCCTGCAAGCCGCTCGTGCGCGGTCCGTAGAACCCGGCGCAGTAGATCACGCAGTCGAAGGCCTCGCCGTCGATCGGCCAGGCGAGCGCCGAGGCGCCTTCGGCCGTCGCCACATCCAGGCGCAGCGCCACGGCGCCGAGCGCGACCAGGCGCGCCAACCCGTCGTCGCTGCGAGCCGTCGCCGTCACGCGCGCCCCTTGCTCGCGGTACTGGCGCACGAACTCGAGCCCGATGCCGCGCGAGGCCCCCACGACCAGCACGTTGCGGGCTTCCATCAAGTGCCCGCCGGCCTTGCCGCGAGCAGCCGCAGCGCGAGTGCCACAAACAGCAGTCCGCCGGCCGCGTTCAGCGCCCGCCGCAGCGCCGGCGGCCCCTGCAGCTTCGCCAAGCGCGAGGCGACGAGCACCACGGCGACGAGAAACAGCAGGCTCTGGGCGACGAACCAGGCGCCGAGCAGCAGGAACGAGCCCGCATGGCTGGGCGAGGCCGCCGGCACGAACTGCGGCAGGAAGGCGAGGAAGAACAGCGCCACCTTGGGGTTGAGCACGTTGGTCAGGAAGCCGGTGCGCAGGTCGTCGGCCCGGCTGCGAACCGGCGCCGCCGCGGGCAGGCCCGCTGCGATCGGCTCGGAGTGCGCCCAGGCGCGCCGGAGCAAGCCGATGCCGAGCCAGGCCAGATAGCCCGCCCCGCCCCATTGAATGAAGGCGAAGGCCTGCGGGGTCGAGGCGAGCAAGGCCGCCAGGCCGCCCGCAGCCAGCAGCGCATGGACGACGCAGCCGGCGTTGATGCCCAGTGCAGCCGCCAGCCCGGCACGCACGCCGCCTTGCAGCGTGCGCGCGACGGTGAGCAGGAAATCCACCCCCGGCGTCGCGTTGAGGACGAAGACCGCGCTCGCGAACAGCGCGAGGCCGCTCGGGCCGGGAAGCAGACTGCCCACCACCTGGCGCGGATCAGAGCATCTCGAGCGCCAGCGCCGTCGCTTCGCCGCCGCCGATGCACAGCGCCGCAACGCCGCGCTTGGCACCACGCTGGCGCAAGGCGCCGAGCAAGGTGACGACGATGCGCGCGCCCGAGGCGCCGATCGGATGCCCCAGCGCACAGGCGCCGCCATTGACGTTGACGATGCCGTGGTCGAGCTTGAACTCGGCCATCGCCGCCATCGTCACCGCGGCGAAGGCCTCGTTGACTTCCCAGAGGTCGACTTGGGGCCCCTGCCAGCCCGCCTTCTTCAGCACTTTCTGGATCGCGCCCACCGGCGCGGTCGTGAACCAGTCGGGCGCCTGGGCGTGCACGGCATGGGCGGCGATGCGCGCGATCGGCTTCGCGCCCAGCCGCGCCGCCGTCGATTCGCGCATCAGCACCAGCGCCGCGGCGCCGTCGGAGATGCTCGACGAGGTCGCCGCGGTGATCGTTCCGTCCTTCTTGAACGCGGGCTTGAGGCCGGCGATCTTGTCGAGCCGGGCCTTGAAGGGCTGCTCGTCGCGGCTGATGACGGTGTCGCCGCTCTTGCCGGACAAGGTCACCGGCGCCATCTCCCAGGCGAATGCGCCGTTCTCGTTGGCGGCCTTGCTGCGCTGCGTGGAGGCGATCGCGAACTGGTCCTGGGCCTCGCGGCTGAAGCCGTATTTGGCGACGCATTGCTCGGCGAACACGCCCATTGCCTTGCCGCGCTCGTAGGCGTCTTCGAGGCCGTCCAGCGCCATGTGGTCGTACAGCGACGTGGCGCCGTACTTGACGCCCTTGCGCGCAAAGACGAGGTGCGGCGCATTGGTCATGCTCTCCATGCCGCCGGCCACCATCACCTCGGCGCTGCCGGCGAGCAGCATGTCGTGCGCGAACATCGCCGCGCGCATGCCCGAGCCGCACATCTTGGACAGCGTCACGGCGCCGGTGCTGTCGGGCAGCCCGGCCTTGCGCATCGCCTGACGTGCCGGGGCCTGGCCCTGGCCCGCCATCAGGCAGTTGCCGAAGAGCACTTCGTCGACGGCGTCGCCGGGAACGCCGGCGCGCTCGACCGCGGCGCGGATCGCGACCGCGCCGAGCTCCCAGGCCTGCAAGGAAGCGAAGTCGCCGAGCAGGCCGCCGATGGGGGTGCGCGCCGCGGCGGCGATGACGATGGAATCAGCCATGTTGAATCTCCTGCGGGGTGGAACGGCTTGCATTTTGACGCCGCACCGCGAAGCGCGCCCCCGGTTCGTAGGGGAACACGTCGTGCACGTGGCCGTTGCGGATGCGCTCCTGGTGCGCCTGCCAGAAGCCGGCGTCGAGCAGCTCGGCGTGGTGCGCCATGAAGACCTCGCGCACCGCGGCGTTGCCGAGCAGGAAGGGGCCGAAGGTCTCGGGAAACACGTCCTTAGGACCGACGCGGTACCAGACCTCGCCCGACATCTCTTCCTCTTCGTTGCGCGGCTCGGGCACGCGGCGGAAGTTGCAGTCGGTGATGTACTCGATCTCGTCGTAGTCGTAGAACACGACCTTGCCGCGACGCGTCACGCCGAAGTTCTTCCACAGCATGTCGCCGGGGAAGATGTTCGCCGCCACCAGGTCCCTGATCGCGTTGCCGTACTCCACCACCGCATGCGCCACCTGCTCGGGTGCCGCTTCCTGCAGGTAGATGTTCAGCGGAATCATGCGCCGCTCGATGTAGACGTGGCGGATCACGAGCATCTCGCCGTCTTCCTCGACCACGCTCGGGCAGTAGTGCTTCAGCTCGGCCACCAGCTCTTCGTCGAAGCGCTGGCGCGGAAACGCCACGTTGCTGTATTCCAGCGTGTCGGCCATGCGCCCGACCCGGTCGTGCTGCTTGACGAGCAGGTACTTGCCCTTGATCTGCTCGCGGCTCGTCTCCTTGGGCGCCGGGTAGAAGTCCTTGATGACCTTGAACACGTAGGGAAACGACGGCAGGTCGAACACCAGCATGACCATGCCCTTGATGCCGGGCGCGATGCGCAGGCGGTCGCTGCTGTGGCGCAGGTGGGCAAGGAAGTCGCGGTAGAACAGGTTCTTGCCGTGCTTCTGCAGTCCGATCGCGTTGTAGAGCTCGGCGCGCGGCTTGCGCGGCATCAGCGAGCGCAGGAACTGCACGTAGGCCGAGGGCACTTCCATCTCGACGAGGAAATACGCGCGGGCATAGCTGAAGATCATCAGCAGGCTGTCTTCGCCGAACAGCGCCGCGTCGATCACGAGGCCGCCGCGCTCGCCGTGCAGGATGGGCAGCGCGAACGGCGTTTCGACGAAGCCGTTGATGATCTTGCCGACGACGTAGGCGCCCTTGTTGCGAAAGAACAGGCTCGTCAGCACCTGGATCTGGAAATTCGCGCGCGGGCGCAGCGCACCGAGCTGGGCGTGCATGGCCGCGAGCAGGTCGCCGAGGTCGCGCTCGAGATCCTCGAATTCGCGTTCGAGCCGGAAGTTGTCGATGACGCGGCGCCAGGTCTCGTGCAGCGTCGCCGGCGTCGGGTAGTAGGCGCGGTAGGTCGGCAGCGAGGCCGGCTCGTCGTCCTCGAGGTACTCGGTGCTGACGGC
>JAGWTS010000432.1 GCA_028868875.1 Burkholderiales bacterium | reverse complement strand
CTCGCCTTCACCGCGCTTGCGCTGCTGATGTTCGCGATGCTGCGGCTGATGCAGATCCGCTGGACCCGCACCTGGGCCGAGAAGGGCGGACGCGCGAAGCCGGCGCCGGTGGTCGAGATGCGCGCTCCGGCTCCGGGCGCTGCAGTTCGGCGCGTTGGCTGAAGCGCAATGAGCACGCTGCCCTCGCTTCCAGCGACCGCCGCGGATCCGGCTCTGCCGGTCCGCTGGCGGTGCCCCCCCGGGGGCTGCGGCCGGACACAAGAGCGCGACAGCGGTCTTGTGCCTGCCGCGGGCCCGGCCGCCTGCCAGCGGCCGGGCACGGCGCCTGAGCTTCGGGGGGGATCGTCGTTACCGGGGCAGGAACAGAAGCCAGATCACCAGCAACGCGTTGAACAGCAGCGAGACCACGAGCGCTGCCTTCAACAAGGCCTGTGGGTCGCGCCGCATCAAGGGCGTCGGTGCGGTGGGCCCGAGCGGGCGCGCGGCGCCGCGTTCGAGCGCGAGCAGCAGTTCTTCCGCCGTCTGGAAGCGCTGCGCCGGGTCGCGCGCCACGGCCTTGGCGACGCAGTGGTCGAGCCAGATCGGCACATCGGGCCGCAGGCGCGAGAGCGGTTGCGGGTCGCGCCGGTAGCCGCCGGTCTGCCAGGGCTCGATCTCGCCGTAAGGCAGTCGACCCCCGAGCCAGCGGTAAAGCGTGACGCCGAGCGCGAACAGGTCGCTGCCGGGGTCGGCGCGGCCACCGTCCTGCCATTGCTCGGGGTTCATGTAGCTCGGCGTGCCGGCGCGCAGTTCGCGCTGGGCCGCGCTTTCGCGGCCGCTGATCGCCGCGCCCAGGTCGAGGAGGCGCCAATGCCCGTCGTCGCCGCGGTGCAGGTTGGCGGGCTTGATGTCGCGGTGGATCACGCCCTGGCGGTGCAGCCGTGCCAGCGCCCGCGTCCATTCGATGGCCGCGCCCACCGCGTCGGCCACGGCCGCGCGCTCGCCGGCCTCGATCGATTGTTCGAGGGTGCGCCCCGGATGCCAGTCGAACACGGTGTAGGCCGCGCTCGCATCGGCGCGCCTCGGATGGACGCGCACGAAGCCCGGGCCCTCGCCCAGCCGTTGGCCGAGCCAGGCTTCGTGGGCGAGCATCGCGAGCTCTTCGGCGTCGGCGCCGCGCGCGGTGTTCAGCGCCTTGATCGCGACCAGCTTGCCGCTGGCCGCATCGCGCGCCTGGTACAGCAGGTTGACGCCGGTGTCGGCGATGCGCGCGGTGATGGTGTAGCCGTCGAGCTGCTGCCCCAGCTTCAAGGGCGGTGGCAGCGGCAGGCGGCGCGCGTCGGCCATTTCGTCGGCGAGTTCGCGCGCATCCAGCCCCAGCACCTTGATCACGAGCGCGCTCGCGTTGTCGCGGCTGCCGGCGTCGATCGCGGCCTGCGCCAGCGCCTCGGCCGCGGCCTGCGGATCGCCCGCGCGCACGATCTCGGCGATGCGCGCGGCGCGCAGCCGGCCGTGCACGCCGTCGCTCGTGAGCACGAAGACGTCGCCGCTGCGGATATCGCCTTGCGCGATGTCGAGGCGCACCACGTCGTCCAGGCCCACGGCGCGCGTCAGGCGGCCGCGCTGGTCGGGGTGGTCGAAGGCATGGTCCTGGCTGAGCTGGCTCCACTCGTCGCCGTCCGGGCCGGCGCGCAGCAGGGCGGCGCGGGTGTCGCCCACATGGGCCAGGGTCCAGGTCTGGCCGCGCAAGGCCAAGGCGGTGAGCGTGGTGAGCGCTGCGGCGCCGCTGCGGCGCCGGTTGTGGTCGGCGAGCCAGGCGTTCTGGGCGCCGATCAGGCGGTCGAGCACGACGCTGGTCTCCCAGGTCGCGGGCGCGGCGAAATAGTCGGCGAGCAGGCCCATCACCGTGGTCTGCGCGGCTTCGAGGCCGAGGCCGCCGCCCGAGACGCCGTCGGCGATCGCGGCGACGAGGCCGCGCGCCGCGTCCTCGCCTGCCCCGCGGCGCACGCCGCCGAAGTCCTCGTTGAGCTCGCGCGGCCCGCGCCGGCTGGCGTAGCCGATGTCCACGTCGAAGCTCATGCGGCGATTGTCGCCGTGCGGGTCTGACTTTTCCGCTTTCGATTCGAAGGAGCAAACGCCATGAAGAAGATGAAGCTGGTGCTGATCGGCAATGGCATGGCCGGCGTGCGCACGCTCGAAGAGCTGCTGAAGATCGCCCCCGATCTCTACGAGATCACGGTCTTCGGCGCCGAGCCGCATCCCAACTACAACCGCATCCTGTTGTCGCCGGTGCTGGCGGGCGAGCAGACCGTGGAGCAGATCGTGCTGAACCCGCTGGCCTGGTACGAGCGCCACGGCATCCGCCTGCACCTGGGCAAGAAGGGGGCGCGCATCGACCGCGCGCGCCGGCGCGTCGTCGCCGAAGACGGCACCGAGGCCGAGTACGACCGCCTGCTCATCGCGACCGGCTCGAACCCGATCCTGCTGCCGGTGCCGGGCAAGGAACTGCAGGGCGTGATCGCCTACCGCGACATCGCCGACACCGAGGCCATGATCGACGCCGCGACGAAGTACGAGCACGCGGTCGTGATCGGCGGCGGCCTGCTCGGGCTCGAAGCCGCGAACGGCCTGATGCGCCGCGGCATGAAGGTGAGCGTGGTCCACATCGCCCCCTGGCTCATGGAGCGCCAGCTCGACGACACCGCGGGCAAGCTGCTGCAGAAGTCGCTCGAAGAGCGCGGCCTGAAGTTCCTGATCGGGGCCCAGACCCAGGCGCTGCTCGGCGGCGGGGGCGACGATGGCGGCCGGGTGAAGGCCGTGCGCTTCGCCGACGGCAGCGAGGTGCCGGCCGACCTCGTCGTGATGGCCGCCGGCATCCGCCCGAACCAGGCGCTGGCCGAATCCAGCGGGCTGCTGTGCCAGCGCGGCATCGTCGTCAGCGACACGATGCAGACCGTGACCGACCCGCGCATCTACGCGGTGGGCGAATGCGCGGCGCATCGCGGCATCGCCTACGGCCTCGTGGCGCCGCTGTTCGAGCAGGGCAAGGTCTGCGCGACCCATCTGGCGCAGTTCGGCATCGGCCGCTACACCGGCAGCCAGACCAGCACCAAGCTCAAGGTCACCGGCATCGACCTGTTCTCGGCCGGCGACTTCATGGGCGGCGCGGGCTGCGAGGAGATCGTGCTGTCGGACCCCATCGGCGGGGTCTACAAGAAGCTCGTCATCAAGGGCGACAAGCTCGTCGGCGCCTGCCTCTACGGCGACACCGTCGACGGCAGCTGGTACTTCAAGCTGCTGCGCGAAGCGCGCAGCGTGCACGACATTCGCGACAAGCTGATGTTCGGCGAATCGAACATCGGCGACAGCGGGCACGAAGGCCACAACAAGGCCGCGGCGATGGCCGACGGCGACGAAGTCTGCGGCTGCAACGGTGTGAGCAAGGGCGCGATCTGCAGCGCCATCAAGACCCGTGGCTTGTTCACGATCGAGGAAGTGCGCCGCCACACCAAGGCCAGCGCCTCCTGCGGCTCCTGCACCGGCCTCGTCGAGCAGCTGCTGATGTTCTCGGCCGGCGGCGACTATTCGGCGACACCGAAGAAGAAGCCGATCTGCGCCTGCACCGAGTTCAGCCACCAGGAAGTGCGCGACGCGATCTTCAAGGAGCACCTGACCTCGATGGCCGAGGTGCTGGCCTTCCTCAACTGGAAGACGCCCGACGGCTGCGCGAGCTGTCGCCCGGCGCTGAACTACTACCTCATCAGCAGCTGGCCGAAAGAGGCGCGGGACGACCCGCAAAGCCGCTTCATCAACGAGCGCAGCCACGCCAACATCCAGAAGGACGGCACCTACAGCGTGGTGCCGCGCATGTGGGGCGGGGAGACCACGGCCGCCGAGCTGCGCCGCATCGCCGACGTGGTCGACAAGTACAAGATCCCCACCGTCAAGGTCACGGGCGGCCAGCGCATCGACCTGCTGGGGGTGAAGAAGGAGGATCTGGCGAGCGTCTGGCGTGACATCGGCATGCCCAGCGGCCACGCCTATGCCAAAGCGCTGCGCACCGTGAAGACCTGTGTCGGCAGCGAATGGTGCCGCATGGGCACGCAGGACAGCACCCGGCTCGGCAAGGACCTCGAACGCGCGATGTGGCGCATGTA
>JAGWTS010000057.1 GCA_028868875.1 Burkholderiales bacterium | reverse complement strand
GACGCCAGCGGCCCGGCAGAGCCGGATCCGCGGCGTCCGCTCGAAGCGTTGATTCGGTCGCCGAGGCTGTGAGACTGCAATGAAACCCGACGACGCCCCGCTTCTGTCCGCGTTCGACACCGCCGACGAGCAGCGCGCCTACGCCCGCCTGCTCGAGGTCTGGACCCGCGTCGGCGCGCTGCTGCTGCTCGCCGCATTCGGCGCCAGCATCGGCGGCCTGCTGCCGCCCACCGTTGCCTTCGAGCGCCTGCCCGCCTTGTGGGGCCACACGCTGGCGCACTTCCAGGCGCTGAGCGGCACCCGCGCCGGCTGGGGCGGGCTCGGCCGGGCGAGTGCGGGCGACCTCGCGAACCTGCTGGGCATCGCCCTGCTCGTGTCGGGCCCGCCGCTGTGCCTGCTCGCGCTGGTGCCGGCCCATGCGCGGCGGCGCGACTGGATGCAGGTGGGCTTGTGCGTCGCGCTCGCGGCGCTGATGGTCATCGCCGCGGCGGGCCTGCCCCGCCACACGGCCTGAGGCACGGCGGCAATGGGCCAGACCTTCGAGCGCATCCTGCTGGCGAGCGAGCACGGCGAGCAGGACCGCGGCGCCGAGGCCCTGGCCTTCGCGCTCAGCCGGCGCTGCGGGCAGCCGCTGCGGCTGGTGCTGCCGATCGCGAGCAACCCCGAATTCGAAGCCCTGGCTCCGGCCCTGGCCGCGCGTGCCGAGGCCGAGGCCGCAGCACGCCTGGCGGCCCTGCGCGCCGAGGCCGACAGCGCCGGCATCGGCCTCGAGGCGGTGGTGCGGCGCGGGCCCGAGCTCTATGCCGAGATCGTCGCCGAGGCCGCCGAGCAGCGCGCCGACCTCATCGTCATCCGCCGCCGCGGCCGGCGCGGGCGCCTGGCCAACCTGCTCGTCGGCGACATGGTGCGCAGCGTCGTCGCGCACGCGCCCTGCAGCGTGCTCGTCGTGGCGCGCGAGGCGCGCATGTGGCAGCGCCGCGTGCTGGTGGCGGTGGATCCGCAAGGTGGCGATACGGGTCCGGCGGCCGCCGCCGCGGGCGTGGCCGCCGAGTGCGGGCTGCCCTTGACGGTGATCTGCGTCACCGAGCCCGCGGCCGAGGCCATGCAGCGCGCCGAGCGCGCCTTGCAGAACGCTTGGACGGCGGCGCGCGGCCACGGCGTCGCGATCGACGCGCTGATGCGCATCGGCCGCCCGCACGAGCAGATCGTCGCCGCCGCGCAGGAACTGGGTGCCGACCTCGTCGTCATCGGCCGCCACGGCGACGACAAGCTCGGCCAGGCCTGGCTCGGCGGGGTCGCGCAAAAGGTCATCGGCCTGGCCGACCGGCCGGTGCTGGTTTCGGTCACGCCCGCCGCGGCCCGGCCGCCCTGAGCTACGCCGATGCCGGCGCCGGAAAGCGCTACGGCATCCGCCCGCAACGATCAATACAACGACCGGAGACAAAAATGGAAGCGATTCGCAAGGCATCCAGGCTCGCCCCGCTGGGCGCTCTCTTCGCGGCCGGCGCCGCGTTCGCCACCAACGGCTATTTCCCCGACGGCTACGGCATGAAGGCCTCCGGCATGGGCGGCGCCGCGGTCGCGATGACCGAAGACGCGATGGGCGGCGCCAACAATCCGGCGAGCCTCGTGTGGGTCGGCTCGCGCCTGGACCTCGGGCTCTCGCTCTTCTCGCCCGAGCGCAGCGCGAGCCGCAGCGGCGCCGGCTTTCCCACGCTCGACGGCAGCGTCACCAGCGGCAACACCTCGTTCCTGATCCCCGAGTTCGGCTACAACCGCATGCTCGGCGCCAACGCCTCGGTCGGCCTCACCGTCTACGGCAACGGCGGCATGAACACGAGCTATCCGCAGGGCAGCTTCAACTGCGGCCAGGGCGCCGCGAACATGCTGTGCGGCAGCGGCTCGCTCGGCGTCGACCTGAGCCAGCTCGTGATCGCGCCGAGCGCGGCCTTCAAGCTTAACGACCGGCATTCGCTGGGCATCTCGCTGCTGCTGGGATTCCAGCATTTCAAGGCCTACGGCCTGCAGATGTTCACGGGCCTGTCCGGCGCCGCGGGCTCGGTCACGAACAACGGCTACGCCGATTCGCACGGCGTCGGCCTGCGCCTGGGCTACCTCGGCCGCCTCAACGACTGGGTGTCGATCGGCGCGGCCTGGGCGCCCAAGATGAGCATGAGCCGCTTCGACAAGTACCAGGGCCTGTTCGCCGACGGCGGCAAGTTCGACATTCCCCAGCACTACTCGCTGGGCATCGCGATCACGCCGATGCCGGCACTGACCCTGGCGCTGGACTACGAGCGCATCGACTACGCCGGCATCGCCTCGGTCGGCAACCCGAGCACGAACCAGACCGCGCTCGGCTCGGCTGGCGGCCCCGGCTTCGGCTGGAAGAACATCGACGTCTTCAAGCTCGGCGTGCAATGGCATGTGTCCGATGCCTGGACCCTGCGCGCCGGATACAACCACGGCAGCAACCCGGTGACGGCCCAGAACGTCACGTTCAACATCATCGCGCCCGGCGTCGTCACCACCCACTACACCGCCGGCTTCAGCTGGAACCTGGACCCGGCGAACGAGATCAGCGCCGCGCTGATGATCGCGCCGCGCCAGAGCGTGGCCGGCTCGTCGCTGTTCAACGTACTGCAGGGCCCGGGCGTGGGCGGCAACGAGACCATCGGCATGCGCCAGCGCGAATTCGGCATCGCCTGGGGCCATCGCTTCTGACCCTCTTCGGCGCGAACGAGTAACATTTCGGGCGCGAGAAGAAAGCGGCAAATATCGAACCGAATTACGAGGAATACCTATTCGGTTTTCGGGGAGCGTGCAACAGGCAAGATAAGAATCGATCCATTCACCCCTGTTCGCGACTCTCGAATCGGTCGCGTCGGGATTTGTTGTATCCGGCAGATTCGATGATGCAATTCGAGTGAGAAAACATGGCCCGATCGAATCGGGCAATGCTATGATTTTTAATCAGACTCGAGGCGAATGAACATGGCAGGCAGCAACATCAGCATCCTCGTGGTTTCCGGCTCGCTCGAGCGGCTGCAGATGGCCGCGATGGTGGCCTCGGTGGGCGCAGTGAGCGGCAATGCCGTCAGCGTCCTGCTCTCGATGAACGCCCTTCCCCTCTTCCTGAAGGGCAACACCGAGCCGGCGCCGCCCGAAGGGCCGTTCGGCGAATCGATGGCGGGCAAGAAGGTGCCGCCCTTCCGCTCGCTGTTCGAGAGCGCCGTCGAACTCGGCGACGCGAAGATCCACCCCTGCTCCATGGCCATGGACGTGATGGGAGTCGAGCGCGAAGCGCTCGAGGCCTATCTCGCCGAGCCGATGGGCCTGACCAAGTTCCTCCACGACGCACGCGATGCGCAGGTCTGGACGTTCTGAAGACATGGAGACAACAGCGATGTCCGAAAAGAAAGTGATCGATGCCCGCGGCAGCTTCTGCCCCGGACCCTTGATGGAACTCATCGGCTGGATCAAACTCGCACAGATCGGCGACGAGCTCGAGTTGCTGTCCACCGACAAAGGCTCGGCCGCCGACGTGCCCGAATGGGTCAAGAAGGTCGGCCATGAATACCTCGGCGCCCGCGAGGAAGCAGGGGTCTGGCACATTGCGGTGAAGAAGACGAAGTAGCCCCATCACCATCTGCGGGGGCAACCCCGGACGAGGAGACAGCATGAAGATCCTGATCGTCGGCGGCGGCATGGGCGGCACCATTCTCGCCAACAACCTGGCGCGCCGGCTCTGCGCCGAGCTCAAGACCGGCAAGGCCAGGATCACGATGCTCACGGCCTCCGAGCGCCACATGTACCAGCCCGGGCTGCTCTACCTCGCCCTGGGCCGCATCACGCCCGACGAGTTGTACAAGGACCAGGCCTCGCTGCTCGAGCCCGGCATCAGCCTCTTCGTCGACCCGGTCGAGGAGTTCCTGCTCGACGACAACCGCGTCAAGACCAAGAGCGGCAAGACCTACGATTACGACGTGCTCGTCATCGCCACCGGCTCGCGCCCGGTGCCCGAGCTGATTCCCGGCCTGGCCGAGAACTCGGTGACCTTCTACACCGAAGACACGGCGGTCAAGATGTTCCACGCCCTGCGCGAATTCCAGGGCGGGCGCGTCGTCGTCGCGGTCGGCGTGCCTCACAAGTGCCCGATGGCGCCGCTCGAAATCACCTTCATGCTCCACGACTACTTCAAGGACCGGGGCATCCGCGACAAGGTGCAGCTGCACTACACCTACCCGATCGGGCGCGTGCACTCGCTCGAGAACGTCGCCAAATGGGCGGCGCCGGAATTCGAGCGCCTGGGCATCACCTACGAGACGCTGTTCAACGTCAAGGAGGTCGACGGCGCGGCCAAGGTCGTGAAGAGCGAGGAAGGCACCGACGCGCCCTACGACCTGCTGGTGTCGATTCCCGCGCACCGCGGCATGGAGGTCATCGAGAAGAACAAGCTCGGCGCCGGCGGCTGGATTCCGACGAACCGCCAGCAGCTCAACATGGAAGGGCGCAAGAACGTCTTCGCGCTCGGCGACACCACCAACCTGCCGATCAGCAAGGCCGGCTCCACCGCCCACTTCGAGGCCGAGGCGCTGGGCGAGAACATCGCCGCGCTGGTCAAGCTCGGCGCGCCGGTGCGCGACTACGACGGCAAGGTGTTCTGCTTCATCGAAGCCGGCAAGGACCGCGCCACCTACGCGATGTTCGACTACCTGAATCCGCCCGACCCGAAGCCGCCGACCAAGGCGGTGCACTGGTTCAAGATGGCTTACAACAAGCTCTACTGGATCTCCGCGCGCGGATTGCTGTGATCCCCCCCGAAGCGCCTTCGGCGCTCCCCCCAAGGGCCACGAGTGGCCCCTTCGTGGCCAAAGGGGGCACCGCCAGCGGACCGGCGGAGCCGGATCCGCGGCGTCTGCTTGAGAAGCGCGCTCCTCGCGGTGGCCGGATTGGAGGATTGAGATGAACACGAATGGGCAGGCGGGTGGGACGGTCGATGTCGAGGTCGAGCGCGTGATCGCGGCGGCGCGCGATGCGCTGACCGACGAGATGGTGTCAAGGCTCGCCTCGACCGCGGGCGATGCGATGGAGCTGATGGACCAGGTCACGCGCTCGGGGCTGGCACGGGCGCTGCCGGCGCTGGCGCAGATGGCGAACAACGGCGACTTCGACCGGCTCTCGCAAGTGGCGCGGCTCTACAGCTCGGCGCAGGACTCGCTCACCGACGAGATGGTGGGCCGGCTGTCGCAGGCGGTGGGCGACGGCCTGGGCTTGCTCGACCAGATCAACCGCGCCGGCCTCGACCGGGCGATTCCGGCGCTGGCCGAGATGGTCAACAACGGCGACCTGCACCGCCTCGTCAAGCTCGCGCGGCTCTACGGCTCGGCCGAGGATGCGCTCACCGACGAGATGGTCGGGCGCCTGGCCGAGACCGTGGGCAACGGGCTTTCGCTGCTCGACCGCTTCAACCGCGGCGGCGCCGAGAACGTCGTCAAGATGCTCGAAGGGCTGAACGAGAACGGCTCGCTCGACAAGCTGGCGACCATGCTGCCGCAACTGAGCGAACGCCTGGCCACCCTTCAGCAGGTGCTGCAGTCGATGGACGTGGCCGCGGCGGCGAGCCGCAGCGCCGCGCCCTCGGCCGGCGGCCTGGGCGGGCTCTGGCAGATGATGCGCGACCCCGAGGCCCAGGACACCCTGCGCTTCATGCTCGCGGTCGGCAAGGAGTTGCGCAAGGGCTGGCGCAATACCAGGTAGCCGGCGCGGCGGCGCCAAGTGGCGCAGGTTGCGGCTTCAGGCCATCGACTGGTAGTAGTTGTTCTGCGGGTGCCGGGCTTCGGCGAAGAAGAGCCAGCGCTCGGCGAGCAGCCCCAGGTATTGCACGAGCGCCGCGGCGGCATACAACGGCGCCGATGTCAGCGCATAGCCCGCGACCAGCAGCAGCACGGGCCCCACGAACGCGCCGAAGACGCAGATCCGGCGCAAGGCCGCCATCGTCGCCGGCCCGCGGCCGTGGAAGAACTCGCGCGTGTTGAACGAGCCGCCCATGAAGCCTTGCGAGGTTTGGCGGATCTGGTGGTGCTTGATGCCGATGGCGGTCTGCAGCGTCGATTTCGGCACCAGCGCCGCGTTGCGCCGCCAGGCCGCATAGCGCCCGACGAAGCCCGCCACCGTGAGGCCCAGGGCGTAGAACGCGAAGAACGCTCCGGTCGGGGCGCCCAGGCTCGCGGCCAGCGCCGCGGCGATGGCGAAGCCGTTGGCGCTGCCGAGCAGGACGAAGTTGACGAGCGTCAGCGGCGTCGCCCATTCGCGCAGGAAGCGGATGCAGGCGTAGATCATCCCGGTGCACAGGAACAGCAGCAGCGCCGCGAACGAGGCCAGCAGGCCGACCTCGAAGCTCCAGTCCGGCTGCACGAGCTGCACCGCGCCGTAGGCCAGCGCCAGCGCGATGAAGCCGGGCAGCACGATGACCTCGCGCGAGAGCCAGGAGGTGCGCCACATCATCGCCGCGCGCCAGGCACGCTCGGGCCGGCCGAGGTGGAAGAACGACGCGACGAGCCCCGCCGTGGCGAGCAGCGCGGCCGTGAAGGCGCCCGCGGCGACGAGGCCGGTGCCGGGCGCGCCGTCGAGCCACTGCACGCGGTGGGCCCATTCCGCGGCGAACAAGGCGAGCACCAGCCCCTGGGCGGAGCCGGCCAGGGTGGTGAGGAAGACGACCGAGAGTGCGGGATTCAATTCGAGACCTCGTCGAGGGTTACCAGGAGGTGACGTCGTCGAGCGCCGGGTCCGAGCTGGCCGGCCGCGGCAGCTGGCCGTCCTTCTTCAGCGGGTTGTCGGCACGCTGGAGCTGGTCGTCGGCGATGGCCGGATCGCTGCGCCGGCGCGGCAGGTAGTGATTCGCCGGGTGGGTGCCCCATTCGGGCATCGCGACGTAGCCGCCGCGCTCGCGGATCGCCTTGGAGACCACCGATTCCGAATCGTGGACGTCGCCGAACAGGCGCGCATTCGTCGGGCAGGCGAGCACGCAGGCGGGCTTGCGGTCGCGCTCGGGCAGGCTCTGGTCGTTGATGCGGTCGACGCAGAGGGTGCATTTCTTCATCACCTTCTGCTCCTCGTCGACTTCGCGCGCGCCGTAGGGGCAGGCCCAGGAGCAGTACTTGCAGCCGATGCACTTGTCGTAGTCGACGAGCACGATGCCGTCTTCCTTGCGCTTGTACGAAGCGCCGGTCGGGCACACCGGCACGCAGGGCGGGTCTTCGCAGTGGTGGCAGGACTTGGGGAAATGCACCGTCTGCGTGTTCGGATACTCGCCCACCTCGAAGGTCTGGACGCGGTTGAAGAAGGTGCCGGTCGGGTCCTTGTCGTAGGGGTTGAAATCGACCAGGGTGCCGGCGGCGCCCGAGGTGTTCCATTCCTTGCAGCTCGTCACGCAGGCGTGGCAGCCGACGCAGACGTTGAGGTCGATGACGAGGGCGAGCTGGGTCATGATGGGTCTCCCTTGCCCGGCGCGGATTCGAGGCGCCCGATGCGAAACGCCTGCCAGAGCCGGCGCGCCCCGCCCACGACGCCGGGCGGGCTTTGCTGGGGCGCGAACTGGGGCCAGGTCTCCTCGGGCTCGCCGGCGGCCGCCGGGTAGATGCGCACCCGCACGTCGTACCAGCCGGCCTGGCCGGTGATGGGGTCGGAGTTCGAGATCCGGCCCGAGCCGTGCGCGAGCTCTTCCGAGATCAGGTGGTTGAGCAGGAAGCCGCGCCGCGACTCGTTCGCGTCGTTCGAGAGCTGCCACGCGCCCTGGGCCTTGCCGATGGCATTCCAGGTCCAGACCGTGCCCGGCTCGACGGCCTCGGTCGTGCGGCACATGCAGCGCACCTTGCCCCATTGCGATTCGACCCAGAGCCAGCCGCCGTCGGCGATGCCCGCGGCGCGCGCCGTCTTCGGGTTCACCATCAGGTAGTTGTGGGCGTGGATCTGGCGCAGCCAGGCGTTCTGCGAATCCCAGGAGTGGTACATCGCCATCGGCCGCTGCGTGACCGCGGCCAGCGGGTACTTCTGCAGGTCGGTGGCGAGCGCCTCGAGCGGCAGGCTGAAGAAGGGCAGCGGGTCGAAATGGCGTTCGATGCGCTCGCGCAGATGCTCGGGCGGGCGCCGTCCGGCGCGCTTGCCCTGGGCCGCCGAGCGGAAGCTCTGCAGCTCTTCGCTCCAGAGCTGGATCAGCACCGGCTCGCCGAAGCGGCGCAGCCGGGTGCGCATCGCCCATTCCATGTAGCCCTTGTTCCAGTTGCGCATGTACTGGTAGCTCGGCGGCAGCTCGTAATGGAAGACGCAGTTGTTCTTGGCGTACATCTCCCACTGGCGCGGATTCGGCTCGCCCTTCATGAACTGGGTGCCGTCGGCGCCGCGCCAGCCCGCGAGGTAGCCGATGCCCGAGCCCGGCTCGGTCTCGAAGCGGGTGATGAAGTCGGGGTAGTCGCGGAACTTGCGTCCGCCCTCGGCGGTGGTGAAAGCGGGCAGCTTCAGGCGCGAGGCCAGTTCGACCAGCACCTCCTGGAAGGGCTTGCACTCGCCGGTGACGGGCAGCACCGGGATGCGCACGGCATCAACCGGGCCGTCGAACTCGGAGATCGGGCGGTCGAGCATCGACATCACGTCGTGGCGCTCGAGGTAGGTGGTGTCGGGCAGCACGAGGTCGGCGAAGGCCGTGGTCTCGCTCTGGAAGGCGTCGCAGACGACAAGGAAGGGGATCTTGTATTCGCCGTCCTCTGCCTTGTCGTTGAGCATCTTTCGGACCTCGGACGTGTTCATCGTCGAGTTCCAGGCCATGTTGGCCATGAAGATCATCAAGGTGTCGATGCGGTACGGATCGCCGCGCCAGGCGTTGGTGATGGCGTTGTGCATGAGCCCGTGGACCGAGAGCGGGTGCTCCCACGAGAAGCCCTTGTCCAGCCGCACCGGCGCGCCCTCGTCGTCGATGAACAGGTCGTCGGGCGAGGCCGGCCAGCCCATCGGCAGCCCGGCCAGGGGCTTGTTCGGCTGCACCGCGCGCGGGTGGTTCGGCGGCTTGGCGCTGGGCGGGATCGCGCGCGGGAACGGCGCCTTGTGGCGAAAGCCCCCGGGCCGGTCGATGGTGCCGAGCAGCGACATCAGGATCGCCAGCGCGCGGATGGTCTGGAAGCCGTTGCTGTGCGCGGCCAGGCCGCGCATCGCGTGGAAGGCCACCGGGTTGCCGGTGACGGTGTCGTGCTCGCGGCCCCAGGAATCGGTCCAGGCGATCGGCAGCTCGATGCGCTGGTCGCGCGCCGTCATGCCCATCTCGTGGGCGAGGCGGCGGATCGTCGCCTCGGGAATGCCGGTGATGCCCTCGGCCCAGGCCGGCGTGTAGGAGGCGACGCGCTCGGCCAGCAGCGCGAACGCGGGCTTGACCGCGCGGCCGTCGGGCAGCGTGAAGCTGCCCAGCAGCTGCGGGTCGGCGCCCTCGGTGTGGGTCGCGACCGGCGCGCCCGTGTGGCGGTCCCACCAGAGCTTGTTCTGCGGGTACATCGCGTTGACCTCGTCGCTGCCGGGGTCGCGCACGTGCAGGCCGAAGCTGTCGCTGGCTTCGTCGGCGTCGATGAGCTGGCCCGCGTTCGTGTAGCGCACGATGAAGTCGCGGTCGTACAGCCCGGTGCGGATCAGCTCGTGGATGAGCGCGAGCATGAGCGCGCCGTCGGTGCCGGGGCGGATCGGCACCCATTCGTCGGCGATCGCCGAATAGCCGGTGCGCACCGGGTTGATCGAGACGAAGCGCCCGCCCGCGCGCTTGAACTTGCTGATCGCGATCTTGAGCGGATTGCTGTGGTGGTCCTCGGCGGTGCCGATCATCACGAAGAGCCGGGCCCGGTCGAGGTCGGGGCCGCCGAACTCCCAGAACGAGCCGCCGATCGTGTAGATCATGCCGGCGGCCATGTTGACCGAGCAGAAGCCGCCGTGCGCCGCGTAGTTGGGGGTGCCGAACTGGCGCGCGAACAGGCCCGTGAGCGCCTGCATCTGGTCGCGCCCGGTGAACAGGGCGAAGCGCTTCGGGTCGGTGGCGCGGATCTGCGCCAGCCGCTCTTCGAGCATCTTGTAGGCCTCGTCCCAGGAGATGGCCTCGAAGTCGCCGGCGCCGCGCTCGCTGCCGGGCTTGCGCCGCAGCGGCTTCGTGAGCCGCGCCGGCGAGTACTGCTTCATGATGCCCGACGAGCCCTTGGCGCAGATCACGCCCTGGTTCAGCGGGTGGTCGGGGTTGCCGTCGATGTAGCGCAGCCGGCCGTCCTGCAGGTGCACGCGGATGCCGCAGCGGCAGGCGCACATGTAGCAGGTGGTGTTCTTGACCTCGCGCGAGCCGGGCGGGGAGGTCGCGGTGGCGTCGTGCAGGGGGGCGCTGGACAGGGATTCGAACACGGGGGTTTCCTCGCTTTCCGCGGCACCGAAGCCCGTTTGCCTGGCAGCGC
The DNA here is from genome assembly GCA_028868875.1 of Burkholderiales bacterium. Classification (GTDB taxonomy): domain Bacteria; phylum Pseudomonadota; class Gammaproteobacteria; order Burkholderiales; family Burkholderiaceae_C; genus Rubrivivax. Next base: position 9,012 of record JAGWTS010000057.1, on the reverse strand, counting down.
TCGCGCCGATGGTAACGGCGCAGGTTGAAAGATCAAAGCGCACAATCACCATATCGGTGTTCTGATTTTCCGATCAGCAAAGCAGCCGCCTCCCGCCATGAACCCTCCCGAAGTCACCCGTCTGCACCTGAACCTGCGCCAGCTCGAGGTCTTCGTCGCGACCGCGCGCAGCGGCTCGACCCGCGCCGCGGCGCGCAAGGTGGCGCGCTCGCAGTCGTCGGCGAGCACGGCCTTGTCGGACCTCGAAGACGTGCTCGGCGCCTGCCTGTTCGACCGCGTCGGCCGCCGCCTCGTGCTCAACGAGAACGGCCGCTCGCTGCTGCCGCGCGCGGCGGCGCTGCTCGACGGCTCGCTCGAGGTCGAGCACCTGTTCTCGGGCGAGCGCGCGACGCCGCTGCAGGTGGCCGCGAGCATGACCATCGGCGAATTCATCCTGCCCGAGATGGTCAGCCGCTGGCGCCAGCAGCACGCGAAGAGCCCGGTGCGCCTGGCCATCGCCAACACCAGCGACGTGATCGCCGCGGTGGCCTCGTTCAACGCCGACGTCGGCTTCATCGAAGGGCCGCACACCCATCCCGACGTCGTCGTCTCGCCCTGGCTGCGCGACGAGCTGGTCATCGTCGCCGCGCCCGGCCATGCGCTCGCCGGGCGCGCCGTCACGCCCAAGGCGCTCGGCGAAGCCGAATGGGCCTTGCGCGAGCGCGGCTCGGGCACGCGCGAAGCCGCCGACCGCTGGCTCATCGAGCATGTCGGGCGCCTGAACGTGGCCTACGAGATCGGCAGCGCCGAGTCGATCAAGCGCCTCGTCGCCACGAGCCGGGTGCTGGGCTTCCTCTCGCGCCACGCGGTGGCCGACGAGCTCGCCCGCGGCCGCCTCGTCGAGCTGTCCACGCGGCTGCCGGCGGCGACGCGCCGCTTGGCCATCGTGATTCACCGCGACCGCCGGCTCGGCGCCGGGGCCGAGGATTTCGTCCGCCATTGCCGCGCCGCGGCGAAGGAACTCGGCCCGCCCGGTGTCTGAGCCCGCCGAGCCCCGAGCCTGCGCGCGGCGCCTGGCGCCGCTGCCGCAACGCCTGCCGCGGGGAGATCTTGATTTTTCGCGTAGGGCGTTCGCCTTCTTGGCGCGGACGGGCTCCGCGCGGGCGCTCCAGGGCCGACAGTCGAGACCAGGCTCCGGCCCGCCCGGGCGGGAGCCGGGATCCGGACGGACCACGAGCGCCGTCCGCCCTTCATCCGCGAACCGCGCAAGGCGCAATCCCGCAAGCAAGCACCCCTCATGAAGTTCGAGCGCTGGCGCCGGCCGGACCCGGGAGCGGGGCCGCACGAGCCGGCCCGCCCCAGCCTGCGCGGCCTGCTGCGCCGCCTCGTCTGGCTGTGCATGCTGCCGCTGGTGCTGCTGGCCGGCTACCTCGCGTTCCAGAACGTGATGGCGCAGCGCCAGGCGGCCGAGCGGGGCGTGCACCGCCTCGCCGACAACGCCGCCGCCGCGCTCGACTGGCGCCTGGGCCAGTCGCTGGACACGCTGGCCCTGCTCGCGGCCTCGCCGCTGATCGACGACCCGGCGCGCTGGGGCGAGTTCGACGCCCAGGCCCAGGGCGCGCGCCTGGCCTTCGACGGCGCGGTGATCCTGGCCGACCCCTCGGGGCGGATGCTGATCCACACCGACCGGCCCCTGGGCAGCCCGCTGCCGCTGTTGCCGCACGCCGACGGCCAGAGCGCGGCGCCGCGCGTGCTGCGCACCGGGCGGCCGGCGGTCAGCGACCGCCTCTTCGGCCCGGTCGCGCAGCGCCCGCTGGTCGCGCTGGCCGTCCCCGTGCAGCGCCAGGGCCGGATCCGCTACGTCCTGCTGACGGCGATCGCGACCGCGCGCATCCAGGCCGCGGTCGACCGCTTCGCGCTTCCTCCCGGCAGCGTGCTCAGCGTCCTCGACAGCCGCCACGCGCTGATCGCGCGCCGCGCCGGGGGCGGCGCCGCGGCCACCGCGGCGCCCGACCCCGGGATGCGCGTCGTCGCCCCGCTCACCCTCGCGCCCTGGAGCGTGGTCGCCGACATCCCGCGCGGCGCGCTCGACGACCCCGCGGCCAGCGCCGCCCGCACCCTCGCCGCCTTCATCGCGCTGGCCACCGCCGTCGGCCTCCTCGGCGGCAGCGCCGTGGGCCGGCGCCTCGCGGCCTCGGTCGCGGCGCTGGCGCAGCGCGAGCGCGCGCACCCGGCCCGGCCCGAGGTCCGCGAGATCGCCCAGGCACGCGCCGTGCTGGACGCGACGCTGGCCGAACGCGACGAAGCCCTGCGCTCGCTCGGCGAACGCGAGGCCACCTTCGGCGCGATGTTCAGCGGCCTGCCCGACGCCCTGGCCTTCGCCGGGCCCGACGGCCTGATCCGGATGGTGAACCCGGCCTTCAGCGCCCTGTTCGGCCATGCCGCCGAGGAGGCGGCGGGCCGCGCCATCGGCTTCGTCCATGCCGATCCGCCCGGGCCCGACGAGCCGCCGGTGCCCCCCGGCCCGCAGGCGCGCGAGCTGCGCTGCCGGCGCCGCGACGGCAGCGAATTCTGGGGCGAATGGCGCAGCCTGCCGATTCCGGGCCCGGACGGCCGGCCCGTCGGGCGGCTCGACGTGCACCGCGACGTCACCGAACGCCGGCTCGCGCAGCAGGGCCAGGCCCGGGCACGCGCCCAGCTCAGCCGCTTCATCGAGCAGGCGCCCACCAGCATCGCGATCCTCGACCGCGGCATGCGCTACCTCGCGACGAGTCGGCGCTGGCTCGCCGACAAGGGGCTGGGCCAAGCCGAACTCGCCGGGCGCAGCCACTACGAGGTCTTCCCCGACCTGCCCGAGGCCTGGGCCGCGGTGCACCGGCGCGCGCTCGCGGGCGAGGCCGTGGCGAGCGAAGGCGAACAATGGATCCGCGCCGACGGCCGCGAGCACTGGCTGCGCTGGGCCGTCGTGCCCTGGACCGAGGCCGACGGCTCGATTGGCGGCGTCATCATCCATTCCGAGGACATCACCGAGCGCAAGCGCGCCGAGCGCAGCCTGCGCGAGGCCCACGCGCGCTTCTCGCGCCTGTTCGCGAGCAGCCCGGTGGCGATCGCGGTCGGGCTGCTCGCCGACGCCCGCTTCGTCGACCTGAACCCGGCCTTCGAGGCCCTGCTGGGCTGGTCGCGCGAAGAGACTCTGGGCCGCACCGGCGACGACATCCGCAAATGGGTCGACCCGGTCGCGCGTGCCGCCGTGCTGCGCGCGCTGCGCGTCGGCGAGACGGTCACGGGGCAGGAGACCCAGGTGCGCACGCGCTCGGGCCGCACGGTCGAGGTCTCGTATTCGGGCTTTGCGATGGACATCGCCGGCGTGCCGCATTTCGTCGACATGATCTTCGACGTCACGCTCCAGAAGCAGGCCCGGCGCGACCTCGAGACGCACCAGGAACAGCTCGCCGCGCTCGTCGAGCAGCGCACCGGCGAACTCGCCGCGGCCTACCGCAGGCTCGACGAGACCGCCCGCTTCAACCGCACCATTACCGACAACCTGCCGGTGCGGGTGAGCTACTGGGACATGGAGGAGCGCTGCCGCTTCGCCAACGCCACCTACCTCGAGTGGGTGAACAAGCCCGCGCAGGAGGTGCTGGGCCGGACCATGGACCAGACCCTGGACGCGGAGACGACGCGCCAGCGCCGGCCCCATGCGCTGGCGGCGCTGCGCGGCGAACGCCAGGAGTTCGAGTGCGTCACGCGGCGCTGCGATCGGACCTGGGTCCACCAGATCCTGTATCTGCCCGACCGCGTCGGCGACGGCCCGGTGCGCGGCCTGTTCGCGATGGCCTTCGACATCAGCGCGCTCAAGGCCGCCGACGCCGAGCTGCGGCGCGCCAACGCCGAGCTCTCGGCCGCGCGCGACCAGGCCGAGGCCGCCAACCGCTCCAAGAGCGCCTTCCTCGCGAACATGAGCCACGAGATCCGCACGCCGATGAACGCGGTGCTCGGCCTCACCCACCTGCTTGCGCGCGACATCCGCGACGGCCTGCAGCGCGAGCGCCTGGGCAAGATCGACGGCGCGGCGCGCCACCTGCTGCACGTGATCAACGACATCCTCGACCTGTCGAAGATCGATGCCGGCAAGCTCACGCTCGAAGACATCGAGTTCCCGAGCGACCGGCTGCTCGCGCAGGCCTTCGAGATGGTGGCCGAGACGGCGGCGGCCAAGGGCCTCGAGCTGATCCTGGACACCGACCACTTGCCCGCGCGCCTGCGCGGCGACCCCACGCACCTGGCCCAGGCCTTGATCAACCTGCTGGCCAACGCGGTGAAGTTCACCGAACACGGCTGGGTCAGGCTGCGCGCTGAGCTGTTGGCCGAAGAAGGGGAACGCCTGCAGCTGCGCTTCGAGGTGCGCGACACCGGCATCGGCATCGCGCCGGAGCGCCAGGGCGCCTTGTTCGACGCCTTCGAGCAGGCCGACGGCTCCACCACCCGGCGCTACGGCGGCACCGGGCTCGGCCTGGCGCTGACGCGGCGCCTCGCCCGGCTCATGGGCGGCGAGGCCGGCGTCGACAGCGAGCCCGGCCGTGGCAGCCGCTTCTGGTTCACGGCCTGGGTCGGCCGCGCCGCGCAGGCCCACAGCGTCACGCCCCTGGCGCTGGACGGGTTGCAGGCGCTGCTCGTCGACGACCTGCCGGAATCGCTGTACGTGATCGCCGAGCGGCTGCAAGGCCTCGGTCTCGTGGTCGATGCCGTGGCCGACGGCGCGCAGGCGGTGGAGCACGCGGCGCGCGGCCTCGCCGCCGGCAGGCCGTTCGACGTGCTGCTGGTGGACTGGCGCATGCCGGAGATGGACGGCATCGCCACGCTGCAGGCGCTGCACGCCACGCTCGGCGACGGCATGCCGCCGGCGCTGCTCGTGAGCGCCTACAACGAGCCCGACATGTGGCGCCAGGCACGCGCCGCCGGCTGCGGCGCGATCCTGCTCAAGCCGGTCACGCCCTCGGCGCTGCACGACGCGCTGCTGCGCGTGCTGCGCCCGCAGGTCGACCGGACCGAGGTCGACCCGGCGCCGATGGGTGAGGCCGAGCTCGCGCTGCGCCGGCTCCACGCCGGCCAGCGCGTGCTCGTGGTCGAGGACAACCTCATCAACCAGGAGGTGGCGGCCGCGCTGCTGAAGGCGGTCGGGCTCGAGGTGGCGATCGCCGACCAGGGCATGACCGCGGTCGAGCTCGTGCGCAGCCGGCCCTTCGAGCTCGTGCTGATGGACATGCAGATGCCGGAGATGGACGGGCTCGAGGCCACCCGGGCGATCCGCGCCGCGGTCGGCGAGCGCCTGCCGGTCATCGCGATGACGGCCAACGCCTTCGCCGACGACCGCCAGGCCTGCCTGGACGCCGGCATGAACGATCACATCGCCAAGCCTGTGGACCCGGCCCGGCTCTATGCCACGCTGCTGAAATGGCTGCCCGGGATCGCGGCGCCTGGCGCCGCCGCGGCGCTCGCGCCGGCGCCCGCGGCGCTGCGCCCGCTCATGCAGGCGTTGGCGCAGGTGCCGGATCTGGACCCGGCGCTGGCGCTCAAGTTCGTCGGCGGCAGCGAGGACGGGCTCGGGAAGGTGATCGAGCGCTTCGTCCAGAGCTACGCCGCGGGCGCGCCCGAGCTGGCGCAGCCGCAGGCGAGCGCCGCGGCCTTGCGCCACCGCTGCCATTCGCTGCGCGGCGCCTGCGCCGTCATCGGCGCGACGGCACTCGCCGGCCAGGTCCAGGCGCTCGAGGCGGCCCTGGCCGCCGGGCCCGTCGATGCCGGGCTGCAGGCCCGCGGCCGCCGCATCCACGCCGACCTGCTCGCCCTGGTCGGCGCCCTGGCCCGGGCGCTCGAAGGGATTTGACGCGGTGGCGCCGACGACAATCGGCGCATGAACCCCGCCGACACCGCGTTCTCGACCCTCCCGCTGCCGGCGGCCGTGCTCGCCAACCTGGAGCGCCTGGGCTACGAGCGCATGACCCCGATCCAGGCCGCGAGCCTGCCCCTGGCCCTGGCGGGGCGGGACCTGATCGCCCAGGCCCGCACCGGCAGCGGCAAGACCGCGGCCTTCGGGCTGGCGCTGCTGGCACGCATCGACACGCGCCGCTCCGCGGTGCAAGCGCTGGTGCTGTGCCCGACGCGCGAACTGGCCGAGCAGGTGGCACAGGAGATCCGCCGCCTCGCCCGCGCCGAAGACAACGTCAAGGTGCTCACTCTGTGCGGCGGCAGCGCCATCCGGCCGCAACTCGCGAGCCTGGAGCACGGCGCGCACGTGGTCGTGGGCACGCCCGGACGCCTGCTCGACCACCTCGAACGCGGCTCGCTCGGGCTCGACGCGCTCGCGACCTGGGTTCTCGACGAAGCCGACCGCATGCTCGACATGGGCTTCGCCGACGACATCGCCGCGATCGCCCGCCACTGCCCGGCCTCGACGCAGCGCCAGACCCTGCTGTTCTCGGCCACCTACCCCGACGACGTGGCGGCGCTGGCGGCGCGCTACCTGCGCGAGCCGCGCGAAGTCAAGCTTGCCGAACGCCCCGACGCGCAGCAGATCCGCCAGCGCTTCTACGAGGTGGACGAGGGCGAGCGGCTGCACGCCGTGGGCCTGCTGCTGGAGCACTTCCGGCCCGAGCGCACGCTCGCCTTCTGCAACACCAAGCAGCAGTGCCGCGACCTCGTCGCGGTGCTGCAGGCCCAGGGCCTGGTCGCGCTCGAACTCCACGGCGACCTCGAACAGCGCGAGCGCGACCAGGTGCTGGTGCGCTTCGCCAACCGCAGCGCCAGCGTGCTCGTGGCCACCGACGTGGCCGCGCGCGGCATCGACATCGCCGGGCTCGAAGCCGTGATCAACGTCGACATCGCGGCCGAAGCCCAGGTCCACACCCACCGCATCGGCCGCACCGGCCGCGCCGGCCTGTCGGGCCAGGCCTTCAGCCTCGCCAGCGTCGACGAGATGGGCCGGGTCGGCCGCATCGACGCGATGCAGGGCCGCGAAAGCGAGTGGCAGGCGCTGGCCGAGCTGAAGGCGGCGGCGCCGGACGCGGCACGCGCGCCGCTGCTGCCGCCGATGGTGACGCTGCAGATCCTGGGCGGGCGCAAGGAGAAGATCCGCGCCGGCGACGTGCTGGGCGCGCTCACCAAGGACCTGGGGATCGAGGCCGAGCACGTCGGCAAGATCGACGTGAACGACTTCTCCACCTACGTGGCGGTGCACCGCGACCGCGCCGATCGCGCCTTGCGCGGCCTCAACACCGGCAAGGTGAAGGGGCGCTCGGTCAAGGTGCGGCGGCTGTAGAACGGGGCACGTGCCGTGCGATCTGCCCGGCATGCCCGCCGGGCGCGGCGCGCAGGGCACGCCCGGCCTGGCGCGCGATGCCACAATCGCCGCCGCAGCCTCGCCCGAACTCCGATTCCACACGTCAACGCCCTTGATCCATGGAAGATCGTCAGCGACTCGAACTCCGCTCACCCTCGATGGATGCCGCCTCGCAGGCCCGGCTTCTGGCCGAACAGGCCTTCGCGGCCCCGAACGCGCCGCAAATCGTCGTCAAGCGCAAACGCCTCGCCTTCCCCGCCGATGCGCCGCCGCAGGAGGTGAAAGAGCCGCTGGAACCCCAGCCCGAGCCGAGCGCGCGCGCGCCGCGGGTGTTCCTCGCGCCCGCGGCCGCGCCGCCCGCGATCGCAGTCGCAGCGATCGCGGCGGTCGAACCCGTGCCGGCCGCGGCCGAGCCCGCCGCTGCAGACCCAACGCCGGCCGCAGCCGAACCGGCGCGCGCGCGGCGCGCCGAGCGCATCGGCCACGACCGGCGGGCCAAGGTCATCCGCGTCGTCGTTGCTCCCGAACGCAGCGCCGACGCCCTGGCGGTCGCGGTTCAGGCGCTGCCGCTCATGCCGCTCATGCCGCACTTGCCCGACGGCGCGCCCGGCGCAGCAGCGCGGCTGTTCGCCGAAGTGAACGAGCAGGCGCGCGCCCACGAGCGCGTCACGCGTGAACTGAGTGCCCTGCATGCCGGTGTGCTGCGCCTGCGCAGCGCCGCCGCGTTCATCGTCAACGAGCCCGGCATCGCCGAAGAATGGCGCCGCATCGCGGCCACGCTCGAGGGCCTGCGGCAGGATCTCGAGGCCGCGCAACGCCGCACCGCGAGCGCGCCGAATCCCGCGTGACGCCTCAAGCGGGCGGCGCCACGTCGACCACGAGTTCGGCGCGCAATTCGCGGATTCGCTCGTCCACGTAGTAGCCACCGTATTCGGTGTAGCGCAGGAACGCGCGGCCGCAGCCGCGGCAGCCCCAGACCTCGCAGCGGTTGTACGGAAACCAGCCCGGCGCGATCGGTGCGTCGGCCGACCAGCCATGGCTGCCGGCGGGGTGGTATTCGCGCAGCGGCGGCTCTTCGTCCGCCTGCACCCGCAGGCTGCCCAGGCGCTGCAGCTGCGCCGTGTCGAACGACCCGGGCAGGGATTCCCAACCCGGGCACACCAGCGCGGCGCAGCCGGTGCAGGAAGTGCCCGGCGGGGCGGGCCGGGCCAGGCGCCGCAAGTCGTCCGGGCCGAGCGGGTCGGGAGGATTCGAACTCATCGCGGCAGGCTCCGTGCGTTCAGGCGGCGAGGCGGGCGCGCACCATCGCGATGTGCGAGCGCAGCGTGTAGAGCTCCTCGGCATAGCTCAGCGGCACCTCGACCTCGGCGACGCGGGCGTCGATCGCGTCGAGATCGTGCAGCAGTTCGGCGGCGGGCCGCAGGCCGCGCGCGTCTTCGAGCGCGCGCAGCTGGCGGTACCAGCGGAAGATGCGCGAGCGCAAACGCAGCACCACGAGCGGCGGCAGCACCCGCGACAAGGGCAGCAGCGCGGCGACGAGCGGCAGGATGACGATCCACATCCGGTCGAAGAAGTTGGCGAGCCAGAACGGCAGGTAGCGCTGGAGCAAGGGCGGGCCGCTGCGATAGATGCGCTCGGCCTCGGGCGCGAGCGGGAAGATCGGCGCTTGGACGTTCGGAAACTCGCCTTCGCTGCTG
>JAGWTS010000431.1 GCA_028868875.1 Burkholderiales bacterium | reverse complement strand
GCTGGGCGGGCGGCACCAGGCGGTCGAGGAAGCCCAGGTGGCGCAGCTCGTCGGCGTCCACCGCCTCGGCCAGCAGGAACAGCCGCTTGGCCGCCGCCAGCCCCAGGCGCGACACATAGCGCCGCAGGCCGCTGGGGTAGTAGTGCAGGCCCAGGCGCGCCGCCGGCATGCGCAGCTTCATGCCGGCCACGCCGATGCGGAAATCGCAGGCCAGCGCGAGGTCGGTGGCGCCGCCGTAGACGCTGCCGTTCAGCCGCGCCACGGTCGGCAGCGGCAGGGCCTCGAGGGCGTCGACGGTCTTCTCGAACAGGCGCGGGTCGTCGGCGCCTTCGAGCTCGCCGATGTGAAAACCGGCGCAGAAGGCGCGCCCGCTGCCTGTGAGCACGAGCAGACGCGCCGAGCGCTCGTCGGCAAGGCGTTCGAAATGGTCGAGCAAGGCCAGCAGGTCTTCGCGATGCAGGCGGTTCAGATGCGCGGGGCGATTCAGGCGAACCGTGGCGACGCCGTCGGCGCCGAACTCGAGGGTGGGGGACATCGTGGGTTGGGTGGGGTCGCGGCCCGCGCATTGTCGGCGTGCCCGCGCCTCCTCACCGCAGCGGAAGACCGCCCCGGCATCGCGTTGTCAGCGCGCTGTTGCCGGAGTATGTTGTAACAGGTGTGACGGCCCTGTGCCGTTCGGCGCCACCGAGTGACGAGGAATTCGCCATGACCACCAGCAGCCGCCTCATCCGCCTCGCAACCGGAGTCTTCGCCGGGGCCCTCGGCGCCTTCTTCCCGCGCATCGTCGCGGTGCTCGGCGGCAACGTGACCGACGAGGTCGTGGTCTTCTCGATGTCCTATGCCCTCGCCGGCGCGGTGTTCGCACTCGTCATCGGCGTCGTCGTCTCGATCATCGACACCGACCCGAAGCGTTCGACGCGCGATGTCTTCATGGGCGCGCTGGGCGTGCCGACCCTGCTCGCAGGCGCCTTGTCGACGAGCGCGACGGTGCACAACACCGCGCTCGACCAGGCCCGGATCAAGGCCATCAGCGACCAGCTCGCCGCGGTGAGCCAGATCCAGGTCCAGCCTGAATCGAAGGCGATCTCGCTGCCCGCCGCCGGTGCCGCGCCCGCAGCCGGCGGCCTCGGCCTGCTCGAAGGCCTGATCCCGAATGCGCAGGCGCAGAACCTGAACCTCGCGCAACAGCGAGCGAACGATGCGCTGGGCATCAGTTCGGTCGAGCGGCGCTATGTCACGGTGCTGCACGAAGCCGCCTCGCCCAGGGATCTGCAGCCCATGATGGTCGAGCTGCAGAAGCGCGGCGTTGCCACCCGCATCGTCACGCCCGCGCCGGGGCGCTCGCTGCTGCTGCTGGCCGGGCCCGCCCAGCCCTATTCCGAGGCCTTGCTGGGCGCGGTGCGGGCCAAGAGCCTGGGGGTGCACCCGAGCCTGGTGCCGGTGAAGTAGCCCGGCGCGGTCAAGGCGCCGGCAGATCCCGCACCGACAACACCCCGTCGATCGCCGCGATCGCCGCCAGCACCGCGGGCGGCGGCGCGCTGTCGACGTCGACCAGCGTGTAGGCCATCTCGCCGCGCGACTTGTTCACCATGTTGTGGATGTTCAGCCCCGCCTGCGCCATCGCGGTCGAGATCTGGCCCAGCATGTTGGGCACGTTCGAATTGGCGATGGCGACGCGCCAGGCCGATTCGCGCGGCATCGCGACGTTGGGGAAGTTCACCGCGTTGACGACGTTGCCGTGGTCGAGGAAGTCGCGCAGCTGCTCGACGACCATCACGGCGCAGTTCTCCTCGGCTTCGCGCGTCGAGGCGCCCAGATGGGGCAGGGCGATGACGCGCGGGTGGCCCTGGAGCGCGGGGCCGGGAAAGTCGCAGACGTAATGCCCGAGCCGGCCCGAGTCCAGCGCCTGCACGACCGCGGCGTCGTCGACCACGCCCTCGCGCGCGAAGTTCAGCAGCACCGCGCCGGGGCGCATCAGCGCGAGGTTGCCGGCGTTGACGAGATGGCGCGTGGCCGCCAGCAGCGGCACGTGCAGGGTCACGAAATGGGCGTTGCGCAGCACGTCGTCGACGCTCGTCGCGCGCCGCACCTGCGAGGGCAGGCTCCAGGCCGCGTCGACCGTGATCTCGGGGTCGAAGCCGATCGCGTTCATGCCGAGCTTGATCGCGGCGTCGGCCACGAGCGAGCCGACCTTGCCCAGGCCGATGATCCCCAGGTCCTTGCCCGCGATTTCGAAGCCGGCGAAAGCCTTCTTGCCGGCCTCGACCTGGTGTTCCAGGTCGGGGGCCCGGGCGTCGAGTCCCGCGCTGAAGCGCAGCGCCGGGCCGATCTCGCGCGCCGCCATCAGCATGCCGGCGAGCACCAGTTCCTTCACCGCATTGGCGTTGGCGCCCGGGGCGTTGAACACCGGCACCCCGCGCGCGCTCATCGCCGCCACCGGAATGTTGTTGGTGCCGGCCCCGGCGCGTGCGATCGCCCGCACCGATGCCGGGATCTGCGTCTTGTGCAGGTCGGCCGAGCGCACCAGGATCGCCGCCGGCTCGGCCACCGCCTTGCCGACCTCGAAGCGTTCGGCCGGCAGCCGCGCCAGCCCGCTGGCCGCGATCTGGTTCAGCACCAGGATGCCCAGGCGGTGGAGTTCAGCCATGCTGGGCCTCGAACTCCTTCATGTAGGCCACCAGCGCCTGCACGCCCGCCGCCGGCATCGCGTTGTAGATGCTCGCGCGCATGCCGCCGACCGAGCGGTGGCCCTTCAACTGCACCATGCCGCGCGCCTCCGCGCCCTTCAGAAAGGCCGAGTCGAGCGCCTCGTCCTTCAGCTTGAAGGGCACGTTCATCAGCGAGCGGCAGTCGCGCGCCACCGGGCTGCGGTAGAAGGCGGTGGAATCGAGGTAGTCGTAGAGCAGCGCGGCCTTGGCGGCGTTGTGCTCGGCCATCGCGGCAAGCCCGCCCTGGGCCTTGATCCAGGCGAACACCAGCCCGGCGATGTAGATCGCGTAGGTCGGCGGGGTGTTGTACATCGACTCGTTGTCGGCCACGGTCTTGAAATCGAAGGCGCTGGGCGTGCTCGGCAGGGCCGAGCCGAGCAGGTCCTCGCGCACGATCACGAGCGTGAGCCCGGCCGGGCCGATGTTCTTCTGCGCGCCGCCGTAGATCAGGCCGTACTTGGAGACGTCGACCGGGCGCGAGAGGATGTCGCTGGACATGTCGGCCACCAGCGGCACGTCGCCGACTTCGGGCGTGAAGTGGTATTCGACGCCGCCGATGGTCTCGTTCGAGCAGATGTGGACGTAGGCCGCGCCGGGGTCGAGCTTCCATTCGGCGCGCGCCGGAATCGTCGTGTAGCCGCTCGCCGCGGCGCTCGCGACGACGTTGACGCCAGCATAGCGCTTGGCTTCCTTGATCGACTTCTTGGACCATTCGCCGGTGTCGATGAAGTCGATCGAGGTTTTGCCGCGCAGCAGGTTCATCGGCACGATCGCGTTCTCGGCGATCGCCCCGCCCTGCATGAACAGCACCTTGTAGTTCGCCGGCACCGCCAGCAGTTCGCGCAGCAGGGCCTCGGCTTCGGCCGCGATGGCGATGAATTCCTTGCCGCGATGGCTCATCTCCATCACCGACATGCCCGATCCGTGCCAGTCGAGCATCTCGGCCGCGGCCTGGCGCAGCACGGGTTCGGGAAGGGCGGCAGGGCCGGCGCTGAAGTTGAAAACACGCGTCATCGCTGGGAATTCCATGGCTGTTGAACCGGCCCATTATCCCGACAACGGCGCCGGGTCATCGGCGCGCGGTCTTGCGCCGGGTCAAGGCCGGGCGGTCGGGCCGGCCGCAGACTGCGCGCGGCCTGCCCACGCGCATCTGCACCGACCCTGGGGCGAAAGGGCCAGGCGTATCGTTCGGACCATCATGGAAAAGACCACCCAGCAGGAATTGAGCGCCCAGCCGATCAGCGTCGAAGTGCTGCTCGAGAAATACGCCAAGGGCGAGGAGCACAGCATCGAGGCCGTCAACGCCCGCGTCGCGCGGGCCCTGGCCCAGGTCGAGGCACCGGCCCAGCGCAAGCATTGGCAAGCGCGCTTTCTCGAGGCCTTGCAGGCCGGCTTCGTGCCCGCAGGGCGGGTGCAGTCGGCCGCGGGCACCGACTTGAGCGCGAC
>JAGWTS010000056.1 GCA_028868875.1 Burkholderiales bacterium | reverse complement strand
CACGCTGCGCGCATTGCGCACCGCGGCGACGCCCATGTTGACGTAGGCGTCGCTCGTGACGCCGCCGATGTGCGGGCTCAGGATGAAGCCGGGCTGGCCTTGGAAGCAGTGGCCGGCCGTCATCGGCTCGACCGCGAAGCTGTCCAGGCCGGCGGCGCGGACCTGACCGCTGCGCACCGCTTCGAGCAGCGCCGGCTCGTCGATGAGGCCGCCGCGGGCCGTGTTGACGACGATCACGCCGCGCTTGCAGCGGGCCAGGGTCCGCGCGTTGAGCAACTGGCGGTTGTCGTCGGTCAGCGGGCAATGGAGCGAGATCACGTCGGACTCGCGCCACAGGCTTTCCAGGTCGCATGGCTCGACGAAAGGCGGGACGGTGCGCGCGTAAGGATCGAAGCTGATCACGCGCATGCCGAAGGCCTGTGCGATCTTCGCAAAGCCTTGCCCGATGACGCCCAGGCCGACGAGGCCCACCGTGCGGCCGGAGAGTTCCAGGCTTTTGTGGGTGGCCTTGTCCCAATGACCGGCATGCATGCGCAGGTCGAGTTGCGGGATCGACTTGGCGCAGGCGAGCATCAGGGCGGCAGCATGCTCGGCGACGGCCGCCGCGTTCGCGCCCGTGGCGGCGCGCACCTCGACGCCGCGTTCGCGCGCGGCCGCCTGGTCGATCGTGTCGATGCCGCTGCCATGCTTGGAGATCACGCGCAGCGAAGGCGCGGCCTCCATGGCCGCGCGGCCGAACTTGCCGTAGCGCACGATGATCGCCTGCGGGTCGTAGCGGCGGCACAAGCCGACGATGTCGTCTTCGCTCGGGGCTTTGCCGGCGTAGACCACTTCGTAGCCGCCCAGCAGCGCGAGCGCCTGTGGCGCGAGGTCGGCACCGGTCACGATGACGACCGGCTTGCGCGGGCCAGTCGAGCTCACCTCGTTCACAGCGTCTCGCCTTCCTTCAGCACGCCGGCGGCGCGCAGCGCCGACGTCAACCATTTGGCGGCGGTGTCGCCTTGCCGAATGGCGGCGATGCGCGCCGCTTCGTCGGCCACCTTCTTTGCCGCCAGGGGCAGCAGCGACTCGATCTTGTGGCGCTCGACGGCGACGACGCCGTCGGCGTCGCCGAGGATGAAGTCGCCCGCCGCCACCGTGACGCCGCCCACGCTCACCGGGTGGCCGATGCGGCCGCCCAGGCCCTTGCTGGGACCGTTGGGATTGGCGCCGGCGGCGAAGACCGGGTAATCCATCTCGTCGATCTCGAGCGTGTCGCGCACCGCGCCGTCAATCACGACGCCGGCCAGCCCCAATTGCTTGCAGGCCGTCATCATGATCGTGCCCATCAAGGCCGAGTTGAGGTCGCCCTTGCCGTCGATCACGAGCACGTCGCCCGGTCTGGCGAGCGACATCGCGGCGTGGATGATCAGGTTGTCGCCCGGCCGAACCTCGACCGTAAAGGCGGGGCCGGCAACCTTCATGCGCGGGGCGAGCGGCTTCACGCGCCCGTTGAGGCCGCCGCGGCGGCCGGCGACGTCGGCGAGGATGGCGGCCTGGTACTGCGCGGCTTGCGCCACGATGGCGGCGGGGGTGCGTTCGAAATCGAGTCGGATGTCTTTGTTCATGATGCCTGGGGGTTGATGCGTAATGGGGTGGCGGGCTTCAGTCGGCCGTGATGTGTCCGTCGCGGATCACCTGGGCCCATTTCGCCGAGTCGGCGACCTGGGTGGCCTGCAAGGCCTGCGGCGTGCCGCCGACCAGCGTCACGCCGAGCTTGCGTGCCAGATCGACGACGGCGGCATTGGCGAGCGCCTTGTTGATGTCGCCGTTCAGGCGCTGCACGATCGCGGCCGGCGTTCGTGCCGGCAGGTAGACGGCCTGCCATTGCTCGACGACGAAATTCCGGAAGCCGGCCTGCGTCATCGTCGGCACGTTCGGCAGCGCAGCCAGGCGCTCGGCCGAAGTGACGGCCAAGGCGCGCAGCTTGCCCGCGAGCACATGCGGCAGCGCCGCGGCGGCGGGCGCGAACATGAAGTTCACGACATTCGACAGCGTGTCCAGCAGGGCCGGCGTGTCGCCTTTGTAGGGCACGTGGATGAGCGAGACGCCGGTCTGCTGCTTCAGCCATTCGCCCTGCATCTGCAGGATGGTTCCGATGCCGCCCGAGGCGAAGCTGAGCCGGCCGGGCTGGGCCTTGGCCGCGGCGATCAGGTCGGCGACCGTCTTGAACGGCTGCTTCTCGCCGACGACCAGGATGTGAGGGATGGTGCCGATGGTCACCACGGGCTGCAGGTCGCGCAGCGGGTCGTACGGCAGGTGCATCAAATGCGGCGCGATCGCCTGCGGACCGATCGAAGTGCCGAGCACCGTGAAGCCGTCGGGCGCGGCCTTGGCCACAAAGCCGCCGCCGATCGTGCCGGTGGCGCCGGCCTTGTTGTCCACGATGACCGGCGTGGCGAGCGAGGTCGCCAGCAACTGCGCGACGGCGCGGCCGAGCACGTCGGTGCTGCCGCCGGGCGGATAAGGCACGATCCAGTCGATCGGCCTTGCCGTCGGCCAGCCGCCCTGCGCCTGCACCTGGGGCGCGAGCAGAAGCGCCGCGGTGGCGCCGAGGAAGCTTCTTCTGTCGATGTCGGGCAGGGACCGGGCCTGCATGAAAGGCAGCTTGGGCATGGGTTCAGAATCCGTAGAGTTGGGCGGAATTGGCGACGAGCACCTGCTCGAACAAGGGGGTGCCGGCGGTCCACTGCGCCAGCCGGTCGATCTGGCGTGCGTCGTCGGGCATGGGCTGATGGCCGGCCGAGGCGCTGGCGTGCGGCCAGTCGCTGCCCCAGACGACGCGCTCGGGTGCGGCCTGCAGATAGCTTTGCGCCAGGGCGTCGAGCGCCGGGTCTTCGACCGTTCGCGCCGGGCTCACGATGTAGCCGCCGGAGAGCTTGATCCAGGCCCGGCGCTCGGCCAGCAGTTCGAGCACGACGGCGCGTGCCGGATGCCAGGGCGCTTGCGCCGGCACGCGGCCGAAGTGGTCGAACACGATAGGCGCCGGCAGGCGGCGCAATCGCGGTGCCGATTGCACGATGAGGTCGGCCGGCATCAGGAGTTGCAGATGCCAGCCGAGATCGGCGGCCAGGGCCGCGAGGCGCTCCAGGTTTTCGATGCCCGGGCCGCCGCCCAAGGACAGATTGAGCCGCACGCCGCGCACGCCGGCTTGGTGCAGGCGGCGCAACTCGCCCGGGTCTTCATCGCCCGAGATCACCGCAACGCCGCACGCCTGGGCGCCGAATTCGGCCAGCCCTTGCAACAGGCAGCGGTTGTCGCTGCCGTAGGTCGAAGGCGTGACGAAGACGACACGTGAAGTTCCGATGCGCTCTTGAAGCCGGCGATAGTCCTGGGCCGAAGCGGGCGGCGGCGTCAGCGCCGCATCGGGCGCGACGGGGCAGGCCGGGTCGTACAGATGGACATGACAGTCGCAGGCGAGCGCAGGCACCGGCGTGCGCGGACGACCCACGCCGCTCGAATAGGGCGCCGGCGGCGGCAACGGTTCATCGGGACCCATCTCAGTTTTCCATGGCAGCCACAGCCACCCTCGACGCATGAATCAACGGTTCAAGCGGACGCCGCGGAACCGGCTTTGCCGGGCCGCTGGCGTCGCCCCCCTGGGCCACGAAGAGGCCCCTGGTGGCCCTTGGGGGGGCGCCGAAGGCGCTTCGGGGGGATTCATTTCAGTCGATCTTCGCGCCCGAAGCCTTGACGACAGGGCGCCATTTCGCGACTTCGCTCTGCACCATGGCGCCGAATTGCGCCGGCGTGTCGCCCGAAACCTCGACCCCTTGCGCGCCCAGGTTGCTGCGCACCGCGCTCGACTGCAAGGCCTTGTTGATGGCGCCATTCAGGTCCGCCACGACCTGGGGCGGCAGATGCGCCGGGCCCAGGATGCCGAACCACACCACCGCCTCGAAGTTCTTGTAGCCCGACTCGGCCACGGTCGGCACCTGCGGCAGGTCGCTCACGCGATCGGCCGAGGTCACCGCCAGCGCGCGGAGCTGGCCGGTGCGGATCTGGCCGATCAGGGTCGGCACCGAAGAGATGTAGAGCTGCACGCTGCCGCCGATCACGTCCAGCAGCCCTTGCGAGGCACCTTTGTAGGGAATGTGCGTGAAGCGGGCGCCCGAATCTTTTTGCAGCAGTTCGAGCGACATGTGGGCCACGGTGCCATTGCCCGAGGTCGCGACGTTGAGGGTGCCGGGATGGGCCTTGGCGGCGGTGATCACGTCGGCGAGCGTGTGATACGGCGAGCTCGCGGCGACGACGATCGCGAGCGCGGAGCGGCCGACGAGCGACACCGGCGTCAGGTCCTTCACCGGGTCGTAGGGAAGCTTCTTGTAGAGCGTGGCGTTGATGGCCAGGTTGCTGGTCTGGCCGATCACGAGCGTGTAGCCGGTGGGCGCGGCCTTGGCGGCGATGTCGACGCCCAGGTTGCCGCCCGCGCCCGGCTTGTTGTCGACGACGAAGTTCCACTTCGTGAGCGCCGAGACCTCGTTCGCCACTTCCCTGGCGATGATGTCGGTGCCGCCGCCGGGCGGAAACGGCACGACGAGCCGGATCGGCGCCCCGGGCCAGGATTCGGCACCGGCCGGTGCGATGAGGGCAATGGCGAGGCCGAGGCCGAGCAGGGTGCGGCGCGAGAGCAGGGGCATGGTTATCTCCGGTGGCGGGCGCGCTCGTCGGCGCCCTCGCGGCACTGTAGGTTGACGTTGCACACCGTACAATACGGTTTCATAGAATGAACCGGGGTGCGGGATGCGCAACAATGTGGCGGAGCACGGCAAGGAGCCGGAGCCCAGCGGTGTCGTCGCGGTGACGCGAGCCCTTTCGCTCATGGAGGCCTTCCAGGTCGGCGAGTCGACGCTGACGCTGGCCGATCTGAGCCGGCGCACCGGCATGCACAAGACGACGGCGCTGCGTCTGGCGCGCACGCTCGCCTTGTCGAACTACATGGTGCAGACCGAGGAAGGCCAGTGGCGCCTGGGTCCGGCCACCGGATGGCTCGGTGCGAGGTACCAGGCGGGGTTCGACGTGAACAACGCGCTCGAGCCGACGCTTTACGAGCTTGTGAAGCAGACCGGCGAGAGCGGGTCGTTCTATGTGCGCGAAGGGGAGGTCCGCTCGTGCATCGCGCGTGTCGAGGGGCCGCACTCGGTGCGCCACAACGTGCGCATCGGCGAGCGCCTGCCGCTCAACAAAGGCGCCCCGGGGCGAGTGATCCTGGCATTTTCAGGGACCACGGGCGAGATCTACGAAGCCATCCGCGAGCGCGGATACCACATCTCGACCGGGGAGCGCGAGGCCGAGGTCTCGAGCGTCGCCGCGCCGGTGTTCGGGCTGGGCTGGCGCCTGCTCGGATCGATCTGCATATCGGGCCCGAGTTCGCGCCTGACGAAAGCCGTGCTCGAGTCGCATGTCAAGACGGTGATTCGGGCCGCCAACCAGCTGTCCTATGCCCTGGCCGGAAAGCGCTCGGTGCAGACGCCGAAGGCCGTCTCGCGCTGGCATCCCTGAAACGGCTTCCGGCTCAGTCCTCGGGACCTGAGCGCCCTCGGCCCAACGCCTGCCGCGCAAGGCCTTCGGGCCTTGCGCGCGCGGGCTCGGACCCGCGCCGGCTCGACGATGCGTAGCCCGAGGGGCTGATATTCCCAAGCCTGGATGTCGCGCGCGCTCCAGTCGTTGAACAGGGTGAGACCGAACACGTGGGATTCGGCCTCGCCGATGGGCACCGGTGCGCCCAGGGGGTTGCCGCGGCCAATGATGACGCCGATCTCGAGTTCGAGATCCAGGCGCTCGGTCGGTGCGAGTCGCGGCGGTTCGTCCTGCGGGCCCTTCAGCTGTCCGGTCGGGCGCACGAAGGGCCGGCCGCTGGCGATCACGCTCGAAGCCCTGCCGTGATAGCCGATGGGCACCCGCTTGTCGTTCGGCAGCAAGGGGTTGTCCGGCCGGAAGCGGCGAATTGACGTGCCGGAATGGAGCCGGCGGCGCCGGATCTCAGCCCGCCAGGCGCTGGGCCGCGGCGTCGATCGAGGCGCGCAGCGACGCGTAGTCGCGGTGCACCGCGAACTGCGGAAACTGGGCCACGATGTTCTCGGGCGGGTGGATGAAGAAGCCGGCGTCGGCCGCCTGCAGCATGCCGGTGTCGTTGTACGAATCGCCGGCGGCGATGACCTTGAAGTTCAGGCTCTTCAAGGCGTTCACGGCCTGGCGCTTCTGGTCGGGCTGGCGCAGCTTGTAATCGGCGACAAAGCCTTCGCCGTCGACGATGAGGCGGTGGCAGAACAGCGTCGGCCGGCCGAGCTGATGCATGAGCGGGTCGGCGAATTCGTAGAAGGTGTCCGAGAGGATCACGACCTGGAAGCGCTGGCGCAGGCCGTCGAGGAAGTCGCGCGCGCCGTCCAGCGGCGCCATTGCCGCGATCACGGCCTGGATGTCGGCGAGCTTGAGCCCATGCTGGCGCAGCAGCGCCAGGCGGTAGCGCATGAGCTTGTCGTAGTCGGGCTCGTCGCGCGTGGTGCGCGAGAACTCGACGATGCCGGTGCGTTTGGAAAAGGCGATCCAGATCTCCGGAACGAGAACGCCTTCGAGGTCGAGACAGACGATTTGCATGGGGCGCGATCGTAGCCGACGCGCGTCGCCGTGCGCCGCCCTACGCCGCGCTACAGCGCCTCGAGCGTGACCGGCGCGCCGCTCAGCACCGCGTTGCCCGAGAGCGGGTCGCGCACCCGGTCGTCCATCAGCAGGTTGAGGTTCACGCCTGGGCGCTCCGCGGCAACGCCCAGGCGCGCGCCGGCGAGCGAATGGCCCCAGCCATGGGGCAGGCTGATCACGCCGGCCATCATCTGCGCGCTCAGCTCGATCTTGACCTCGACCGCGCCGTCGCGGCCGGCAATCCGGGCGCGGTCGCCGTCGGCAAGGCCGGCGCGACTGGCGTCGCTCGGGTGGACCAGGGCGACGCAGCGCTCGGGCCCCTTGGCCAGGGTCGGCAGGTTGTGCATCCAGCTGTTGTTGCTGCGCACCTCGCGCCGGCCGATCACGACGAGCGGCGGCTGCGCCGCCTGCAACTCGGCCCAGGCATTCTGCAGGTCTTGCAGCAGCGCCGGCGGCGCCAGCTCGACCTTGCCGCTCGGCGTGCGCAGCATCTCGGGGATGCGCGGCTCGAGCGGCCCGAGGTCGATGCCGCCGGGGGCGGCGGCGACGCGCTCGAGCGTCAGCCCACCCGGGCGCGTGCCGAAGCCGTCGCCCCAGGGGCCGCTGCGCAAGGCGAGGTCGAGCAGCCGCTCGGGCCCGCGACGGCCGGCCAGGGCCTGCATCACGGCGCCCGCGTTCGCGCCGGCCCGGCGGTGCAGGTCGTCGGCCAGCCCTTCGTCGTCCAGCGTCTGCAGGTCGGCGCGCGCGCCCAGGCCGCGCGCGATCGCCGTCAGCCGCAGCAGGTTCTGCCATTCGGCGGGCCGGCCGGGTTCGGGCGCGAACACCGGGGCGCTGTAGCGGGCGTGGTTGCGGTGGCTGAGCTGCGGAAAGGCGACGTCGTAATGGGCGTCGTCGAGCGGGCTCGGCCCGGGCAGGATGAGGTCGGCGTGGCGCGTCGTCTCGTTGAGATAGATGTCCAGGCTGACCATGAAGTCGAGCGAGTCGAATGCCGCGGCCAGGCGCGCGCCGTTCGGCGCCGACAGCACCGGGTTGCTCGCCACCGTGATCAAGGCCTTGACCTGGCCCGGGCCCGGTGTCTCGATCTCTTCGGCCAGGCAGTTCATCGGCAGCTCGCCGAAGACCTCGGGCGCGCCGCTGACCCGGCTCGCCCAGCGCCCGGTCGTGACGCCGCGTCCGCTGCCGGGCGGGCCCATCGTGTTCTGGGCAAAGGCGGCGGCCTTGGCGAACATCGCGCCGCCGGGCGCGTCGAGGTGGCCGGTCAGGACATTGAGCACGTCGACGAGCCACGAGGCGACGCTGCCAAAGCGCTGGGTGCAGGTGCCGATGCGGCCGTAGACGCAGCCGCGCCCGGCCGCGGCGAGATCGCGCGCCAGGCCGCGGATCACCGGCGCCGCGATCGCGCAGCGCCCGGCCACGGCCTCGGGCGTGAAGGGCTGCAGCGCCTGGCGCAGTTCGTCCAGGCCTTGCAGATGGGGCTCGAGCCGGCCCGGGCGGACCAGGCCTTCCTCGAACAGCGTCCACGCCATCGCGGCGAGCAGGTAGGCATCGCTGCCCGGGCGGATGGGGTGGTGCGCATCGGCGAGTTCGGCGGTCTCGCTGCGCCGCGGGTCGATCACGACGAGGCGGCCGCCGCGTGCGCGCAAGGCTCGGGCCTTGGCGCGGAAGTCGGGCACGGTCCACATGCTGCCGTTGCTCGCCGCCGGGTTCGCGCCGATGACGATCAGATGCTCGCAGCGCTCGATGTCGGGCACGGCCACGCTCAGCCAATGGCCGAACATCAGGCCGCTGGCGAGCTGCTTGGGCATCTGGTCCAGGGTCGAGGCCGAGAACACGTTCTTCGTCCCCAGGCCCTTGGCCAGGCGGGCGAAGTACAGCAGCAGCGACATCTTGTGCGCCGAGGGGTTCCCGACCGAGAGCGCTACCGCATCGCGCCCATGCTCGGCCAGCAGGGGCACGAGGCGGCGCTCGGCCTCGTCGAAAGCCTCGTCCCAGCCGACCTCGACGAAGCGGCCGTCGCGCTTGAGCAAGGGGCGGCGCAGGCGGTCCGGGTCTTCGTGCAGGTCCTTCAAGGCATAGGCCTTGGGGCAGAGGTAGCCGGCGCTGAAGACGTCGTTCTCGGCGCCGCGGATCGAGACCACGCGCTCGCCGCGCGTCTTCACCTCGAGCCCGCAGCAGGCTTCGCACAAGGGGCAGATGCGGTAGTGGCGGCTTTCGGCTTCGGACATCGGGGCACTCCAGGCGGGAGCGCGCATTCTTGGGCCGCGCCGGGTGCGGCGCCTGTCACCCGCGGGACGGCAGGGTCAATCCGATGCGCACGGCCTCACTCGTTCGCGCCGCCCAGCACCACCGCCTGCTTGCGCTTCTGGCCCGCGCGCCAGAGCGAGAGCGTGACGCGCTCGCCCGGCTGGCGCCGCTCGAGCAGCGCCAACATGTCGTCGAGGCTGGCCACGGGCTCGTCGTCGATCGCGGTGATAACGTCGCCGGCGAGGATCTCGCTGCCGCGGCCGCGCCGGAACGGGATCAGCCCGGCCCGCGCCGCGGGCCCGTTGGGAACGACCTGGACCAGGACCACGCCCTTGGGCACGCCCAGCGCCTTTTGCAGCGAGGGCGGCCCGGCGCTGATGCCCAGCGAGGGGCGCACGAAGCGACCGTCGCGGATCAGCCGCGGCACGATGCGGTTGACCTCGTCCACCGGAATCGCGAAGCCGATGCCGGCGCTGGCGCCGCTCGGGCTCGCGATCTGGGTGTTGACGCCGATGAGGCGTCCCGCCGAATCGAGCAGCGGCCCGCCCGAATTGCCGGGGTTGATCGCGGCGTCGGTCTGGATCACGCCGCGGATCGTGCGCTGGTTGAACGAATCGATCTCGCGGTTGAGCGCGCTCACGATGCCGGTGGTCAGCGTCTGGTCCAGGCCGAAGGGGTTGCCGATGGCATAGACCTTCTGGCCGACGACGAGGTCGCGGCTGGAGCCGAGGGGAATCGGCGGCAGCTTGTCGCGCGGGGCGTCGATCTTCAGCACCGCGAGGTCGCGGTCGGGGAAGGCGCCGACGAGGCTGGCCTTGTGCGTCGTCTGGTCGGCCAGCGTCACGCGGGCGGCGCTCGCGCCCTGGATGACGTGGAAGTTGGTGACGATGTGGCCTTCGTCGTCCCAGACGAAGCCGGTGCCGGTGCCGCTGGGCACCTGCTGGGTGTTGAGCGAGAAGAAGTCGCGCTGGACCTCGAGCGTCGTGATGTGGACCACCGAAGGCGAGATGCGGCGGAAGACCTCGATGTTGTTCTGCTCTTCGGGGAGCAGGGCGCCGCGCGGGGCGACCATGCGCGGCGCGGCGGATTCGGTTCGCGCCAGGCCGGGCAGGGCGAGCGCGGCAGCGACGAGCAGCAGGGCGAGTCGGAGGCGGAGCAGGGCAGGTTTCATCGTGACGCGATTATTCCTGCGTCGCGGCCCGGCTCAATGCAGCTTGACCAGCGGCGTCGCCCGCTTGACGAGGAAGCGCGCCAGCGCCAGCACCGCGGTGCGCGTCGTGCCGAGCACGGCGCGGTGGTGCAGCAGGTGCAGGCTGGCATACAGCCAGCGCGCGAACAGGCCTTCGACGAACCACGAGGTCGAGCGGAAGAGGTTGCCCATCAGGCTGCCGACCGAGGTGTCGGTGCCGAGCGAGACGAGCGAGCCGTAGTCGTGATAACGGTAGACGGGCCAGCCGGCCGGCGGCTGGGCGCCGCCGCGCGTGAACAGGCGGAACAGGTAGTCGGCCTGCTGGTGCGCGACCTGGGCGCGCGGCGGGACGGCGCTGCCGTCGGGCTGGACGAGGCGGGCGCAGTCGCCCAGCGCGTAGACGCCTTCGAAGCCGGCGACCTGGAGCTGCGGGCCGACCTCGACCTGGCCGCCGCGCGCCACCGGCAGGCCGAGCGCGGCCAGCAGCGACGGCGCCTTGATGCCGGCGGCCCAGACGCAGAGGTCGGCCGGGTAGCGCCGGCCCGTGCTGTCGAAGACCGCGTCGGCCTCGACCCGCGCCACCTTGCACGAGGTGACTACAGAGACGTGGCGCTGCTCGAGCAGGCGCTGCGCCGCGGCCGAGACGTCTTCGCGCAAGGGTGCGAGCAGGCGCTCGGCGCCTTCGAGGATGCGGATGCGGACGTCCTGGTTCGGGTCGATGCGGCGCAGGCCGTAGCGGCCATGGACGCTGCTGGCTTCGCGCAGCTCGGCCGCGAGTTCGACCCCGGTGGCGCCGCCGCCGATGATGACGATGTCCAGGCCGGCTTCGGGCACGTGCTGCTTGCGCAGATCGGCGAGCACGAGCCCGCGCAGCATCTCGAGGCGGAAATGCTCGGCGTCCTGCGGGCCGTTCAGGGCGATGGCGTGCTCGGCGACGCCGGGCACGCCGAAGTCGTTGGAGACGCTGCCCAGCGCCAGCACGAGCACGTCGTAGCCGAGGCGGCGCTCGGGCAGCAGTTCCTGGCCGCGCTCGCTCACCGCGCCCACCGTGATCGCGCGCGCCGCGGCGTCGAGCCCGGTGAGCGCGCCGTAGACGAAACCGAAGTCGTTGTCGTGCGCCAGCATCTGGTACGACAGCCCTTCCTGGTGGATGTCCAGCGTGCCCGCCGCGACCTCGTGCAGCGAAGGCTTCCAGATGTGCGAGAGCTGGGCGTCGACCAGCGTGACCCGCTGCGAGCCGAGGCGGCGGCCGAGCTTGCAGGCGAGTTCGAGGCCGCCGGCCCCGCCGCCGACGATGACAAGGGAATAGGGGTTCATGGCGTCGTGTGCGTCGAAGCGGGCGTCCGGCCCAGCCCGTCGCCCTGGCGCCGATTGTCGGCGCGAAGCCGACGGTTGCGGCAGGACGGGTCGGTTCAGCTCACGATGTAGGCCGCGGCCCCGGTCGCGATGAGCCGGCCTTCGGCGT
The DNA here is from genome assembly GCA_028868875.1 of Burkholderiales bacterium. Classification (GTDB taxonomy): domain Bacteria; phylum Pseudomonadota; class Gammaproteobacteria; order Burkholderiales; family Burkholderiaceae_C; genus Rubrivivax. The sequence goes on along the minus strand of JAGWTS010000056.1, from coordinate 8,089 downwards.
CGGCGAGGCGCATCTGCGTCGAGCCCACGCGCCCGCCCAGGCGCAGCACCTCGGCCGTGGCTTCGAAGCGAGGGCTGATGCCCGGGCGCAGGAAGTCGATGCGCAGGTCGATGGTGCCCATCTTCGCGAAGCGCTGCAGCACCTGCATCGTGGCTTCGTGGGCATGGCGCTCTGCAATCGCGACCGTGAGCGCCAGGCCGCCGAGCGAGTCCAGCGCCGCGGCGATCACGCCGCCGTGCAGCCGCTCCTGCGAGAAGTTGCCGACGAATTGCGGCTGCATCGCGAACGACATGCGCGTGTCGGCGGCGCGCAGCGACTCGACCTTCAGCCCCAGCAGCTGGTTGAAGGCGATGCGCTGCTCGAACATCTGCACCAGCATCGATTCGAGCCGTGCCTGGTCGGCCGGGTCGCGGCGCGGGAGCGGTTGGGTCATGCGGCGGCGCCGGTTGCCGCCGCGAGGCCCAGACGCTTGCGTGTTTCGTCGGGACTGGCCACCTCGCGCCCGGCGCGGCGGGCGCAGGCGGCCAAGGCTTCGATCATCACGCCGTTGCCGCGGGCGCGTTCGCCGCCGGGCAGGTAGAAGCTGTCTTCGAGCCCGGTGCGCAGCATGCCGCCGAGCTCGGCCGCCTTCTGGTGCACGGGCCAGATCTCGCTGCGGCCGATGAGCGTGGCCTGCCAGACCGAGTCGGGCGGCATCCAGCGCGGCAGCAGTGCCAGCAAATCGGCGTCGCAGGGCATGCCGCTGGCCACGCCCATCACGAAGTTGAGTTCGGGCGTGCCGTGGAACATGCCGGCCTTCAGGTACATCGCAACGCTGCGCACGATGCCGACGTCGAAGCATTCGAACTCGGGGTGGGTGCCGGTCTCGGCCATGACCTCGAGGAATTGCCGGACCTTGGCCACCGGGTTGTCGAACACCATCGGCGGCCAGGCCCATTCGCCGTTGTCCTTGATCTTCAGGTAGTTCAGGCTGCCGGCGTTGCAGGCCGCGATCTCGGGGCGGACGCGGCGGATGCAGGCCAGCGGCCCGGCGACATCGCGGCCGACGACGCCGGTGGTGAGGTTGATCACGACCCCGGGGCAGGTGGCGCGGATCGCGTCGACGATCTCCGCCGCCACTTCCGGTTCCCAACTCGGCAGATGGCCCATGCCCGGTTCCTGGCGCCGCAGGTGCACGTGCATCGCGCTTGCCCCGGCGTTGTAGGCGTCGCGCGCCTCGGCTGCCATCTGCGCCGGCGTCACCGGCACCGGGTGCTGGCGCGGATCGGTGAGCACGCCGGTCAGGGCGCAGGTGATGATGGCCTTGTCGTTCATGAATCGATCTCCAGTTCGACGAGCAGGGTGCCGGCCGCGACGCTGTCCTTGGCCGCTGCGTGGACGGCGCGGACGCGCCCGGCGACGCCGGCGTTGAGCCACATCTCCATCTTCATCGCCTCGACGCAGACCAGCGGCTGGCCGGCGACGACCTGATCGCCCGGCGTCACCAGCACCTGGGCGACGATGCCGGCCACCGGGGCGCGCGAGCGTGCCGGGTCGGCCGCGCTGTCGAGCCGGGGGTAGGGCGACCGTTCGGCGAACGCGAACACCGCGCCGTCGATCGCGAGATAAAGCGTCCGGCCGTCGTCGATCGCGACGAGCCGGCGCTGCAGGCCGTCGACACTGCAGCGCAGTTCGTGGCCGTCTCGAGAGAGCAGGGTCACGCCAGCGGGCGGCGCGCGCAGCGTGCGCGTCTCGCCCTGGCAATGCAGGCTGAGGTCGAAGCCCGCGACGCTGGCCGGGCGCTGGCCTCGGCGCCCGGCGCGCAAGGCCGCAGCGATGCGCCAGGCGGCTTCGGGCGGGGCCGGGCGCTGCAGGATCGCCTCGCCCGTTTCGGCCCATTCGTCCAGCCGCGTCGTCGTCATCGCGGCGGCGGCGAATTGGGGGTGGGCGAGGAGGTCGCGCAGAAAGCGGCCGTTGTTCGCCGGGCCGAGGAGCGGCGCGTCTTCGAGCGCGCGCCTGAGCCTTCGAACAGCATCCTCGCGGTCGCGGCCGTGGGCGATGTACTTCGCGACCATCGCGTCGTACCAGGGCGTGATGACGCCGCCTTCGGCAATGCCGTGGTCGATGCGGATCGACGCCGCATCGGGGCGCCAGCCGACGATGGGGCCGGCCTGCGGCTTCCAGCCGTCGTAGGGATCTTCGGCGTAAAGCCGGGCCTCGATCGCATGGCCTTCGAAGCGCACTTGCTCCTGCGTGAAGGGCAGCGGCTCGCCCGATGCGATGCGCAACTGCCATTCGACGAGGTCGATTCCGGTCACGCATTCGGTCACCGGGTGCTCGACCTGGAGCCGCGTGTTCATTTCGAGGAAGTAGTGGCGCAGATCCGCGTCGACGATGAACTCGACCGTGCCCGCGCCGACATAACCCACCGCCAGCGCCGCAGCCACCGCGTCGCGGCCCATCGCGGCGCGCATGGCGGGGCCGACGACCGGGGAAGGCGATTCTTCGATCACCTTCTGGCGCCGGCGCTGCGCCGTGCAGTCGCGCTCGCCGAGGTGGATGGCGTGGCCGTGAGCGTCGGCGAAGATCTGGATCTCGATGTGGCGGCCGTCGGCGACGAGGCGCTCGAGCATCAGCGCCTGGTCGCCGAAAGCGCTCATCGCCTCGCGCCGCGCGCCTTCGAGGGCCGTCCTCAATTCATCGAAGCGCCGCACCAGCCTCATGCCGCGCCCGCCGCCGCCGGCCACGGCTTTCACGAGCAGGGGCAGGCCCAGGGCCTCGGCTTCGGACATCAGGCGTTCGTCGCTCTGGTCTTCGCCGAGATAGCCGGGGGCGCAGGGCACGCCGGCGGCGATCATGCGGCGCTTGGCGCCGGCCTTGTCGCCCATCGCGCGCATGGCAGCAGCCGGCGGGCCGATGAAGACGAGGCCGGCTTCGACGCAGGCCGTGGCGAAGTCGGGGCGCTCGGAAAGGAAACCGTAGCCGGGGTGGACGGCGTCGGCGCCGCTGCGCCTTGCAGCGTCGAGCAAGGCTTCGATATTCAGGTACGAGGCCGCGGCCGCTGCTTCGCCGATGCGCAAGGCCTCGTCGGCGAGCGCGACATGCGGGGCTAGGGGCTCGGCATCGCTGAACACCGCAACCGTGCGATAGCCCAGGCGCTGCGCCGTGCGCATGACGCGGCACGCGATCTCGCCGCGGTTGGCAACGAGGATCTTCTCGAAGCTCAATTCGGCACCCAGTTGGCGCGCCGCTTCTGCAGGAACGCGGTCGTGCCTTCCAGCCCTTCGGCGCTGCTCGCGGCGCGGGCGAAGACCTCGGCCGCGTGCTGGACCAGCGAGCCCGGGCTGTGCAGCCGGGCCCTGGCCATCAGGGCCTTCGTCGCAGCCAGGGCGTCCGGGGCGCAAAGCAGGATCTCGCCCAGCACCTTGTCGAGCGCGCCTTCGAGGGCGCCGGCGGCATGCACTTGATGCACCAGGCGCAGGTCGAGCGCGGCCTGCGCGTCCAGGCGCCCCCCGGTGACGGCCAGGCGCCGGGCCTCGGAATAGCCCAGGCGCTCGACCAGAAAGGGCGCGATCTGCGCCGGCACGATGCCGAGCGAAGTTTCGGGCAGGCGGAACACCGCGCTCGTTCCGGCGATCGCGACATCGGCAACGCAGGCCAGGCCGAAGCCGCCGCCCATCACCGCACCTTCGAGCACCGCGACCGTGGCCAGCCCGGTGTCGGCGAAGGCGACGCAGAGTTCGCCGAAGGCGGCGTTGACCCTGACCAGTGCGTCGGGGTCGTCGGCGAGGCGGGCGCGGGCCCCGGCCATGTCCTTCAAGTCGGCGCCGGCGCAGAAATGGCCGCCGCTGCCGCGCAGCACCAGCGCCCGCGTCTGCCCATCGCTCTCGGCCGCAGCCAGCGCCTCGCGCAGCTCGATCACCATCGCCAGCGACATCGCGTTGCGCAACTCGGGCCGGTTCAGCGTGACGTGCAGCACCGGGCCGGCGGCGCGAACGATCAGGGTTTCGGGTTTCATGATGCGCTGCGGCCGGGTGCCGTGCCTTCGAGCTTGCAGATGATGCCCAGCATCACCTCGTCGGCGCCACCGCCGATCGAGGTCAGGCGGCCATCTCGGTAGGCCTGCGAGATCGGGTTGTCGGCGGTAAATCCCATCCCGCCCCAGTACTGGAGGCAGGAGTCGGCGACCTCGCGCGCCAGCCTTCCGCACTTGAGCTTGGCCATCGAGGCCAGCCGCGTCACGTCCTGGCCGCCGATGTACATCTCGACCGCGCGGTAGGTCAGGGCGCGCAAGGCCTCGACCTCGGTGCGCAGCTCGGCGAGGCGAAAGTGCACGACCTGGTTGTCGAGAATGCTCTTGCCGAAGGCCTTGCGCTCGCGCGTGTAGGCGATGGTCTGGTCGATCAGCCGGTCCAGGCTGCGCAGCGAGCCGGCCGCGGCGTACAGCCGCTCTTCCTGGAACTGCAGCATCTGCATCGTGAAGCCCATTCCTTCCTCGCCGATGCGGTTGCGCTTGGGCACGCGCACCTCGTCGAAGAAGAGCTGGGCCGTGTCCGAGCTGTGCATGCCGATCTTGTGGATCTTCTGCTTCGTGATGCCGGGGCTGTCCATCGGCACCACGATCAGGCTCTTGTTCTTGTGCGGCGCGCCTTCGCTCGTGTTGGCGAGCAGGCAGCACCAATCGGCCTGCAAGCCGCTGGTGATCCACATCTTGCTGCCGTTGATGACGTAGTCGTCGCCGTCGCTGCGCGCCTGGGTCTTGATCGAGGCCACGTCGGAGCCGCCGCCGGGCTCGCTCACGCCCAGGCAGGCGACGTAGTCACCGGCGATCGTGGGGCTCAGGAACTCGCGCCGCAAGGCGTCGCTGCCGAAGCGCGCCAGCGCCGGCGTCGCCATGTCGGTCTGCACGCCGATGGCCATCGGCACGCCGCCGCAATTCGACTGGCCCATGGCCTCGGCCATCACCATCGAGTAGCTGAAGTCCAGCCCCGAGCCGCCGTATTCCACCGGGTACTTCAGGCCCAGCAGCCCCAGGTTGCCGAGCTTCTTGAAGACCTCGTGCGCCGGGAACTGCTCGGCCGCCTCCCATTCGGCAACATGGGGGTTGATCTCCTTGTCGAAGAACTTGATCACCGTGTCTTCGAGCGCACGGTGTTCGGGCGTGAATTGCATGGGCGCTGTCTCCTTGCGGCCAGGGGCCGCTTATAGCCGGGCGACGCCGAAGGTATTCGGCCTCAGGGTTCGGTGGGCGGCTTCGCGCGCGATGTCCAGGCACAGCCCGAGCAGGCGGCGCGTGTCGCGCGGGTCGATCACGCCGTCGTCCCAGAGTCGGGCGGTTCCGAACAAGGCGCTGCTTTCGGCGTCGAGGCGGCGCCGCAAGGCGTCGCTCATGGCCGCGAGCGCGGCGTCGTCCACGTGCTGGCCCTGGCGTTCGAGCTTGTTGCGGTTGACGATGTCCATCACCTGCGCCGCCTGGGCCCCGCCCATCACCGCGGTGCGCGCCGTCGGCCAGGCGAAGATGAAGCGCGGGTCGAAGCCGCGTCCGCACATGCCGTAGTTGCCGGCGCCGAAGCTGCCGCCGAGGATGACCGTGAACTTCGGCACGCGCGCGTTCGCCACCGCCTGGATCATCTTGGACCCGTGCTTGATGGCGCCGCTGCGTTCGGCTTCGCGCCCGACCATGTAGCCGGTGGTGTTCTGCAGAAAGACGAGCGGTGTGCCCGACTGGTCGCAAAGCTGGATGAACTGGCCGGCCTTGGTCGAGCCCGCGGGCTGGATCGGGCCGTTGTTGGCGATGAGCCCGACCGCGTGGCCCTGCAGCCGGGCATGGCCGCAGACCGTGTCCGGCGCATAGCTGGCCTTGAATTCGAGGAAGTCGGAGCCGTCGACGAGGCGGGCGATGACTTCGCGCGCGTCGTAGGGCTCGCGCTCGTCGGCGGGAACGATGCCGATGAGCTCTTCGGCCGGGAACAGCGGCTCGAGCGCTGGTGTTGCCGCGGGAACCCGGTCCCAGGGCAGCTTGTCGACGAGCTCGCGCGCGAGCGCGATCGCATGGGCGTCGTTCTCGCACAGGTATTCGCCCAGGCCGGTGATCTCGGCATGGGTCTCGGCGCCGCCGAGTTCCTCTTCGCTCGCGGTCTCGCCGATCGCGGCCTTGACCAGCGGCGGCCCGGCCAGGTAGATGCTCGAGCGCCCGCGCACCAGGACCACGTAATCGGACAAGCCCGGCAGGTAGGCGCCGCCCGCGGTCGAGGCGCCATGGACGACGGCAATTTGCGGAATGCCGGCCGCCGAGAGCCGGGCCTGGTTCGCGAAAGTGCGGCCGCCGTCGACGAAGATCTCGGCCTGGTACATCAGGTTGGCGCCACCGCTTTCGACCAGGGCGACGAGCGGCAGCTTGTTCTCGCGCGCCAGCTCTTGCGCGCGCAGCGCCTTCTTCAATCCCATCGGCGCGACGGTGCCGCCCTTGACCGCGCTGTCGCTGGCCGAGACCAGCACGCGCTTGCCGGCGACGACGCCGATGCCGACGATGCTGCCCCCGCCTTGCACGCTCTTCTTGCCGTCGTCGTCGTGCATGCCGAGTCCGGCGAGCGGGCTCAGCTCGAGGAACGGGCTGCCGCGGTCGAGCAGGCGCGCCACGCGCTCGCGCGGCAGCAACTGGCCGCGCTCGGCGAAGCGTGCCGCCTTGCTCGCCGATTCGGCGACGACGCGGGCTTCGAGCGCGCGCACTTCGTCCAGCAATTGCTGCATGCGCTTCGCGTTGGCGGCGAAGGCGGGAGAACGCGCGTCGAGGGCGCTGGCGAGGGCCGGCATTACTTCAACACGTCCGGCGTGACGGCGCGGTGGAAGCCGTCGTAGGCGACCGAGTTCGACGCCGCACCGAGCGGGAAGATCTCGCTGCCCAGCGAAGCCGCGCCGTCGATCTGCAAGGTGACGCCGGTGATGAAGCTCGCCGCCGGCGAAAGCAGGAAGACGATCGCCGCGCTGACCTCGGCTTCGACCCCCATGCGCCGCAAAGGGACGTGGTTCTTCAACTGCGGGATCAAGGCGCGCATCGCCGGCCCGTAGGTGTCCATGCCGCTGGAAGCGATCCAGCCCGGTGCCACGGCGTTGACGCGAACGCCGGCATGGGCCCATTCGTAGGCCGCGGTCATCGTCAGGTTGCTCATGCCCGAGCGCGCGGCACCGCTGTGCGCCATGCCCGGCATGCCGTTGCGGAAGTCGGCGGTCATGTTGACGATGGCGCCGCCGCGCCGGGACAAGGCCTGGTTGAACACCTCGCGCATCATCAGGAAGCCGCCGGTGAGGTTGTTGGCGACGACGGCGTCGAAACCCTTCTTGCTGATCGCCGCCATCGGCGACGGGAATTGGCCGCCGGCGTTGTTGACGAGGCCGTCGATCGGACCGTGCTCGGCGATGACGCGCGCGACTCCGTCCTTGACCGCTTCTTCGTCGCGGATATCGAAGGCGATGGTGGCGCAGCGACCGCCGTCCTGGCCGATCTCGGCGGCGACGCGGTCGAGCTTGTCCTGCGAGCGGCCGCTGATCACGACCCGCGCGCCGAGTGCCGCGAGTTCGTGCGCGACGCAGCGGCCGATGCCGCTGCCGCCGCCGGTGACCCACATCAGCCGGCCGTCGAACAGGCCGGGGTGGAAGACGCTGCGGTAGCGTGGTTCGCTCATCGGTAAGGGGGCTGCGGTTCGATCGAGGCGCCGATTAGGCGGCAAGGTGCCGTTAACGTCAACCAGATTCCATATGGGGGATTACACGGATCCGCACGTGACCCCTGCCGGCTAAGATGCCGCCTCGCTGCTGCCGGAGGATCCACCGCGCATGAACCCGCAAGCCCGCATCGAGCCGCCGCGCTCGCACCTGATCGCGTTGGCGGCTGCCGCTTCGGGCCGGGCCCGCTGGGGGCCGGCCTGATGCTCGACGCCGCCGTTCGCCAGCGCTCCACGGCGCAGCAGAACGTGGCCGCGCACCGCGCCGACGATGCCGGCGAGCTCTTCGGCATCACCGAGCTGTGCCGCGAGTTCGGCATCACCTTGCGCGCGATCCGCTTCTACGAAGACAAGGGCCTGCTCGAGCCGCGGCGCGTCAACGGCGCCCG
>JAGWTS010000430.1 GCA_028868875.1 Burkholderiales bacterium | reverse complement strand
GCCGCAGCATCCGCAACACCTCGCCCGCGGCAGCTTCGTCGAGGTGGCGGGCGTCATCCAGCCCGGACCCGCGCCGCGCTTTTCCGCGACGCCGTCGGCGCTGCCGAGGCCTGCGCCGGCGCGCGGCGCACACGGTGCCGCAGCCTTGCGCGACTGGGGTTTCGATTCGGCCTCGATCGAAGGTCTGCAGCAACGCGGCCTCGGTTTCAGGCACGAGGTATGAAACCTGGCGTCGTGATCGAACGCCCCACCGGCGCGCTGAAGATCGCCGCAGCGCACGCGCGCGGGGGGCTGGCCGGCCAGGTGCACATTCCCGAAACCAGCGTGTTCTACAACCTGGAAGTTGCAGCCAGGCGCTTTCCGACCAAGGCCGCGATCCATTTCCTCGGGGCCTCTACGACTTACTCCGAGTTGCTGCAAGAGGTCGAACGCATGGCCGGCTTTCTGCAGACCGAGTGCGGCGTCGGTCGCGGCGACCGGGTCGCCGTGTTCAGCCAGAACTGCCCGCAGTTCATCGTAGCCTACCTGGCGATCATGCGTGCCGACGCGGTGCTGGTGCCCGTCAACGCGATGCTCTTGCACGACGAACTGCAACACATCATCGCCGACAGCGGATCGGTCGCGGCATTCGTCGCACAGGAATTGCTCGGCCGCATGGCACCACTCCTGGGAAACACTTCGCTGCGGCACCTGATCGTCCACGCCTACGGCGATGCGCTCGGTGGCGATGACGCCGGCCTGAGCATTCCCGACGGAGTCCGTACGTGTTCGGCGACAGATCCCTTGCCTGCGGGCGCCACGCGCTGGAGCTTCGCGATGGCGCGAGACCTGCCCGCGGCGCCGCCTCTGGCCGGCCCGGACGACCTTTGCATGCTGCCCTACACCTCGGGCACGACCGGCGCCCCCAAGGCCTGCATACACACCCACCGGACGATCCTGACCTCCGTGGTGGGCAACACGATCTGGAGGCGTGTCAACGGCGAGTCGGTCTTCCTCTGTGTCGCGCCCTTGTTCCATCTGCTGGGACTGCAGAACAACGTCAACGCGGCCCTGTACGCCGGCGCCACTATCGTGCTGATGCCACGCTGGGATCGCGAGATGGCTGCCGTGCTCATCGAGCGCCACCGCGTCACCTACTGGGCGGCGCTGCCCGCGATGCTGACGGACTTCTTTGCGCTGCCCGGGATCGAGCAGCGCGACCTGGGCAGCCTTGCGATGGTGACCGGAGGAGGCGCCGCGACGCCGGACCTCATCAACAAGCTGCTTGCGGAGCGCTTCGGGCTCGACTACATCGAGGGCTACGGGCTGACCGAGACCGCCGCCTTCCTGTGTGCCAATCCGGTCCACGCCCCCAAGCGCGGCTGCCTGGGGGTGCCCACCTTCGGCGTCGACTTGAGGCTGCTCGACCCCGAGACCTTGGAGCCGGTCGCGCTTGGCGCGCCCGGCGAGATCGTCGCCCACGGCGCGCAGGTGATGCTCGGCTACTGGAACAACCCGAAGGCCAACGAAGAGAGCTTCCTGGTCATCGACGGCAAGCGCTTTCTTCGCACCGGCGATCTGGCCTGCATCGACGAAGACGGCTATGTCTTCATGCGTGACCGGCTCAAGCGCATGATCAACGCCTCCGGCTACAAGGTCTGGCCGGCCGAGGTAGAGGCGGCCCTGCACGGTCACCCAGCCATCCACGAAGCCTGCGTGATCGCCGCACCCGACGCACGCCGCGGCGAGACCGTCAAGGCGATCGTTGCGCTCAAGGCGGGGGCCGTCGCCAGCAGCGAGGACCTCCTCGCCTGGTGTCGCGCGTCCATGGCGGCCTACAAGGTGCCGCGCGTCGTCGAGATCGTCGAGTCGCTGCCGAAGTCCCCGACTGGAAAGATTGCCTGGCGTGAACTGCAGGAAAGAGAGTTCGGGGCGGCGAGGCCCTGACGGAGCCCTGCGCGGCAACCGCAACCCATTCCGGGTGGTGACCGGCGCTGGCACGCCACCTAATCTGCGTCCAACGATAAGCGCCGTTCAACGGCACGACAGGAGAGCACCGGTGCAAGTCATTCGCAAGGTTTTCCGCGAAGACCACGAACAGTTCCGCGATACAGCCCGACGCTTTCTCGAGCGCGAATGCGCGCCGCGCATGGCCGAATGGAACGAGGCCGGCCGGGTGGACCGCGCGGTGTGGTTGAAGGCCGGCCGCGAAGGCCTGCTGTGCCCGATGCTGCCCACCGAGTACGGCGGCGGCGGGGGCGACTTCGGCCACTCCGCCGTGCTGGCAGAAGAAATGGCGGCGCTCGGCATCACCGGCGTCACCTTCGGGATGCATTCGGACATCATCGCGCCCTACATTCTTCGCCTCGGTACGGAGGCGCAGAAGCGCCGCTGGCTGCCGCGCTGCGCGACCGGTGAAACCATGCTCGCGATCGCGATGACCGAGCCGGGAACCGGCAGCGATCTCAAGAACGTTCGCACCACCGCGCGGCGCGAAGGCGACGAATACGTCATCAATGGCGCCAAGACCTTCATCAGCAACGGACTGAACTGCGACCTCGTGGTCGTCGTCGCGAAGACCGACCCCGCCGCCAGCGGCTCCAAGGCCATGAGCCTGATCCTCGTCGAAGCGGATCGCGCGGGCTTTCGCCGCGGTCGCAAGCTCGACAAGGTGGGCCAGCACGCGGCCGATACCGCGGAGCTGTTCTTCGACGACGTACGCGTGCCGGTCGGCAACCTGCTCGGCGAAGAAGGCAAGGGCATGTACGCGCTGATGCAGGAGCTGCCGCAGGAGCGGTTCTGCATTGCGGTGGCCGCTGCGGCCACCCTGGAGGCCTGCCTGCAACACACGATCGCGTACGTCAAGGATCGCCGGGCCTTCGGCCAGACCGTCTGGGACTTCCAGAACACGAAGTTCAAGCTCGCCGACATCAAGGCCCAGGCCGTGGCCGTGCGCACGATGATCGACCACTACCTGGCCGAGCACATGAGCCGCCGCCTGACGCTGGAGGAGGCGGCCATCGCCAAGCTGTTCGCCACCGAGACGCTGGGCACGGCCCTGGACACGATGGTCCAGCTGCACGGTGGCTACGGCTACATGCTCGAGTACCCGGTGGCGCGCGCCTTCGTGGACATGCGCGTCAATCGCATCTACGGCGGCACGAGCGAAGTCCAGCGCGAACTCATCGCGCGCAAGCTTTGAGCCCGCGCTTGCACCAGAAAACCCTTTCCTCTTCCTTCCGAAGGACACCCCCATGACCCGCAAAGTCTTCGTCGCCGGCGTCGGCATGATCCCCTTCAAGAAGCCCGGCACCAGCGAGCCCTACGACGTCATGGGCGAGCAGGCCATCCGCCTGGCTTTGGCCGACGCCGGGCTGGGCTACGCCGACGTGCAGCAGGCCTACGCCGGCTACGTCTACGGCGATTCGACCTGCGGCCAGAAGGCGCTGTACCGGGTCGGCATGAGCGGCGTCCCGGTGTTCAACGTCAACAACAACTGCGCCACCGGCTCGTCGGCCCTGTTCCTGGCCCGCCAGGCGGTGCAAGGCGGCGCCGTGGACTGCGCGCTCGCATTCGGCTTCGAGCAGATGAACCCCGGTGCGCTGAAGTCGCAGTGGAGCGACCGCGCACCCGCTCTGGAGCGTGCGCTCGAGGTCGTCAACGACCTCGTCGGCCAGCCCGAACTGCCGTCGGCGATCCGACAGTTTGCCGGCGCGGGCCGCGCCCACATGCAGAAATACGGCACCCGGCTCGAGACCTTCGCGAAGATCCGCGCCAAGGCCAGCCAGCACGCCGCGCGCAATCCGCTGGCCGTGTTCCGCAACGTCGTGAGCACCGAGGACGTGATGGCCGCGCCGATGCTGTGGGACGGCGTGCTCACGCGCCTGATGGCCTGCCCGCCGACCTGCGGCGCGGCCGCCGCGATCGTCGTCTCGGAGGCCTTCGCCAGGAAGCGGGGCTTGCGCACGGATGTCTTCATCGCCGGCCAGGCGATGGCCACCGACACGCCGAGCACCTACGAGGCACGCGACATGATCCGCGTCGTCGGTTTCGACATGACGCGGCTGGCCGCCGCCCAGGCCTACGAGCAGGCCGGGGTCGGCCCTGAAGACGTGGACGTGATCGAGCTGCACGACTGCTTTGCGCAGAACGAGTTGCTGACCTACGAAGCGCTTGGGCTGTGCGCCGAAGGCGAGGGCCCGAAGCTCGTCGACGACGGCGACAACACCTATGGCGGCCGCTGGGTCACCAACCCTTCCGGAGGG
>JAGWTS010000429.1 GCA_028868875.1 Burkholderiales bacterium | reverse complement strand
AGGTCGTCTCGCGCCAGCTCATGGCGCACGACGCGCTGGGCGCGCATGCGCGCGACGAGATCGGCATCACCGAGGCCTTGAGCGCGCGCCCGTTCCAGGCCGCCTGGACCTCGGCCGCGAGCTTCGCCTTCGGCGCCGCGGTGCCGCTGCTCGCCGCCTATCTCGCGCCAGCCGGCCATTACGTCATGGCGGTGGCGCTGGTTTCGCTGGCCTTTCTCGCCGCCCTCGGCGGCCTGGCCGCGCAGGCCGGCGGCGCCTCGATCTGGCGCGGTGCGCGCCGCGTGCTGGCCTGGGGCCTGCTCGCGATGGTGGTCACGAGCGCGGCGGGCCGCCTGTTCGGCGCCGTCGCCTAGGACTCGAGGTAGCGCTCGGCCAAGGCCTGGCGCGCGGCGCGGCCGAGGCCCAGGCGGCGCTCGAAATAGGCTTCGATGCCGCCCTGCTCGGCCTCGATGCTGTCGAGCGCGGTTTCGAGAAAGACCGGCTGCACCTGCCACAACACGGCCAGCGCCTCGGCCGGAGTTTCAGTGGGCGGCATCTGCGGGCGGCGGTAGCACTCGTTGGTGAGCAGGAAGTCCTGGAACACGGTCTCGCGCGAGGCGCCCAGGGCGAGCAGGATCAGCGCCGCCGCGACCCCGGTGCGGTCCTTGCCCGCGGTGCAGTGGAAGACGAGCGGCGCGTCCGCCGTGAGCAGCGCCTCGAACAACCGGGCATACAGCGGCGCGTGTTCGTCGACGAGGCCGCGGTACAGGTCCTTCATCAGCTCGACCACCATCGGCGCGGTAAGCCGGCGGCCGGCGGCCGCCAGGTCGCGCATGCGCTGGACCACCGTCGGCTCGATCGCGAGCGAATACTGCGCCACGCCGGGCAGCTGGTTCGGCGCTGCGGCGCTTTCGTCGACGCCGCGGAAATCGAAGACCTGGGCCAGGCCGATGCCGGCGAGCCGCTGGTGGTCCGCCCCGGTGAGGCCGGCGAGATGGTCGGAACGGAAAAGGCGGCGCCAGCGCACGCGGCGCCCGTCCTGCATGGCGTAGCCGCCGAGGTCGCGGAAGTTGCTGGCGCCTTCGAGAGGCAGGATGCGGGAGGGTTCGTGCTGCACGCCGCGATTGTCGCCGCCCGCTGCGAAACCGGCGTGACGCCGGCCCGCGCCGCCCTACAAGGCCATGGCCGGCCGCCCGGCCATCGCGGCGCGCCAGCGCAGCAGCTCCGGGTGCTTTGCGGGGTCGGGCTTGACGCGCACGACGCGCGCAAAGTCGACCGCCACGACCGCCGTGATGTCGGCGATGCTGAAGCCCTCGTCCGCGATCGTCTCGCGCCCGGCCAGGCGCGCATCGAGCGTGTCCAGGAAATGCTGCAGCCGGTCGAGGCCGCGCTGCGCGAGTTCGGGAATCTGCGCGTAGTCGAAGGGTCCGGCCAGCGCCCGGTTCTTCATCGCCGGGGCGCTGTTGCGCAAGGCCTCGGCGACGGCAAGCAGCCCTTCGAACTCGATGCGCCAGTTCCAGCTCGCGATCTCGGCCTTCGCGGCCGGCGTGCGTCCGAGCAGGGCCGGCTCGGGCCAGCGCGCCTCGGCGTAGGCGGTGATGGCGGCGTTGTCGGTGAGCACCAGGCCGTCTTCGAGGCGCAGCGCCGGCACCGTGCACAGCGGGTTGATCGCGCGGTAGGCCGCACCCAACTGCTCGGCGCTGCGCAGGTCGATCGGCACCGTCTCGTGCGCCACGCCTTTTTCGGCGAGCAGGATGCGGGCGCGGCGCGGGCTCGGCGCCTGGGCGAAGTCGTAGAGCGTGATCATCGGGGCTCGTCTCCAGCGGTTTCAGTGGGGAAGCGGGTGGCGCGCGGGCGCGGCGCATTCAGGCGCGGCGGGCTCGTCCGTCGCGGCGCCTTCGGGCGCGCCCGGCGCCTCGCTGGCGCGGCGCCGGGCCGGGTGCGACGCCAGGGCCGGCGCCGACGCGGCTGCGAACGCCATCACGCCGTCGTCGACCCGCCCCAGGCGCAGCATGAGCCAGTCCAGCGCGTAGTTCTGGTACAGCCGCCAGGGCCTCTTCGTGCCCTGCTTGGGCAGGCGCTCGATCGCACGCTGGACGTAGCCCGAGGTGAAGCCGAGGAACGGCTCGGTTTCGAGCCCGGCCTCGCGCTGCGGTGTCGCCACCTGCCAGCCCTTGCGCTCCATGTGGTTCAGCAGCCGGCAGACATAGCGGCTCGTGAGGTCGGCCTTCAGGGTCCAGCTCGCGTTGGTGTAGCCGAAGGTGCTGGCCAGGTTCGGAATGCCGCCGTACATCAGGCCCTTGTACACCAGGGCCTGGCCCAGGTCGCAGGGCCTGCCGTCCAGGCTGACGCGGATGTCGCCGAGCACGTTGAGGTCCAGGCCGGTGGCGGCGACGACGAGGTCGGCCGCGAGTTCCCGGCCCGAGCGCAGGCGGATGCCAGTCGCGGTGAAGGTCTCGATCTCGTCGGTCGCGACCGAGGCCCGGCCTGCGCGCAAGGCCTCGAACAGGTCGCCGTCGGGCAGCAGGCACAGGCGCTGGTCCCAGGGCTTGTAGCGCGGCGTGAAATGGCGCGCCACGTCGAAGTCGGGGCCCAGCGCCCGCTGCACCAGGGCCACCAGCCGCGCCTTCGCCTGTTCGGGCCGCTTGCGCGCGAGGCGGTAGAAGTACAGGCTCGAGAGCACGTTCTTCAGCCGCACCGCCGCATAGGCCAGGCGCGGCGGCAGGCGCCGCTGCAGCGCCGCGGCGACCGGATCCTCGGCCGGGCGCGCGACGACGTAGGTGGGCGAACGCTGCAGCATCGTCACGTGGGCGGCGCTCTCGGCCAGGGCCGGCACCAGCGTCATCGCGGTCGCGCCGCTGCCGATCACGACGACGCGCTTGCCGCGCCAGTCCAGGTCCTCGGGCCAGGACTGGGGATGGACCAGGGTGCCGGCGAAGCGCTCTTCGCCCGGGAAATTCGGGCGCCAGCCGCCGCCGTAGCGGTAGTAGCCGCCGCAGAAGAAGAGGAAGCGGCAGCCCAGGGTCTGGCGCTCGCGCTGTGGGCCGCGTTCGACGACCACGTTCCAGCGCGCGTCGCGTGCCGACCAGTCGGCGCTCACCACCCGATGCTGGAAGCGGATGTGGCCTTCGATGCCGTTCTCCACCGCGGCCTCGGCGATGTAGGCGCGGATGGTTGCCCCTTCGGCGATCGAGCGGCTCCCGCGCCAGGGCTTGAAGGCGTAGCCGAGGGTGAACATGTCGGAGTCCGAGCGCACGCCGGGATAGCGGAACAGGTCCCAGGTGCCGCCGATGCGCGCGCGCGCTTCGAGCACCGCGATGCCGCGCCCGGCGCAGCGCCGCTGCAGATGGACCGCGGCGCCGATGCCCGAGAGGCCGGCGCCGACGATGAGCACGTCCAGCTGCTCGGGCTGGCCGGCGTCGGCCTCGCGCAGGAAGCGCGCCGCGGCGGCGAGGGCCTCGCGCGCCTCGGGCAGGCGCCGCAGCAGCTGCCAGCCATGCGTCACCCCGGGCAGCACCCGCAGCTCGACCCGGACCCCGGCTGCGCGCGCCTTCTGCGCCAGGCGCAGGCTGTCGTCGCGCAGCACCTCGCCGTCGCCCACCTGCAGCAGCAGCGGCGGCAGGCCTTGCATGTCGCCGAGCAGGGGCGAGGCCTGCGGCTGGGCCGGGTCGGCGCCGGCGAGGTAGGCCTGGACGAGGTGGGCCAGGTCCGGGCTGTGGAACATCGCGTCGCGGCCGTCGTTGGCCCGCAGCGACGGGCTGGCGCCGCTGAGGTCGAGCGAAGGCGAGAACAACGCCGCCGCGGCGGGAAGGGGCTCGCAGGCGTCGCGCAGCGCCAGCATCAGGCCGAGCGCGAGGTTGCCCCCGGCGCTGTCGCCGCCGACGACGAGCCGGCCCGCGGTCGATTTGCGCAGCGCGCGCCAGACCGCGAGCGCGTCCTCGGGCGCGGCCGGAAACGGGTGCTCGGGGGCGAGGCGGTAGTCGGGCACGAAGACGCGCAAGCCCAAGAGCGCGAGCGCCGCGGTCATCGAGCGATGGCTGCGCGCGCTGCAGCCGACAAAGCCGCCGCCATGCAGGTACAGCAGGGTCGTCGCAGCGCTCGCGCCGCGCCCGGCTTCGACCCATTCGCCGGCGACGCCGCCGATGCGCTCCGGCGTATAGCGCACGCCGCGCGGCGCCGGCAACGGCCGGTCGAAGACGCGGCGCACGCGCGCCAGGTCGGACAGGTCGCCCAGCGCCGGGGCGATGCGCCGGCGCACGAACAGCGCCGCGGCGCGGGCGCGCCAGCTCGGCCTCATGTCC
>JAGWTS010000055.1 GCA_028868875.1 Burkholderiales bacterium | reverse complement strand
AGCTGGCGGGCCACACCGATTCCGACCTCGTGCTGATCGACCGCGCGAGCGGCATTGCCTTCGTCGGCGGCCTCGTCTTCGTCGAGCGCATCCCGACGACGCCGACCGCCCGCGTCGCGCCCTGGCTCGCGAGCCTGGACCGGCTCGAGGCGCTGAAGCTGCCGCTCGTCGTCCAGAGCCACGGCCCGATCCAGACCGATGCCGCCGCGCCGCAGCGCGGCATCGACATGACGCGGCGCTACCTGCACTGGCTCGACCGCCAGTTCACGGACTGGGCGGCCCAGGGCTGGGAGATGAACGACGTGATCCGCGGCCCGGTGCCGGCGGAGTTTCGCGGCTGGGCCGCGTTCGATACCGAGTACCTGAGGAACGTCGCGAACCTGTATCCGCTCTACGAGCGCTCGGCGCTCGCGGCGCCGCACTGAATTCGCGGCCGCGGCGTGGCTTTGGACTTGCGGAAATTCCACCAAGGAAGCGCCCGCGTGAGCGAGAGCACCTTGCCCGGCTGCGTCACGCGGTAGCCGGGCAGGGCGGCCACCGCCTGCTGCCAGGCCGGATCCTGCAGCGCCCGGCGCAAGGCCAGCACCGGAGGCTGTTCGAGCGCGTCGGCCAGGCAGACGAGGAAATAGTCGTCTTCGGCGAGGGCGACGAAGCCGAGGCCGAAGGCGCGCGCCGCGGCTTCGAGGCCGATGCCGGCATCGGCCAGGCCGCCCGCCACCGCGGCGGCGACGGCGTTGTGGCTGTCCTCGGTGCTGCGCGCGGCGACGAGCGCCCGGGCTTCGAGGCCGGCCTGGCGCAGCAGGTGCTGCGTCAGCAGATGCGTGGCCGAACCGTCCTGGCGCCAGGCGAAGCGGGCGCGCCGCGCAGCGCAGTCGGCCAGGCCGTGCAGTGCGAGCGGGTTGGCGGCGGCCACGATCAAGCCCTGCGTGCGTCGGGTGCAGCCGATGAGCTTGTGGCGTCCCGGCACGAGCAGCGGCTCGAGGCCTTTCTCGAACAGTGCCGCGCCTTCGGTGAGCGGCGGCACGTGGAATCCCGCCACCGTGCAGCGCCCCTCGGCGAGCGCGCGCAAGGCGTCGATGCTGCCGGCGAAGCGCAGGTCGATGTGCAGGCGCTCGGTGCCGCGCGCGGTCTCGCGCAGCGCGGGCAGGGCGAGGTCGTGGCTGGCGTAGACCGTGAGCACTTGCTGGCTGCCGTCGAGCGCCTCGGCCAGCACGCGTTCGAGTTCGGCGCGCAAGGCCTCGATGTGAGGCGCCATGCGCGCGCGCGCATGGGTCTCGGCCCAGAGCAGGCGCTCGGCGAAAGGCGTGAGGCGCGCCGGATGGCCCTGGCTCCAGTGCACCAGCGGCTCGCCCAGCACTTCCTGCCAATGCTTGAGCGCGCCCCAGACATGGCGGTACGAAGCGCCGATGGCCTCGGCGGCGCGCTGGATCGAGCCGTGCTCGCGCACGGCAGAGAGCAGGTCGAAGAGCGGGTTCTGCACCGCCGCGCCGCGCTGGCCGTCGGCCTCGAAGCTGTACTGAAGATGGACGCCGCGCTCTTTCATCGGCCGCGACGATAGCCGAACAGCTCGTACACGCCTCCGCGCTGCAGGTACAGGTCGAAGTAGCCGCGAGCACCTCGCCTTCGACGAGGGCGCGCGTGGCACGCTCGTTCGGCGGCGCGAAATGGCCGTTGATCAGCACCGGATGGACCGTCTGCATCGGCAGCTGGAAGGGCTCGATGATCTGCGCGATCGTCGAGCCCGGTGCGATGTCCAGCGGCATCTGGTTGCCGAAGCGATGCGCCGCCGGCAGGTAGTCGGCGAGGCTGGCGCAGAGCTTGAAGGTGATCTCTATTGCCCGCGATGCTGACTCAGGCGCGCGCGGCCGCTCCGGAGAGACCGAGGGCCCCCGGCGGAGGCGCCCAGGGCGCTACGGGGGGGAACCAGCATTCGGAAAGAACAGCTGCTCCCCGCCCACCTTGTAGGCTGCGATGGCCGCCTGCCCCGCGGGCGAGACCACCCAGTCCTCGAACTGCTGCGCGAGCTCGTGCTTCACGTGCGGAAAGCGCGCCGGGTTGATCACCATCACCCCGTATTGATTGAAGAGCCCGGGGTCGCCTTCGACCAGGACCTTCAGGTCGCCGCGGTTCTTGAACGAGAGCCAGGTGCCGCGGTCGGTGAACACGTAGGCCCCCATCGCGCTGGCCATGTTGAGCGCCGGGCCCATGCCGCAGCCGCATTCCTTGTAGCCGGCCGGGCGCTCGGCCTTGGGGTCGATGCCGGCCTTCTTCCAGATGCGCAATTCGGCGGCATTGGTGCCGCTGCGGTCGCCGCGCGAGATGAAGTCGGCCTTGCCCGCGGCCAGCTTCCTGAAGGCCGCCGCGATGTCCTTGCCGGCCAGGCCTGCGGGGTCGTTCGCCGGGCCGACGAGGACGAAGTCGTTGTACATCACCGGCAGCCGCTTCACCGACCAGCCCTCGGCGACGAACTTCTTCTCGGCCACCGTGTCGTGCACGAACTCGATGTCGGCGTCGCCGCGGCGCCCGATGTCCAGCGCCTGGCCGGTGCCGACCGCGACCACGTGGACGTCGATGCCGGTGGCCTGCTTGAAGATCGGCAGCAGCCAGCCGAACAGCCCCGATTGCTCGGTCGAGGTGGTCGAGGCCATCGTGATGAACTTGTCTTCGGCCGCGGCCAGCGTCGTGGCGGCGGCGATCAACGCGGCGACGAGGGCGGTGCGCCCGCGCTTCATCCAATCCATGGCAGTTCTCCCTTCAGGAATGCGGCCGCCTGGGGCGGCAACTCGTCTTCGAAAAATTCCTGCACCGGCCGTTCGACGACGAGGCGGCCGGCTTCGAGGTAGGCCACGCGCGTCGCGAGGCGCTTGGCCTGGCCCAGATTGTGGCTGCTGAAAACGACCGTCATGCCGTCGCGGGCGAATTCGTCGATCAGGGTCTCGACCTCGCGCCGCGCGCCGGGGTCGAGGCTGGCGGTGGGCTCGTCGAGCAGCAGCAGGTCGGGGCGCAGGGCCCAGGCGCGGGCGAGCGCCAGCCGCTGCTGCTGGCCTCCGGAGAGCTCGCGCGCCGGGCGCCGCGCCTGCGTCGCCAGGCCCACGCGCTCGATCGCCTCGTCGGCACGGTGGCCGCGCTCGGCGCGCGCCACCCCGCGCAGCCACAGCCCGAGCATGACGTTGGCGCGCGCCGACAGGTGCATCAGGAAGGGCCGCTGGAACAGCATCGCCAGCACCGGCTCGCGCTGCTCGGGATGCAGCGGGTGCAGCACGCGCCGGCCCTGCGCCGGCAGCAGGCCGTGCAGCAGGCGCAGCAGCGTCGTCTTGCCGCTGCCGTTGGCGCCGAGCAGGGCCAGGCGTTCGCCGCGCTGCAGTTCGAGGTCGACGTCGCGCAAGGCCACGGTGGCGCCGAAGCGCACCCCCGCGCCTTGCAGCGTCACGAGCGGGTGCGCCGAGGCCGGGTGCATCAAGCCAGCCCCTCGCTCAGCGGCGCCGCGCCCGGGCGCAGCAGCCCGACCAGGGCATTCGCCGCTCCCACCACGCCGAGCAGGATCAGCCCCAGCGCCAGCGCCAGCGGCAGGTCGCCCTTGCTGGTCTCTAGGGCAATGGCGGTGGTCATCACGCGCGTGGCGCCGAAGATGTTGCCGCCCACCACCATCACCGCGCCGACCTCGGACACGGCGCGGCCGAAGGCCGTGAGGCCCAGGGTGAGCACGGCCCGCCGTTCGTGCAGCAGCATCAGCAGCGCGGCCGAGAGCGGCCCGGCGCCGAGCGAGCGCAACTGGTCGCCGCCTTCGCTCAAGGCGTCGGCGACGAGACGGCGCGCGAGCGCCGCCACCAGCGGCACCACGAGAAGCGTCTGGGCAAAGACCATCGCTGCGGGCGTGAACAGCAGGCCCCAGGAGCCGAGCGGCCCGGAGCGCGAGAGCAGCAGGTAGACCACGAGTCCGACGACGACCGAAGGCAGGGCGAGCAAGGTGTTGACGCTGCCCGTGAGCAGGCGGTGGCCGGGTAACCGCGTCACTGCGAGCCAGGCCCCCAGTGCCAGGCCGAGCCCCATGCCGAGGGCGCAGGCGCTGCCGCTCACGCGCAGCGAGAGCGCGACGATGCGCAGCAGTTCGGGGTCGGCCTGGAGGATCAGCCTGAGGGCGAGCCCCAGGCTCTCGGTGATCGTGTTCATCGGCGGTTCGGGCGCGCATTGTCGGGCCGGCGCCAGGGGCCCCGCCTATGCGTTTGCCCGCATCGCGGCTGCGCTGCCGCTGCCTGGCGGCTGAGACATCGCGCCTTCGTTTGGTCGAGGCTGTAGCAGTCGAATCGGGTTAACCCTGGCGAAACAAGGGGAACTTTGGTGAATGACGGGTGGCACGCATGTTGCCAAGGAGTGTTCCCGCACGGCCGGCAGTTTTTCCGGCGTGTTACCCCTTGCTGGAGGAGACCTGAACATGCGTGTGAAATTGCTGAGCCTTCTGGTGACTGCCGCCCTGAGCTCCGTCGGAGCTCAAGCGGCGGGCGTCACCGATCAGATGATCGCGGACTCTGCCAAGTCCACCAACGAAGTGCTGACCTGGGGCCTGGGCACCCAGGGCCAGCGCTATTCCCCGTTGAAGCAGATCAACGAGCAAAGCATCGGCCGGCTCGTTCCGATCTGGTCGTTCTCGTTCGGCGGCGAAAAGCAGCGCGGCCAGGAGTCGCAGCCGCTGGTCTACAACGGCAAGATGTTCGTGACCGCTTCGTACTCGCGCATCTACGCGCTCGACGTGAAGACGGGCCGCAAGCTCTGGAAGTACGAGCACCGCCTGCCCGACGGCATCATGCCCTGCTGCGACGTCATCAACCGCGGCGCCGCGCTCTACGGCAACCTCGTGATCTTCGCCACGCTGGACGCGCAACTCGTGGCGCTGAACCAGGACACCGGCGAAGTCGTCTGGAAAGAGAAGATCGACGACTACAACGCGGGATATTCCGCGTCGGCCGCGCCGCTGATCGCAGGCGGCCTGCTGCTGACCGGCGTCTCCGGCGGCGAGTTCGGCGTCGTCGGCCGCGTCGAGGCGCGTGATCCGATGACGGGCAAGATGGTCTGGTCGCGCCCGACCGTCGAAGGCCACATGGGCTACAAGTGGGACAAGGACGGCAACAAGACCGAGAACGGCGTCTCGGGCACCCCGGGCCAGACCTGGCCCGGCGACATGTGGAAGACCGGCGGCGCCGCGACCTGGCTCGGCGGTACCTACAACGCCAAGACCGGCCTGGCCTACTTCGGCACCGGCAACCCGGCGCCGTGGAACAGCCATATGCGCCCCGGCGACAACCTGTTCTCCTGCTCGACGGTCGCGATCGACATCAAGACCGGCCAGATCGTCTGGCATTACCAGGGCACGCCCAACGACGGCTGGGACTTCGACGGCGTCAACGAATTCGTGACCTACGACGAAGGCGGCAAGATCCTGGGCGGCAAGGCCGATCGCAACGGCTTCTTCTACGTCATCGACGCCAAGAACGGCCACCTCGAGAACGCCTTCCCCTTCGTCAAGAAGATCACCTGGGCTACCGGCATCGACCTGAAGACCGGGCGTCCGAACTTCGTTCCGGAAAGCCGTCCGGGCGACCCGACCGCGGGCGACGGCAAGAAGGGCAGCACGGTCTTCAACGCGCCTTCGTTCCTCGGCGGCAAGAACCAGATGCCGATGGCCTACTCGCCCGAGACGCATCTGTTCTACGTGCCCAGCAACGAATGGGGCATGGAGATCTGGAACGAACCCGTGACCTACAAGAAGGGCGCGGCCTACCTGGGGTCGGGCTTCACGATCAAGACCCTGGACGACGGCCCCATCGGCCACCTGCGCGCGGTCGACCCGAAGACCGGCAAGATCGTCTGGGACACGCCCAACAACGCGCCGCTGTGGGGCGGCGTGCTGACCACCGGTGGCAACCTCGTGTTCTGGGGCACGCCCGAAGGCTATCTGCAGGCGGCCGACGCCAAGACCGGCAAGGTGGTCTGGAAGTTCCAGACCGGCTCCGGCGTCGTCGCGCCCCCGATCACCTGGCAGGACAAGGGCGAGCAGTACGTCGCCGTGGTCTCGGGCTGGGGCGGTGCGGTGCCGCTGTGGGGCGGGGACGTGGCCAAGAAGGTCAACTTCCTCGAGCAGGGCGGTTCGGTCTGGGTCTTCAAGTTGATGAAGTGACCCCCCCGGGGGGCCGAGCGGCGACGAGGAATGGTCCCTGCGGACTGTTCCTCGCCCGCGAGGGCCCTCCGCCATGCTTGCCGGAGGGCGCCGCTGGCGGACCGGTTGCGGCCGGATCCGCGGCGGCCGCTCGATGGGCGGCCCGCAGCGCTTCGGCTTGGCCACAACTATTTGATTCATGAATGAGGTGATTGCGATGAACCCGAGGCGCGTGTTCATGCTGCGCGTGGTCGCGGCCGGTGGCGTGCTCGCTGCCGGCCAGGCGCGAGCGGCGCATGTGGAAGAGAGCGACGAGACCGCGGCGGCGTTGGGCTACAAGCACGACACGAAGCTGGTCGACGCCGCGAAGTATCCGAACCACACGGCCGAGCAGAGCTGCTCGCATTGCCAGTTCTGGCAAGGCGCTGCCGGCGATGCCTGGGCCGGTTGCGCGATGTTCGGGCGCAAGCAGGTGGCAGCGGGCGGCTGGTGCAGCGCGTTCAAGAAGGTTTGAAAAAAATAGGCCGGCGCCTGTGTCGGCTGTAGCGCCGCGATCCGGCGCTACAGCCGTTTCAGAAGCGCCTCGAAGCCGGGATAGTCGGCCGGCGTGAGCGTGAACTTGCGTGCCTGGGCGCTGCGGTTCTCGCCCCGCTGCACCGAGGCGACGAAGCCCGGCGTGTCGAGCACCCAGCTGCCGCCGACCGAACTCACGCCGCGCGCGAACAAGGCGTCGGGCAGGCAGCCCAGGCTGGGCCCGATCAAGGCCAGGCGTGTCGCGCCGCGGCACTGGACCAGCATCGCGTCGAGCGTGTCGTTGAGCAGCAGGGTGCCGGTGGCCAGCACCTTGTTGCAGCGCTGCAGATCGCGCGCGTCGGCGCTGACGCGCCAGCCATCGCGCGGCCCGGCGAGGTCGGTGCGCAACTCGATCACGGTGAGATTGGCGCCGCTCGCGAGCAGGCGTGGGACGAGCGGCGTGAACAGGCCGATCATGCCCAGGTGGTCGCCCGGCAGCGGCGACAGAAGGCCGACCGAATCGTCCGCCGGCGGCGGCTCGAAGCCGGTGCGGTCGTAGAGGCAGCGCGTGACGGCATTGGCCGCGGCAAAGCCGAGCGTGCGTTCGGCGCCATCGGCATCGGCATAGCGCCGGGCGAGCGCGAGGGCGTCGCCCCCCGCGAGTGCGGGCCGCGCGCGCAGCGCGTCCAGCGTGTCGTCGAGGAGCACGTAGGACAGGCCGATCGAGCCGTCGTCGAGCTCGACGGCGCAGAACTCGCCGCGCTCGCCGCCCGGCAGCGGCGGTGGCGGAAGGTGCAGCGCGCGCAGCCGCGGCAAGGGCGCGCGGGCGGCGAAGGTTTCGAGTTGGGCGAGGTACTCGGCGGCGAAGCTCATCGCGGGATTCTGCGCCGCATGACACATTGCGACCGGCCGGAAACGATTCCGCGTCGGCACGCTGCCCGCCGCGGGCGCGCTTCGCGGGTGGCATAGGAGCGCGATCAGGCACCTGGCGGCCGCGGCTGAACTGCTGCTGCCCTTGCCTTTTTGCGGCTTCGGCTCCGCGCTGCCGATCCCCCACGGCCAGCAGCGGGTCGCAGACCTCGGGCGGGCCGGCTCGCGGTGCGGCCCGGCGGGCCGCGCGGCGCGCAGGAAAGGGCGGCCGCGCCGGCGCGTGCTGCCGCAGGCGCTGCCGCGGCGTCCGCGGCCAGGGCTCGCGTAGGATGGCTGAGCGAACGCTGCGCTGCGGGCGTTCGCGCCTGATTGAGGCCCCCCGATCCCGATGGTCCGACTGTTCCTCTACGAGCATCTGAGCGCGGGCGCGGTTTCGGCCGAACCCGAACTGCTTGCGGCCGGCCGCGAGATGCGCGATGCCCTGGCCGCGGACCTGCGCGCCGCCGGCGTCTGCCGCACGACCGTGGCGGGTCTCGACGCCTCGCCTGCGCCCGGCGAATCGGCGCTCGATTTCGTCGCGCGCGAGGCGCTGCGGCACGACGCGGTCTGGGTTGTCGCGCCCGAGACCGGCGGCGTGCTCGGCGCGCTGCAGCGCTGCGTGGCCGACCGCGCCACAGACCGCGGCATCGACCGCGCCACCGACGGCGCCACCGACTTGCGCGCCGCGCCGCTGTGGATCGGCTGCAGCGCGCAAGCGATCGCGCTCGCGTCGAGCAAGCGCGCCACGTTGCAGCGCCTGGCGCAGGCCGGCATCGCGACGCCGCTGGCATTCGCCGAGGGCAATGCGGTGCAGCGCCACGTCGTCAAGCCCGACGACGGCGCCGGCGCGCTCGCCACCCGCCTGCACCCGAGCCGCGCTGCGGCCCTCGCCGACGCCGCCGGGCGCGGCGGCGACCCGCGCGCCAGCGTCGTCGAGCCCTGGGTCGACGGCGAGGCGCTGAGCCTGTCGCTGCTAGGCCGCCGCGGCGCGCTCGAACTGCTCAGCGTCAACCGCCAGCGCCTGTCTTTCGGGGGCGCAGGCGCCATCGGCTTCGACGGCGTCGACCTCGACGTGATGCCCGCGTCCGACCCGCGGCGCGAGCGCCTGCGCCGCCTGGCCGAGGCGGTGGCCGGCTGCGTGCCGGGCCTGCGCGGATTCGTCGGCATCGACCTCGTCTGGCACCCGGAACGCGGCCCGGTCGTGATCGAGATCAACCCGCGCCTGACCAGCGCCTACGTCGGCCTCGCGCGCGCCTTGGGGCGCCCGCTCGCGGCCGAGATCCTTGCCGCTTGCACCGATTGCGGCCGGGCCTGAACCTGCACGCGGCTGCTGTTCCCGCGTCGCGCCGGAACTCTCAGCTCGGCCTGGCCACGCCCAGCTTCGCGACCGCGCGCTTCTCGGCCGCGAAGGCCGCGCGCATCGCGCGGCCGTAGTCTTCGGGGCCGAGGTAGGCCGGCTCCTGGTCGAAGCGCTCGAGCGCGGCCACGTGGGCGGGGTCGAACAGCGCCCGCTTGAAGGCGTCGTGCAGGGTCTGCACCACGTCGCTCGCCATGCCGCGCGGGCCGACGAGGCCGTAAGGCGAATTCGCGACGATGCCGTAACCCAGCTCCTTCAGCGTCGGCACCTGCGGCCAGTGGCGCGAGCGCTGGGCGCCGAAGGTGACGAGCAGGCGCAGGCGGCCGCTGTCGACCATCGGCGCAAAGCCGTTCGAGTTCACGCCCGCCATGACCTGGCCCGAACTCACCGCCACCATCTGCTCGGACGTGCCTTTGTAGGGCACGTGGATCCAGGCCAGGCCCTTGCGCGAGAAGAGCTCGTCCATGACCTCGTGCGGGGTCGTGCCGACGCCGTTGGTGGCGATGGTGAGCGCGCCCGGATGGCTGCGCGCGTAGTCGAACAGGTCGTCCAGGCTCTTGAACGGGCTCGAGGCCGCGACCAGCACGCCGAAGGTGACGCCGCTGATCTGGATGATCGGCGTGGTGTCGCGGATCGGGTCCCACAGCAGCTTCTGCACCAGCGGCGCGCGGTACACCGGTTGCGGCAGCTGGGCGATGGTGTAGCCGTCGGGGGCGGCCTGCTGCAGCACCGGCATCGCGAGCGTGCCGCTGGCGCCGGGGCGGTTCTCGATCAGCACCTTCTGGCCCAGCGTCCTGGAGGCCAGGTCGGCGAGCAGGCGCAAGGTGACGTCGGTGGCGCCCCCCGCGGGCCAGGGCACCAGCATCGTGATGCTGCGCTGGGGAAAGCGCGCCGGGTCCTGGGCCCGGGCGTCGGCAGCGGCCAGGGACCAGCCTGCCGCCGCAGTGATCAGCCGGCGGCGGTCGGCGCGGAAGTTCATTTCCATTCGGTCAGTTCCAGGGTCATCGTTCCGCCCGAAAGAAAGGTCGAGTTCGCGGGTTCTTCGCGCACCACCTTCACCAGGCCCACGCCTTTGCAATACCACTCGGTCGTGGTGAGCGGCAGGTCGCGCCAGCCGCTCACGGCGTCGGCGAACAGGCGCAGCAGCGCGCGGCCGTTCACGCGCAGGCAGTCGCCGAAATGGCCGGCGCGCGTGTCCACGCCCTGGCCGAGTGCCGCGATGGTGTAGGTCATCATGACCGGCGCATGGGTGTTGCGGATCTCGGGCGGAAACTCCTGGCGCCGCTGCAGCACGTAGGCGTTGGTGTCGGCCTGCCATTCGCTACCGACCTTCAAGGGGGCCTTGAGCACGTAGCGCGGCGCCGCATCCTTCAGCGGCTCGGCCTCGACATCGAGCCGGCTCGCAACGCGGTAGATGCCGCTCGCGTCGGCGCGCAGGAAGTAGTCGACCCCCGTCTCGCTGCGCCGCACCCAGGCCGGCTGGCCCGCGAATTCCTGCTGGCCCAGGGTCTCGAGGACGAGTTCCTCGTGCTCGACGCCGCCTGCCTCGCGTTCGGTCGCGAGGTCGTAGCGCCAGCGGTGGCCGGCGTCGAGCGGGAAGTACGAAGTCCCCGGCGCCGGCCCCTGGCAGGCGCAGAGCAGCGCGGCCAGGGCCGGCGCGACGAGGCAAAGGCGGCGCTTCATTTCTCGGGCAGCTGGGGTCGCGGCAGGTCGCGGATCTTGACGACCTGCTCGTCGCCGCCCGGACGCAGCCAGGACAGGCCGCCGGGGTGGGGCTTGGGTTCGGAGCTGCCGAGCTGGCTCACGCCCTGGCGGATCTTCTTCATGCCTTCGTCGAGCAGGCTGTGCATGTCCTTGGTGTAGGGCAGGCGGAAGGCGCGCGGCTGGGCCGCCGGCTTGCCGTCCTCGAGCGCGTTGACCCAGACGTAGAGCGCGCCCGGGCTCTTCGCGTTCGGCTCGTCGATCACCGCGGCGAGCAGCACGAAGCGCTTCGGCAAGGTGTCGGCGCTGGGCCAGCCCCACATCTGGTGCAGCTGGTCGTCGGCATGGAAATAGAACAGCGTGACCGCGGCGACGAGGAGGAGCTTGATCCACGCCGGCCAGTGCGACCAGAGCAGGGCCAGCAGGGCGAGGAAGGCGAGGGCGGCGAAGCTGAGAACGACGGACAGCGTCATAGGCCTTGGACCAGCGATTTGGGGAGGGTGTTGACGTTCACGACGCTGCCGTCGGCAAGCAGCGTGAAGCGTCCGGCGGTGGCTTCCTCGCCCTGCCGGGCGAGGGTGAGCTGGCGGTAGAAGACGACCTGGGCGCGCGGGTTGACCTTGACCACCGAGACCGAGACCTGCACCGGCTTCTTGTCGCGCGATTCGTAGTACTGGACGTTGATCGTGTATTCGCCGGGCACGATGCCGCGCACCGATACCACCTCCTGGCGGAACGGGCTCACGACCTTCTGGCCGTTGACGGTGATGATGTCGGTGGCGTCGCCGCGGTCGTCGCGGTCCAGCGTCATGAGGCCGGCTTCGCGGCGGCGGAACCAGACGAGGTTGCCGCCGGGGTCCTGCATCCAGGTGTCGATGTCGTTCGGGTTGTAGTCGGGCCAGCTCACCGTGACGATGTATTCGGCCTTGCTCGGGATGTCGCCGGTCTTGAGCGCCTTCGGGTTCATCGCGAGCAGGGCGATGATGAAGCAGAAGACGAAGGCGATCAGCATGTTGAACAACATGTCGTAGAACGGATCGACCTCGGCTTCGCGCGCCACGCGGCGCCGGCTCACCTCCCGGCCTCGATCGCCGAACGCTGGGCCTGGGCGACGATGGCGTCGGCGAAGCGGTCGAGCCGGGTCAGCTGCAGCCCGAGCAGGATGTTGCCGACGAGGCCCACCATGGTCGTGAGCAAGGCCACGCCCAGGCCCGTGGTCAGGCTCTTCAACAGCTCCTGCGACTGCGAGGCGTCGAAGCTCTGGGTGTGGCCGATTTGCAAGGCGAGCATCGAGAAGCCGATGACCTTGCCCAGGAGACCGAGCTTCAACAGGATGCCGTTGACCCACCAGGCCGTGCCGTGGGGGCCGTGGGTGTGTTCGGTGAGCAGGTCCAGCGGCGCGTCGGCGTCGCGCGGCGCCGCGGCCAGGGCTTGGCGGTATTCAGCGGCCCATGCGCCGCGGCTGCGCTCGAGCTGGCGCGAGCGCGCGCCGCACCACAGCGTCGAGGCGGCGAAGACGACCATGATGACCGCCGTGATGCCGGTCGGGTCCGACGCCAGCAGCAGCGAGAAGACGCCGCGCGCGCCGAGCAGCCAGACCGCGAACAGCAGCAGCCCGAGCAAGGCCGCCCATTCCAGCCACAGGGGCTCGGGCGCCGTGTGGGGCCGCCGCTCCAGGGCCAGGGCCTTCACGGCGCGCCTCCCGGGCGCTTGGTCAGCGCGCCGAAGCCGCGCTGCGGGTCGTAGCCCCAGCTCGCGAGGCCGAAGCACAGGAGCAGGGTGCCGATCACGACCCAGGGCGCGATGCCGGGGTCCTTGCCGTAGAGCGCGAAGCGCATCCATTCCACGGCGTAGGTGAAAGGGTTGAAGCGGGCGAGCTCGTAGACCCAGACCGCGCCCGACTCCTGCAGCTTCCACAGCGGATACAGGGCGGTGGACATGAAGTACATCGGGAAGATCACGAAGTTCATCGTGCCGGCGAAGTTCTCGAGCTGCTTGATGTGCACCGACAGCAGCAGTCCCAGGGCGCCCAGCATCAAGGCCGAGCCGACCGCGGCGCCGACGGCGGGCAGGGTCTGCGGCCCGATCAAGGGCAGGTCGGTGCCGACGAGGGTCGCGACGACGAGGAAGGCCGCGGCCTGGGCCAGCGAGAGCACGGCCGTGGCGAGCAGCTTGGACAGCAGGATCCAGGGCCGCGGCAGCGGCGCCGTGAGCAACAGCCGCATCAAGCCCATCTCGCGGTCGTAGACCATCGCCAGGCTCGACTGCATGCCGTTGAACAGCAGCACCATGCCGACGAGTCCGGGGGCGATGTAGACGTCGTAGGGGATGTAGGTGTCGTAAGGCTCGACGATCGCGATGCCGAAGACGTTGCGGAATCCCGCGGCGAAAACCGCGAGCCAGAGCAGCGGGCGCACCAGCGCCGAGACCAGGCGGCCGTACTGGCGGCCGAACTTGAGCAGTTCGCGCACGACGATCGCCAGCATCGCGTAGAGCGCATGGGTGAGGCCGGTGCGGCGGTCGGGCGCGGCCATCAGTTGCTCCACGCCACGGTGCAGCGCGAACGCAGGCGGCCATCGAGCGGACACCGCGGAGCCGGCTCTGCCGGGCCGCTGGTGTCGCCCCTTTTGGCCACGAAGGGGCCCCTTGTGGCCCTTGGGGGAGGCGACCGAAGGTCGCTTCGGGGGTGGTTCAATTTCTCGCCTTGCACAGCTTTTCCGGCGCATCGGCGCCCAGGGTGTCGAGGTTGTTCTTCGGGTGCAGCACGCCTTCGGCCGGAGCCATGTCGATCACGGCCTGGCCGTCGGCGAGCAGCACCGGCTGGCGCAACTGGCCGTCCCAGGGCCGGAAGCTCAGCTGCACGCCTTTCGAGCCGTCGATGTCGGCGGCCGCGAGCGCCTTCTGGAAAGCCGCCGCCGGCCCCTTGGGCGCCGCCACCGCGGCCGCGATCAAGGCCTTGCCGGCGAGCCACGAAGCCCAGTCGAGCGCGGTCATCGCCCG
Organism: Burkholderiales bacterium; assembly: GCA_028868875.1. Lineage (GTDB taxonomy): Bacteria > Pseudomonadota > Gammaproteobacteria > Burkholderiales > Burkholderiaceae_C > Rubrivivax. Next base: position 6,512 of record JAGWTS010000055.1, on the reverse strand, counting down.
GTGCTCGAGGCGGGTCATGCGGTGCGACACCTGGGGCGCGCCGTAGCGGTCGAAGCGGTCGCTCCAGGCCACCGGAACGAGCCCGCCGTCGCCCACCACCGGGCGCGGCAGCAGCGTGCGGTACGGCAGCATCGACGCGAATTCGCCGTCGCTGTCGACGACCCAGACCGCGTCGTAGCTGCCCTGGGTGAGCAGCAGCGGGTTCGCGAGGTTGCGTTCGCGCGGGTCGCCCGAGAGCTTGAAGGGCTTGCTGGCGGCGATCTTGATGCGGTAGCGCTCGAGCGAAGCCCGGACCGTGGCGCTGCGCGCCTGGTCTTCGGGCAAGGGGCCGGTGAGCAGCAGCACGTTGCTCCAGTGGCGTGCCACCAGGGTCTGGGCCAGCGCATCCGCGCGCATGCGCTCGGACGGGATCAGGTGGAACAGGTTGCGGCGGCAATCGGCCTGGCGCAAGGCGTCGCTGCTGTTGCCGACGTTGAGCACCGGCAGCCCGGGAGCGGCGTCGGCCACGGCCAGGGTCGCGGCATCGCCGAGGTCGGTGAGCAAGGCCGCGGCGCCGTTCTTCGCGGCGCGCGCCGCGGCGGCGCGCGCCGCCGCGGCGTCGGCGACTTCGACCGTCGTCAACTCGATCCGGGCGCCTGCCGCGTCGAGTTCGAAGCGCCCGTCCTTGAGCGCCACGTCCAGCCCTTCGGAGGCCGGTCCGCCGGGGTGGTTGAGCCAGCCGCGCTCGAGCCGCGAAGGCTCGAGCCGCGGGTCGTCGGCGGGTTCGATCAAGGTGACCTTGAAGCTCGCAGCGAACGTGGGAACAGCGGCGGGCAGGGCCGCGGCGGCGAGCAGCAGGCTTGCGGCGGTGGCCTTCATTCGACGATCACCGCCATGTAGGGCGTGCGCCCGACCGGCACCGACTTCAGTGCCTTGGCGCCGGCGACGTCGATGATCGTCACGTCGTCCGACAAGCCGTTGACGGCATAGAGCCGGGTCTCGGCCTTGTTCAGCGCGACCGACCAGACGCGCTTGCCGACCAGCACCAGGTGCTCGACCTTGCGCTTCGCGACGTCGACGAAGGCCACCCGGTTCGCCTTGCCGAGGGCGACGAAGGCGTGGCGGCCGTCGCGCGTCATCGTGATGCCGACCGGGGTGATGTCGGTGTCGCGCGCCCCCGGCACCTCGAAGTGGATCGTGGCCAGGATGCTGTTGTCGCGGGTCGAGACGATGGTCACGGCGGCGCCGAGCTCGCTCGTCACCCAGAGCTCGCGGCCATCGGGGGTGAGGGCGAAGCGGCGCGGCCGCTTCGCGACCGCGATGTTCTTGCGCACCGTGGCGCTCGCGACGTCGACCACCGAGACGAGATTGGAGGCCTCGCAGGCGACGTAGACGGTCTTGCCGTCGGGCGTGACCTTGACGCCTTCGGGCTCCTTGCCGACCTGGACCGACTTCAGCTGCTTGCCGTTGGCCATGTCGACCCAGGCGAGTTCGCCGTCGTCTTCGCGCCCGACGAACAGGGTGTGGCCGTCGGGGGCGATGTCGAAGACCTCGGGGTCTTCGCCGAGCGCGAAGCGGCGCACCGATTTGCGCGTCGCGAGGTCGATCACGTCGGCTTCGTTCGAATCGCTGCAGGCGACGATCAACTGCCTGCCGTCGGGCGAGGTCTGCATGTAGCGCGGGCGCTTGCAGGTCGGGAGGGTGCCCGTGACGGCCTGGGTCTTCAGGTCGATGAGCGTGAGCGTGGCGTCCTTTTCGCTCGAAACATAGGCCACGCCCTGGGCCTGCGCAGGGAGCGCGAAAGCGCAGAACGCCAGGGCCAGGCCGGTGGCGGAGATCCGTTTCATGTCGTCGCTTTCAGAAAGGCTTCTTCGAGGTTGCTGCCGCCGAGCGCGGCCGTGACCTCGGCCGGCGTGCCGTCGGCGAGCAGCCGGCCCTTGTGCAGCACGAGGACGCGGTCGGCGCCGTCGGCTTCCTCGACGAGGTGGGTCGCCCAGAGCACGGTGCTCGAGCGCTCGCGCACGTCGGCCTGGATCGCGGCGAGCAGGTCGCGCCGCGATTTCGGATCCAGCCCCACCGTGGGCTCGTCCATCAACAGCACCTCGGGGCGGTGCAGCAAGGCGCGCACGAGCTCGACCTTGCGCCGGTTCCCGCCCGAGAGCTCGCGCACCGGGCGCTGCATGTCGTCGCCGAGGCCGCGCGCCTTGCAGTCGGCCTCGGCGCGCGCCGCCGCGAGCCGGCCCGGCAGGCCGTGCAAGGCGGCGTGGAAGAGCAGGTTGCGGCGCACGCTCAGGTCCAGGTCGAGCGACATCTGCTGGAAGACGACGCCGATGTGGCGCAGCGCCTTCACCGGCGCGCGCCGCAGCGAACAGCCTGCGACCTCGACATCGCCTTCGTCGGCCGTGAACAGTCCGGTGAGCACCTGGAACAGGGTCGACTTGCCGGCGCCGTTGGGGCCGAGCAAGGCCACGCGCTGGCCCGCCGCGAGGCTGAACGAGAGCCCGGCCAGCGCCGCGCGCGCGCCGTAGCGCTTGACGAGGCCGCGCACCGCGACCGGGGATTCGCTCATCGGATGATCCTTTGCGCGACGCGCTGCTCGACGAGCGTTCGGCAGCGGGCGGGCGTGCTCATGAGTCGATCCGGCTCTGCCGGGCGACTCATGCCCCCTCGGGGGGCCTGACGCGAAGCGGCAGGTCTGGGGGTGCTCACAGTTCGATCTCCATGCCGTCGTAGGCCAGCTCGATGCCTTGCTCGGCGAGCGAGCGCCGGCGCGAGGCCCCGCCTTCGCCGAACAGCACCTTGTGGCGTGCCGCCATCTGCGGCAGCAGCTCGATGCAGGTCGGCGCCGGGCCATCGTCTTCGGGCACCGCGAGGCCGTCGACGAGCAGGCAGTCGGCCTGCTGCATCCAGGCGAACTCGGTCTCGCCGATGCGCGAGAGGCCGGGGGCGCAGAAAACGCGCTGGCCGGTCTCGCGGTCGCGCACCGCGAGCGCGATGCTGTCGCCGACGACGGGCGAGCGGCGGTGCGCGGCGTGCGCGGGCGGCGCCACCCGGGTCGCGATGGCCGTGAACTCCAGGTTCGGCATGCCTTCGACGCTGAAAGACGCGACGTTGTGGTCGCCCGCCACCGGCACCACGCGCCAATGGACGCCGCAGTAATGCTGGAGCATCGGCAGCACCGGCATCTGGCTCGTCAGCTCCTCGAACAGCGCCGGCGTGGCGTAGAGGTCGATGGGCGCGCCGTCGCGCAAGGCGATGAGTCCGCCCAGGTGTTCGATGCGGGCATCGGTGAGCACGATGGCGCGCGCCTGGGCCTGGCGCAACCCGGCCTGGACCGGCGCCGGGCCCGCCCCGGCGAGCTGGCGCGCCGCCGAGGCGGTAATGTTCACCAGCACCCAGCCGCCTTCGTTGGTGCCGAGCGCGGTGATGCCCTGTTCGCCGCCCGCGCCGTGGAGCACGACAATCTTCATCGGCGGCAAGCCAGTACGGGCGCGGCGGGAGAATGGCCTTGATCGATCATGGAGAGCGGTGGATCCCTGAAGCTGCCGGGCACGACGGCCCGGTCCGTACCGCTCTCAGCAAATCACATGCCGCCCGCCCCGGGCGCCGCGGCGCGCCTTTCCTGCGGGTGTTCGAGGCCTTTTGGCGCCGCGGGTGTTGCATGGCATCGGGCCTCTGTTCGATCGTGGCACAGGGTTTGCCCCTGGTGTTGTTCGCCTCGCTCGCCGCCGCCGCCGATTGCTCCGGGCCGCCGGTGCCGGCGCTGCAGCCGCTCGCGCCCGAGGTCTGGCTTGTTCCTGGCGCGCCGGCCGCGAGCGGTCCCGAAAACCATGGCAAGACGAGCCACCAGCTGCTCGCGCGCGAAGGCGGGCGCCTCTGGCTCATCGGCGCCGGCCCGACCCCGGCCTACGCCCGCGCCCTGGACTGCCGGCTGCGCCAGCGCTTCGGCCACGGCGCCACCGATGTCGTCGTGCCCTGGCCGCATGGCGAGCAGGCGCTCGGCGCCTCGGGTTATGCCGGGGCGCGGCTCTGGGTCCACTCCGACGTGGCGGCGACGATGGAACATCAGTGCCCCGCCTGCGCCGAAGCCCTGCGCGCGGCGCTGGGCCCGGCCGCCGCCGAACTCGGGGCCGCGCCCGTCGCGATTCCCGACCGGCGCTTCGAAGGCGCGAGTGGCGAACTCGGGCCCTGGCGCTGGTGGCGCCTGTGGCGCGGCGAAGGCCAGCCCGTGACCTTGTGGCGGCTGCGCGCGGCGCCGCTGTACTTCGCTCCGGGCCTCGTCTGGCAGGGCGGGGCGCCGGACAGCCGGCTCGCCGACGTCGAGCGCCTGCGCGCGAGTACGCACGAACTGGTGCAGATCGGCGCGCCCGACGGCGCGGCCGCGCGCTGGGTCGGTGAGCAAGGCGATCCCGGCGACGCCTCGACCCCGGCGCGCCAGGCCACCTACTGGGATGCTCTGCAGGCGGCGGTGGACGCCGCCTTCGAGCGCGGCGAAATGCTCGACAAGCCGCCCCCGCTCGCCGGCGTCGCCCCCGAAGCGCTCGCCGACCCGCGCCATGCGCTCAACTGGCAGCGCGCCTGGCGCCAGGCCGAGGACCGGTTTCTTCAGGCGCCCGAAAAGGGCCGGCAGTGACCCCGATTCGTCTGGTCGACGATCGCGCAAGCACCCGCCACGGATCCTGCGCCGGCCCAGGAGACTGAGCGCCAAAACGCGAGAACCCGCTTCGCGGCTTCAAGCAACCGCCGCGGATCCGGCTCCGCCGGTCCGCCAGCGGTGCCCCCCCCGGGGGGGAGCGCCGAAGGCGCTGCGGGGGGGAGCCCATTACTTCGGTTGATTCCGGCGCTGAATAGTGACCGCCAAAACGCGCGAACCCCCTTCGCGGCTTCAAGCAACCGCCGCGGATCCGGCTCCGCCGGTCCGCCAGCGGTGCCCCCCCGGGGGGGGAGCGCCGAAGGCGCTGCGGGGGGGAGCCCGCTACCTCGGTTGATTCCAGCGCAGCTTGCGGTAGATGGTGTTGCGGCTGATGCCCAGGCGCTTGGATGCTTCCGAGATGTTGCCGCCGGCGATTTCCACCGCGCGCCGGATGGCATCGGTCTCGAGCTCGTCGAGCTTGCGCATGCCCTCGGGCGCGACCGGCACGGGCCCGGCGGTGGCCGTCGCAAGCGGCGCTGTCGCGTTCGGGATCGCCGCCGCGGCCGCCGGCGGCGCCATGGCTGCGGCCGGCGCCGCGGTCTCGGCCGGCAGGCGCGCCAGCGCATCCTCCAGGAAATCGTCCGAAAGGTGCTCGCGCGTGATCATGGGGTCCGAAGACGCCATCACGCAGGCCGTGCGCAGCACGTTGAAGAGCTGGCGCACGTTGCCCGGCCAGTGGTAGTGCTGGAGCAGCGAGGTGACGTTGGCCGCGAGCTGCGGCCGGCGCCCGCCGCACTGGCGCTCGAGGATGCGCCGCACGAGGGTCGGCAGGTCGCTGCGCTCGCGCAGCGGCGGCAACCGCACCGCCAGGCCGTTGAGGCGGTAGAACAGGTCTTCGCGGAAGGCCTTGGCCTCGATCATCTCGCGCAGGTTGCGGTGCGTGGCGCAGATGATGGCCACGTCCACCGAGACCGCCTTGCTGCTGCCCAGCGGCGTCACCTGGCGCTCCTGCAGCACGCGCAGCAGATGGGCCTGCAGCGCGATCGGCATGTCGCCGATCTCGTCCAGGAACAGGGTGCCGCCGCTGGCCTGGACGATCTTGCCCACCGCGCCCTTGCGCCGCGCCCCGGTGAAGGCGCCTTCCTCGTAACCGAAGAGTTCGGCCTCGATCAGCGATTCGGGGATCGAGGCGCAGTTCACGGCCACGAACGGCTGCTTGCCGCGCTGCGAATCGGTGTGGATGGCGCGCGCCAGCAATTCCTTGCCGGTGCCGGTCTCGCCCAGGATCAGGATCGGGATGTCGCGGTCGAGCACGCGCCGCACCTTGTCGACGACGGTGTCGAGCTGGGCGTCTCCGGTGCGCAGCTGCGCCAGGGCCGATCCGGCCGGCGCCGCGGCGGCGGGCGTCTCGGCCGCCGCCACGTCCGGGCCCGGCGTCATGGCCTGGGCGACGACACCCGGGCTCTGCGCACCCGAACCCGCACCCGCACCGCCGCCCAGCGCTTCGGCCAGGCTCGACCAGACCGGCCAGTTGAAGCGCGCGACGATGTGGAACTGGCGCCCGTCGCCGGTCTGCGCCGGCGCCGGCGTCGACAGCGGCGAGCGGAAGCGGTCGACGAGGGCGTCGACCGAGGTGCCGAACAGGGTGGGCAGCGAATGCATGCGCAAGGCCGCTCCCGACAGGCCGAGCTGCTCGAGCGCGCCGCGGTTCGCGCCCACGATGCGGCCGTCGGCGGCCACGGCGAGGATGCCCTCCATCAGCGTGCCGATGAACTCCACGCGGCTGTGGAAGTGCAGCCGCATCACGTTGCGGTAGTCGTCCGAGAGCCAGCCGTTCTCGATCATGCGCGCCGACATCTTCACCAGCGCCATCGTGTGCTGGTGGTAGCTGCGGTGGTCG
>JAGWTS010000054.1 GCA_028868875.1 Burkholderiales bacterium | reverse complement strand
CAGGCGCAGGCGCAGGCGCAGGCGCAGGCGCAGGCGCAGGCGCAGGCGCAGGCGCAGGCGCAGGCGCAGGCGCAGGCGCAGGCGCAGGCGCAGGCGCAGGCGGCTTCGGCAGCGCCCCGGGCCCCGTCGCCGCCGCGGCCCAGCGCGCCACGGCGCTGCGCAGGCTGGCGCGGCTGAAGGGCTTGGCCAGGTAGTCGTCCATGCCGGCGGCGATGCAGCGTTCGCGGTCGCCGTTCAAGGCGTTGGCGGTAAGGGCGATGATCGGCATGCGGCGCGCCGCGGCGCCGGCGCGCGCCTCGATCCGGCGCAGCGCGCGCGTGGCTTCGAAGCCGTCCATGTGCGGCATCTGGCAGTCCATCAGCACGACGTCGAAGGCCCCGCCCGCGCAGGCGCGCAAGGCTTCCTCGCCGTTGGCCGCGCGCTCGACCGTGCAGCCCAGGTCGCGCAGCAGCTCGGCGGCGATTTCGGCGTTGACGGCGTTGTCCTCGACGAGCAGGACATGCGCGCCCATCTCGGCCAGGGCGCCGGGCCGCGAGTCGGGTGCGGCCAGCGGCTGGGCCGCGCTCGTGCGCGCCTGCAGCGCTTCGTGCAGCACCTGGAGCAAGGTGTTCTCGATCACCGGCTTGGGCAGCCAGGCGTCGACTCCGGCCGCCGTCTCGATGTCGAGTTCGGCCAGGGTGCCGATCGGCACGAGCTTGATCAGGCGCGGCGCCGCCGCCAGGCCGAGCGCGAGCACGCTGCGCGCGAACGGCGAGTCGCGGCCGGGGAACTGCGGCTCGGCGTAGATCACGATGTCCGGCCGCGGCGCGGCGGCCGGTCCCGACAGGAGCGCGTGGGCGCGCGCGGTGTCCGCCAAGGTGTCGACCCGGGCGCCCAGGCGCTCGAGCTCGTCCCGCAGGGCGGCGCAGGCTGCCGGGTGGGGTTCGACCACCAGGACGTCCAGGCCGAGGAAGCGGGGCGGCCCAGGCTCGGGCTCGCGCACCGCGGCATCGCACGGAAACGACATGCACATGCGCGTGCCTTCGCCCTCGCGGCTCTCGACTTCGATCGAGCCGCCCATCAGCTCGACGAGCTGGCGCGTGATCGCCAGGCCGAGTCCGGTGCCGCCGTACTTGCGCGTGGTCGAGTTGTCGGCCTGCGAGAAGGATTTGAAGATGCGCTCGCGCGCCTCTTCGGGAATGCCGACGCCGGAGTCGCGCACCGCCATGCGCAACCCCGCCGGCGCCCCGGCGGCGGCTGGAGCGAGTTCGACCGTGACCACGATCTCGCCGCGCTCGGTGAACTTGACGGCGTTGCTCAGCAGGTTGCCCAGGCACTGGCGCAGCCGGTGCGGATCGCCCCAGACCGCCTCGGGCACCTCGGGCTCGATCCGGCACACGACCTCGACGCCCTTGGCCTGGGCCGCCTCGGCCCATTGCACCGCCACTTCCTCGGCGAGGCGGCGCGGGTTGAAGCTCAGGCGTTCGATCTCGATGCGCCCGGCCTCGATCTTCGAGAAATCGAGGATGTCGTTGAGCAGCAGCAGCATGGCGTCCGCCGCGCCGCGCAGCGTGCGCGCGAAATGGCGCTGGCGCGGCGCGAGCGAGGTCGACAGCAGCAGGTCGGCCATGCCCACCACGCCGTTCATGGGCGTGCGGATCTCGTGGCTCATGTTGGCCAGGAACTGCGACTTGGCGAGGTTGGCGGCCTCGGCCTGTTCCTTGGCCAGGCGCAGCTCGGCGGTGCGGCGCTCGACCGTGACCTCGATCTCGGCGCGCAGCGTGCGCTCGCGCTGCAGCGCGACCTCGGCCGCGTCGAGCAGGGTGTTGGCGCTGCCCACGAGCGTGCCGATCTCGTCCAGGCGGTGCTCCTGGGGAACGGTCAGGCGGTCCGGGGTGCCGGGCGTGATCGCCTGGAGCGTGCGCGCCAGCCGCGCCATCGGGTGCGAGAACAGGTGCGCCGCGGTGAAGTACAGCATCGCCACGATGAGCGCAACCTGCCCGAGCAGCAGCGCGCCCAGGATCGTCGTCTCGCGGCCCGCGGTCGCGGCGATGCGGTCGGCAGAGGCCTCGATGCGCAGCACGCCCAGGCGTTCGCCGGGGTCGAAGGGCGAGACCAGGGCCTGGTCGAGCGTGAGCCCGACGGGCTCGGCCCGGCCCGGCTTGGCGCGCGCGCCGCGCACCAGGAGCTGGCCGTTGGGCGCGCGCACTTCGGCGGCGGCGACGAGCTCGTCGCGCGAGAGCCCGTCGACCACCTCCTGCATCAGCACCGGGTCCTTGGCATAGGCGCCCACCGCCACCGTCTTCTCGACCGCGCGCGCCAGCGCCTGCAGCGAACTGCGGCTGCTGTCGAGTGCGCGCTCGTGGCCGAGGCGCCAGGCGAGGATCCCGGCCAGGGCGGAAAACAGCACCGCGCCGACGACGACCGCGAGCGTGAATCGGAGTTGCAGGCTCGAGCGGCCCGGCAGCCGGTCGATCCAGCGCGTCAATGCGGCTCCTTCAACACGAGCACGGTGCGCAGCGAGCGGTCTGTCGGCTCGTGGCTGAGCCAGCCGATCGCGTTCGGGTTGCGCTTGATCGCGGCCGCCATCGCGGCTTCGTCGGCCACGGGCTGGGGCGGCGAGTTGCGGCCCGAGAACAGCAGCCGCGCCCAGTAGCTGTTGACCTGGGCCTGGCTCAGGCCGGTGAGGGCGCGATAGAAGCTGGCGCGGACCGGGTCGCTGCGGTCGAGGTCGAAGACCTCGGCGAATTCGCCGTCGGTGAAGGCCCTGTCACGGCCCATGAACAGGCCCACGACCTCCTTCTGGGTCATGCTGTGCTGCGGGTTGGCGGCTTGCACCACGACGTAGAAGTCGGCCCGGGCCAGCGCCGGCAGCGCGGTGGCCACGCACAGGACGGCGAGGCGGAGCAGGTATCGCATGGCCGGGCTCAGAACGCGAAATCCAGGGCCACGCCGACGGTGCTGGCGTGCCCGCCGCCCAGGCTCGGGTGCGACCAGAGCTCGCCTCCCGCGGTGCTGATCGTGGTGTGGTCGACCTGGACCTTCAGATCCATGCGCGGCATCAGGGCCCAGCGCGCGCCGATCGAGAGGGTGCGCTGGGCGATGAGCAGGGTCGCGGCCATGTAGCCGGCGTCGCCCAGCATCTGGGCCTGCTGGGCGCTGGCCGCGGGCAGTCCCAGTTGCAGCAGCGCCGGGCCCCAGGCCGGCTCGGACGTCGGCGCGCGGTGGCTCGTGGCCGCGCTGGCGATGCCGAAGACGGTGACGCTGCCGATGTTGCGGCCGATGCTGAGATAGCCGGACTTGAACGAGGAGGTGGGGCCGCCGACGACGTGGGTCAGCTCGGCCTGGATCTGCCAGGTTCCGGTGTCATAGGCCGCGCCCAGCGTGCCGTAGGTGAGCGTGGTGTGGTTGTAGTCGACGCTGGCGGCGAGGGCGCGCGCCTCGGCCGCCATCGGTCCGGCGATCGGCGCGGCCTGGGGCGGCAGCAGCGCCAGCCCGGCCGAGAACTGGCCGAGCCCGTCCAGCAACTGCTGCAGGCCCGGGCTGACGTTGCGAAAGCGGGCGCGCTGGATGCCGGCGCGCAGGGTCAGGCCATCGCCTTCGTGCGTCAGCGAGCCGCCGTAGCCCGGGCTCAGCGTCACCCCGCTGACCTTGACGCTGCCGACCATGACCTTGGCGCGCCACTGGTTGTCGCCGTCGTCCCAGGTGCGGGTGACATCGATGCCGTCGAGCGCGGTCGGGATCGAGCCGTAGTACTCCACCGGGGGACGCAGGAAGGGGTAGGCGAAGCCGACGTTGCGGTAGTCGGACATCAGGAAGTTGTCCGTGTTCAGGCGCCCGGCGCGCAGCGTCAGGTGGGCGTTCGGGCGGTAGGCGCCGAACAGCCATTCGATCGCATCGCTGTTCTTGTCGTAATCCGAACGCGAGGCCAGCATGAACTGCCCGACCGCCTCGAAATGCGAATCGACCGCATAGTTGACCTGCAGCCCGAGGCGCGAATCGGTGGCGAATTGGGTGCCGCCGCTGTTCGAGCCCTGGTCGATGCCGCGCAGAAAGCCCCAGCCCTCGGGCGCCACGGTATGCGTCAGCCCGGCGGTGCCGAATCCGCTCAGGCGCAGCCCCTGGCCCTCGGCGTGGGGGGGGTCCTGGGCCAGGCAAGCGCTTGCGAACAGGCTCAGCAACAAGCCGGCGAGGCCTCGAGGATCGCTTCGGAACAGCTTCATGGGCCGGATTTTCGGCGCGCTAACCCGACAAGAGCGCCGAAGTAGGTTCGCAAAATGCGCTCAACTTTGTCTTTTGGGTATTTCTGCGCAGTTTGCGAGCGGGGTGTTGCGCCGGCACTCTGCGGTTCGTGCGCCACCTGGGGGGCTCAAGGTGCAAGCCGTTCGCGCACCCAGGTCGCCCCGTCCAGGCGGTAGCGCAGCCGGTCGTGGAGCCGGCTCTTGCGCCCTTGCCAGAATTCCCAGGCCTCGGGCCGCAGCCGATAGCCGCCCCAGTGCGGCGGGCGCGGCGGGCTGAGGGCGTGGCGCGCGGCGAACTTCGCCGCGTTGGCCACGAGGACCGAGCGCGAGGCGATGACCTGGCTTTGCGGAGAAGCCCAGGCGCCGATGCGCGAATCGAGCGGGCGGCTCGCGAAATAGGCATCGGACTCGGCCGCATCGGTCTTCTCGACCCGGCCTTCGATGCGCACGACGCGTTCGAGCTCGACCCAGTGGAACTGCAGCGCCGCCCAGGGCTGGCGCGCGAGCTCGCGCCCCTTGCGGCTCTCGTAGTTGGTGTACCAGACGATGCCGCGCGCGTCGAAGCCCTTGATCAGCACCACCCGCGTCGACGGCCGGCCCTCGGCGCCGACCGTGGCCAGGGTCATCGCGTTCGGCTCGGGCACCTGGGCCTCGATCGCCTGCTTCAGCCAGCGCTCGAACTGGGCCAGCGGGTCGGCCTCGGAGGCGCTCTCGTCGAGGGCGTCACGTTCGTAGCTCTTGCGCAAATCGGCGATGTCCATCCCCAGATTGTAGGAAACGACAGGGGGCTTCCCTTACGGGGAACGCCGTAAGTGATGGCCCCACTATCTGTGTCAGGTCTTCGCGGCCATTCTGGAAGCAGGGGAGGGGCGCTCGGAGGGCGGGCTCTCGATACCGAACACTGGTGCAACATGAGATTCGCTCCCACCATCATCGTGCTCGCGGCCGGCCGCGGCAGCCGCTTCAAGGCCAGCGGGCACAAGCTCGAACAGCCGCTGGGCGGCTCCACCGTGCTCGCGACGACGCTGCATCACGCGATCGAGACCCGGCTGCCCGTGGCGGTCGTCACGACCGCGGCGCTGGTGCCGCAGGTGGCCGACCAGATCGCCTTGCGCGACATCATCGTCGTCAGCGACGCGCAGGCGGCGCGCGGCATGGGCCACAGCATCGCCACCGGGGTCGGCGAGCGCGCCGACGCGCCGGGCTGGCTCATCCTGCCCGGCGACATGCCGCTGGTGCGGCCCGAGACCATGGCCGCCGTGGCCGCTGCGCTCGAAGGCCATGCGGTCGCGTTTCCGCAGTTGCGCGGCCGGCGCGGCCACCCGGTGGGCTTCTCGGCCGAGCTCTATGCCGAACTCGTCACCCTCGACGGCGACGAAGGCGCGCGCCGCCTCGTCGCGCGCTACCCGGCCTTCACGGTCGAGGTCTCCGACCCCGGCGTGCTCGTCGACATCGACACCCCGGCCGACCTCGACGCGGTGCGCGGCCCGGTGGCCTGAACCAGGCCGTGGCGGGCCGCCAGGCCCATCAGGCGCTCGATCTCGCGGTCGCGCACGCCCTGGGCGCGCAGGGCGCGCGCGGTGTCGGCGAGGTAGTCGAGCGTGCTGCCGTAGCGGCCCCGGGCGTGACGCAGGATGTGCACGATCTCGTCGTCCGCCAGGCGCCCGAGGCAGCTCTCGCTGCGCGGGCTGAGCGTGAAGGCGAGCGCGCTCACCACGCCCTGGGCGGTGCGGCAGGGCAGGAGGCGGGCGTCGTAGACCCCGGTGGGCATCTCGCGCGCCCAGAGCCGCTCGAGTTCCTCGTCGGCGTGCTCGCACCGCATCCGGTAGACCACGCCGCGGCAGGCGCCGCCGGGCAGCAGCGCGAACACCAGCCCGGGCTGCGCCGGGGTGCCGCGGTTCACGCGCGAGCGCATGCGCAAGGCGCGGTGCCAGCCGCGCACGAGCGCGCTGCGGTGTTCCGCGGCGTCGAACTCCGGGCGCCAGATGAGCGAGGCGTAGCCGAACACCCAGAGATCGGCGCGGCCGCCCCATTCGGCGCGCACCCGGGCGAGTTCCAGCGCCGGGTCGCGCAGCGGCGCCGGAAAGGGGGCCAGCGCGGGCGGCGGCGCGGCTGCGGAGAAGGGGGGAGCGGCTTCGGGGTCCATCCGGCGTCAGGATCGCATGGCGGGCGTTGTTTCAGCAAACGCGCCGGCGCCCCGCCGCGCCGACAGCCGCCGCCCCGCAAGGGGTGTGGAAAATTGACGATGTAATCAAGTTACGTGATAATCAATGTACCGGTTACAGCCCTGGCCCGCCATGAAACCTGCCCTCATCGAGATCACCGAACGCATTCGTGAACGCAGCGCCGCCGCTCGTGGCGCCTATCTGGCGCGCATCGACCGCATGGTGCGGCGCGAGCGCGGCACCACACGCCTGGGCTGCGCCAACGTCGCCCACGCCTTCGCCGCGCTGCCCGCGGGCGACAAGCTGCGCGTGGTCGCCGAGCATGTGCCCAACGTCGGCATCGTCAGCGCCTACAACGACATGCTCTCGGCGCACCAGCCCTACGAGGGCTTCCCCGCCGTCATCCGCGACGAGGCGCGGCGCCACGGCGCGAACGCCCAGGTGGCCGGCGGCGTGCCGGCGATGTGCGATGGCGTGACCCAGGGCACGCCGGGCATGGAGCTCTCGCTGTTCTCGCGCGACACGATCGCGATGGGCACCGCGGTGGCGCTCAGCCACGACGTGTTCGACGCCGCGCTGATGCTCGGCGTGTGCGACAAGATCGTTCCCGGGCTGCTCATCGGAGCGCTCCACTTCGGCCATCTTCCGGTGGTCTTCGTGCCCGCCGGGCCGATGGGCAGCGGCCTGTCGAACAACGCCAAGTCCAAGGTGCGCGAGCGCTACGCCCAAGGCCAGGTCGGGCGCGAGGAACTGCTCGAAGCCGAGAGCGCGGCCTACCACAGCGCCGGCACCTGCACCTTCTATGGCACCGCCAACAGCAACCAGATGCTGCTCGAGGCGATGGGCCTGCACGTGCCGGGCGCGGCCTTCGTCCATCCCCACAGCGGGCTGCGCGAGGCGCTCACGCGCGAGGCCGTGCGCACGGTGCTCTCGATCACGCAGCGCGGGCGCTTCCAGCCGATCGGCCGCCTCGTCGACGAGCGCGTCATCGTCAATGCGATGGTCGCCCTGCTCGCCACCGGCGGCTCGACCAACCACCTGATCCACTGGGTTGCGGTGGCGCGCTCGGCCGGCATCACGATCGACTGGACCGACTTCGCCGACCTCTCGGCCGCGGTGCCGCTGCTCTCGCGCGTGTATCCGAACGGCAGCGCCGACGTGAACCAGTTCCAGGCTGCGGGCGGCCCGGGCTACGTGCTGCGCGAACTGCTCGATGCCGGCTGCCTGCATCCGGACGTCGCGACCGTCGCCGACGGCGGGCTGCGCGCCTACACCCGGATCCCGGCGCTCGAAGAAGGCCAACTCGGCTGGCGCGACGCCGGCCCGAGCGGCGACGACGCGATCCTGCGCCCGTTCGCGGCGCCGTTCTCGGCCAGCGGCGGCTTGAAGCTGCTGACCGGCAACCTCGGCCGCGCCGTCATCAAGACCTCGGCCGTGCCGGACGATCGCCACGTGGTCGAGGCCCCGGCGCGCCTCTTCGACAGCCAGGAAGCGCTGCTCGCCGCCTTCAACAAGGGCGAACTCGAGCGCGACCTCGTGGCCGTGGTGCGCTTCCAGGGCCCGCACGCCAACGGCATGCCCGAACTGCACAAGCTCACGCCGCCGCTGGCGGTGCTGCAGGGCAAGGGCTTCAAGGTCGCCCTCGTTACCGACGGCCGCATGAGCGGCGCCAGCGGCAAGGTGCCGGCGGCCATCCACGTCACTCCCGAAGCGCTCGCCGGCGGCCCGCTGGCCAAGCTGCGCGACGGCGACCTCGTGCGCATGGACGCCGTGGCGGGCACGCTCACGGCGCTCGTCGGCGCCGAGGAATGGGCCGCGCGCGATGCGGCGACGATCGAATTCGGCGCCGCCGAAGCCAACGGCCACGACCTCGGGCGCGAACTCTTCGCCGGAATGCGGCGCAACGTGCGCAGCGCCGAGGAAGGGGCCGTCACCTGGGGGTGACGACGCTCCCCCCCGTAGCGCCTTCGGCGCGCCGCTGGCGGACCGGCGGCGCCGGATCCGCGGCGGCCGCTTGAACTTGGCCCCTGCGGACTTGCGCTTCAACGAACTCTAGGAAGCTTGGCAAAACATGGAAAAGATGATCGAACCCCATCAACTCGCGGCGCTCGGGCCGGTGATCCCGGTGATCGTGCTGCACTCGGTCGAAGAGGCCGTGCCGCTGGCGCGTGCCCTCGTCGCCGGCGGCGTGCGCGTGCTCGAGGTGACGCTGCGCACGCCGGTCGCGATCGACTGCATGCGCGCCATCGTGCGCGAGGTGCCCGACGCCATCGTCGGCGCCGGCACCCTGCGCACCGCGGCCGACGTCCGCGCCGCGGTCGACGCCGGCTGCGTCTTCGGCGTCAGCCCCGGCTACACGGCCGAGATCGGCCAGGCCTGCCGCGGCCTCGGCCTGCCGCTGCTGCCCGGCGTGGCCACGGCGAGCGAGGTCATGGCCGCGAGCGCCGACGGCTACCGCTTCCTGAAGTTCTTCCCCGCCACCGCGGCCGGCGGCATCCCGATGCTCAAGGCGCTGGCCGGGCCCTTCCCCGACATCGACTTCTGCCCCACCGGCGGCATCACGCTGCAGACCGCGCC
Organism: Burkholderiales bacterium; assembly: GCA_028868875.1. GTDB lineage: Bacteria > Pseudomonadota > Gammaproteobacteria > Burkholderiales > Burkholderiaceae_C > Rubrivivax. The sequence goes on along the minus strand of JAGWTS010000054.1, from coordinate 11,215 downwards.
GCAGTTCCTGGCGCTGCCCAACGTCAAGGTCTGCGGCGGCTCCTGGCTCACCCCGGCCGATGCCGTGGCGGCCAAGGACTGGGGCCGCATCACCCAGCTCGCGCGCGAAGCCGCAAGCCTGCGCGGCGCCTGATTCAGCGGTGCCCGACCAGGGCGCGCTCGATGCGCCGGTCGGGCACGAGCCAGAGCAGGGCCACGAGCACGTAGAGGCCTTCCGACAGCGCCGGCTCCCAGAATGCGGCGCCTATGGCCGCGAGGTAGATCAGCGGCGAGAGCTTGCCCTTCAGGTCGCTGCCCAGCGCCTGGGCCAGGGTCGAGCCCGGCCCCTGGGCGGCGATGATCGCGAGCTGCAGGAGGTAGTAGGCGACGGCCGCCATCAGCAGCACGACGCCGTAGCCCGCGCTCGGCAGGGCGTGGAAATGGTTCTCGCCCATCCAGCCCGTGGCGAACGGGAACAGCGAAAGCCAGAACAGCAGGTGCAGATTGGCCCAGAGCACGCGCCCGTCGACGCGGCTGCAGGCATGCAGCAGATGGTGGTGGTTGTTCCAGTAGATGCCGACGTAGACGAAGCTCAGCACGTAGGTGAGCAGCGCGGGCAGCAGCGGCACCAGCGCGTCGAGGCCGTCGCCGTGCGGCACCTTCAGGTCGAGCACCATGATCGTGATGATGATCGCGATCACGCCGTCGCTGAACGCCTCGATCCGCCCCTTGCCCACCGCGCGTACTCCCCGCCCCGTTCGCCGAGGGCGCGATTGTGCGTCAGTCGGGCAGGACGTAGTCGCGCTCGCCGAAGCGGTCGACGCCGCACTCGAGCGTCTGCACCCAGGCCATGAAGTCGCGCACCGCGGGCCCGGCGAGCGGCGGGCCGTGCTGGGGCACGATCATCTCGATCGGCAGCGGCGCCACCATGCGCGCCCACAGCCGCAGGATCTTGCCGCTGGCCATGTAGCGGCGGTGAAACGGCTCCATCAGCGGCAGCGCCGGGGCGAGCGCGGTGATGGGGCGGCTCGGGTCGCCGCCGAGCGAGACGCCGAGGTCGCCCGTGAACAGGATCCGGCTCACCGGATCCCAGAAATGGAAATTGCCCTCGGCGTGGAGAAAGTGCGCCGGCAGCGCCCACAACTGGTTGCGCCCGACCCGGATGCGCGTGCCACGGTCGGGGATGCCGACGATGCGGCCCTCGGTCTTGCCCGGCTTGCAGAAATGCGGGGCGAAGCGCTCCCAGAGCGTGCTGATGTAGAGCCGGGCCGGGGTCGCCGTCATCCAGCGGTCGAGCGAGGCGATGATGTCGGGGTCGGCGTGCGAGGCCAGGATCGCGGTCAGCCGGTGCGGCGGGAAATGGCGGTTCACGGCGAGCAGCAGTTCGTTGTACGCGAGGTTGCCGCCCGGGTCGATGAGCGCACCGGTGTCGTCGTCGACGACGAGGAACTGGTTCGCCTGCACGGCCCCGCTGTTCGCGCCGGCGAGGTCGCTGAAGAGCAGGCACTGGTGGCCGCCCTGGTTGAAGAGTTCGATCGGCATGGCGCTGGTCGGCCGCGTCGAGCCGAATGCTGGAAAACCGCACACTCTAGGCGTCTGCGCGGCGCCCCGGCTTGACGCGAGTCAAGCCGACTCGCCCGCGCCTAGAGCAGGCGGAATGCGGCGATGGCGACCAGCGTCGGCGCCAGGGCGCCGGCGAGCAGGCCGAGCGGGTGCACGGTCTGGTCGTCGAAATGGTTGCGCAGGATCGCGAGCCCGGCCGGGTTGGGCGCGTTCGCGATCACGGTCAACCCGCCGCCGGTGACGGCGCCGGCGACGATGGCGACCTTGAACTCGGGGTCGAGCCCGGGCACGAGCGAGGCCAGGTAGGTGAGCGCGGCGTTGTCGGTGATGGCGGTGAGCGCGGTGGCGCCGTAGTACACGGCCTTCGGGCTCATGCCCAGCAGCAGCGGCTCGAGCCACCAGCTCTGCAGGCCGCCGAGCACCACCAGTCCGGCGAGGAAGAAGGCCACGAGCAGCGCTTCGCGCAGGATGAGCGGGTTCTGGTGGCGTTCGTAGGCGGTCGCGAAGCCGAGGAAGAAGAGCAGCAGCCCCATGAAGATCGGCGGGTGGTGCGCGAACACGACGACCCCGGCGAGAAACCCGAGATGGGTCAGCGTGACCAGGAACGGCACCGACTCGCCGGTCTTTGCGGCCGCGCCCTGGGCCACGATCTCGCGCCGGAACAGCAGCGCCGCGCCGACCGCATTCACCGCCACCGCGGTCGCGGAGCGCCAGCCGAAATGGGTCAGCATGAAGGCGAAGTCCCAGTTCCAGGTGCTCGCGACCATCAGCACCGGTGGGGCCGCGAAATGCGTGAGCGTGCCGCCGATCGAGACGTTGACGAAGAGCACGCCCAGGGTGGCGTACTTCAGGCGCGCCGAAACCGCCTTGTCGAACAAGAGGTCGCGCAGCATGAGCGCGGCCAGCGTCATGGCCGCGGGCTCGGTGATGAACGAGCCCAGCAGCGGCACGATGATGAGCACGAGGACGTAGCTGGCGAGCGCCCCGGGCAGGGGCAGGGCGCGCGTCGCGAGCGCCACCAGGCGCCCGGCGAGCAGCAGGATGGGCCGGGTGCCGGCGATCACCATCACCGCGAACACGAACATCGGCTCGGTGAAGTTGCGCGTGTCGAGGTACTTCGTCGCTTCGGCGCTGCCGCTGAGCGCGAACATGCAGACCATGAGCAACAGGGCCCAGAAGCCGAACACGACCTCGACCTCGCCCAGCAGGTGCCAGGCGCCGGCATGCTTGGGCTGGCGATGGGCCAGCCGTTCGAAGAAGCGGGTGCAGAAGGTGTGCAGCACCGCCAGGGCAAAGAGCACCGCGGCCAGGAGTTGGAGGGTCGTGAAGGCCGGCATCTGAAGTGAGCTGACGCGAAAGCGCGAAGAGGGGCGATCATGCCCCATGCCGTGCCGCTTTCCGCGCTATTTCGTCGCCGCCGGCAGGGCCAGGGCGGCGGCGGCACAGGCGTCGAGCAGCGGCTTCGCGTTCCAGGACTGCAACTGCAGCACCCAGGGCCGGCCCGAGACCTGGAGCCGGTAGGCGTCGCCGGCCTTCTCCAGCGTCCAGTCCTCCGTCTTGCCCTGGGCGTCGGTGACGGCCAGGCGCAGCGCCGGCGCGGCAGGGGCCGTCGATGCCGCGGGGGCGAGCCCGTCGACCTCGATCCGGGCGATGCGATCGGCGAGCGCAGCGGCCTTCGCGGGGTCGAAGGCGCGCGCCCCCTGCCAGCCTTCGGCGTGCCAGGCCGGGGCGGCGGGGGCCGACGAAGCGGCGGCGCCAGGGGCCGAAGCCGGCGTGGCCGCAGCGGGAGCGGCGGCACTGGCTGCCGAAGCGGCGTCGCCCGCGGCCGAAGCCGCTGCGCCCGGCGCCGAGGTGGTGCGCACCAGGGTCAGCGCGGGCTGGCCCGCGAGCTCGATGCCGATGCGCGCGATGCTCCCGGCCGGGCGCTGCAGCAGCCCGTGGTCGAGCCAGTCGCCGGCCGCGGTCGGCAGGTCGTCGACGCCGAGCGCGATGGCCTGCACCGCCTTGTCCTTCAGGTTGCGCGCCGCGGTCTTGCGCAGGCCTGCCGATTCGCCCAGCAAGAGCGTGGCGATGGGCTTGCCGCCGCGTTCGGCGACGATGCGGCGCACGTAATGCCCGGGCGCCACCGCAAAGCGGTCCAGCGCCTCCTTGCTGGTGGCGATCGGCAAACCGCTGCGCAAGGCGGCGAGGCGGCTGAGCAGGCCGTTGACGCGGTTCGTGTCGGCCGGCAGGTCGGACTGCGCCGGCACGCGCCAGCGGCCGTCGTGCAAGGCGAGCTCGATGCGCGCCGGCGCCGCGCTCGAGTCGCGCGCTTGCGGGCCTTCGATGACGAGATGGTCGGCGCCGGTGACGGCGGCGGGCACGAGCGGCTGCTCGGGCACCGTGGCGCCGAGCGTGCCGCCGTGCAACCCGAGACCGATTGCGGCTGCGAGTTGCAAAACGAGCAAGCCGGCGAGCAGGGGGATCGGACGCTGGATCATGGTCAGGCTTCCTGGAGCAGGCTTTCGACGGCACGGGCGCGGTTGCGGCGATGGCGGCGCTGCATGCCGACGATGGCGCCGAGCAGGACGAGCGCGAGGGCGTAGTTGCCGTATTCCCAGGCCTTCTGGCCGGCGCGAGACAAGGGCGCGAGGCTGCGCGCGAAGCGGCTGCGCCCGCGCAGTTGCAGGAGCCCGGGGTCTTCGACGGCAGCCTCGACCAGGTTCTGCGCGAACTCCACCGGCTTGCGATAGCGGCTGCCGTTGGCTTCGCTCGCGAGCTGCATCGTGGCGTCGCCGAAGGCTTCGTTCGAACTCACGAGCACGATGCGCGCGGAGTCGGGCGAATGGTCGATGACGCGGCCCAGGCTGGTGCTGCCGGGAGCCGGCGCGCTCGCCGCAGCCGCCGGGGCGCTGGCGCCCGCGGCTGCGGCACTCGCGGCCGCCGCCGCGCTCGCTGCCTGCGCTTCGAGCACCGGCGAAGGCTTGTTGCGGAAGGCCGAATCGAAGCGCCCGCTGACGGCCAGCGCCAGGGTTTGCGGGGCCTGCGGCGTTCCGATCGCGAAGCCGAGGTCGGGGTAGCGCTTGTAGTCGGGCAGCAGGCTGGCGCCTTCGCCGACCCAGCTCGTCGCGGAGGACTGGACGAGCCGGGTCACGCTGCGGCCCTGGTTCAGCTTGGCGTCGACCTCGATCGGCGCGGCCCAGGGCAGGTCTAGCTGGCCGAGCGCGGCGGTGGCCGGGTCGTGGGGGTCGAGACCGCTGCCGCGCACGTCGACGAAATACGGGTAGGGGGCGAGCCGGATCTCGCGCACGCTCATGCCGTTGCCGAGCGCGCGCTCGATCGGAATCGGCAGGGCGCCGCTGCGCCGGTCCATCACCATGCCCTTGCCCAGCTTCAGGCCGTAGCCGGCGAGCCAGCTCTCGAGCCCGCTGTGCAGCGGCCGCGCGCTGACGCCGTTGCCGATGGACACCTCGCTCGGCGAGGTCGCGACGAGGACCGTGCCGCCCTGCATCAGGAACTGGTCGATCGCGAAGCGCTGCAGCCGGGTGAGGTTCTCGGGCGCGAGCAGCATCAGCAGGTCGGCCGAAGCCGGCACCACGCCGTCGTGCAGGTCGGTGTCGAGCCAGCGCACCGAGCCTTCGAGCGCCGTGCGCAAGGTGTCGAAGCGCGGACCCGGGGCGGCACCGTAGCCGCCGGGCGCGGGGGGCGGCGCGAGCACCGCCACCGTCTTCAGGAAGCCGGGCGAAAAGCGCTTGACCGCGGCGTCGATGCTGCGCTGGAACCCAGCGCTGTCGAAGTCTCGCGGCAGCGCGATGCGCTCTTCCTGGCGGCCGTCGCCCAGGCGCAGCTGGAACCAGAAGGGCCGCGGGTCGAGCAGGCCGGCCACGAGCGGGCGCAGGCCCGCGTCGCGCAGGCGCTTGGCCAGCGCCGGGTCGGTGTCGGGGTCGCGCACCAGCACCTTCAGCTTGTCGCCGGCCTGCTTGCGCAGCGCCGCCAGGGCCTCGTCGAGCGCCTTGCGCCCGGGCCGCAGCGTCGGCGGCAGGACGCTGTCGGCCGAGACGTCGACCTTCAGGGTGAGCGGGGCCGACAGCGTCGCGAACGGGCTGCCGCCGCCCTGGTACTCGAGCAACACCTTGCGGATCGAGCGCGTGATGTCGTATTCGGGGTTGCGCAAGGCGACGTCGAAGTCGCCTTCGCCGCGCGCCTTCACGTCGATCAGGTCGCGGAAGTTCAGCACCTGGTACTGGTCGCCATAGGAAACGACGATGTCGAAATACGAGTTGACGACCGAAGCCTGGTACTTCGAGCTGGTCTGGAACGGCACCGGGCGCACGCCGAAGCGGCTCGCGGCCTCTTCCTCCTCGCGCGGGTGGCCGTGCGGATCGACGATCTCGACGTGGACCTTGCTGCCGCCGGCGACCGCGTATTCGGCCAGCAGGTCGCGCAGCTGCGGCACCAGCGGCGCCAGCAGCGGGTGCGTCTGGGCGCTGAAATAGCCGCGGATCAGCAGCGGCTCGCGCAGCTCGCCGAGGTAGCGCCGGGTGGCGCCGGAGAGCGTGTATTCGTGGCCTTGCGTGAGGTCCAGCCGCGCCCCGCGCAGCGGGGCGAGCCAGAGGTTTAGCGCGACCGCGTTCGCCGCGATCAGCGCCGCGGCGACGAGCCAGCGCCGCTGCGCCGGGCCGACCGGGTTGCCGGCCCAGCGCAGGCGCTCGAGCGCGAGCCGGCACAGCACGAGGAAGAGCACCGTGATCGAGGCGTAGTAGGCGAGGTCGCGCAGGTCGAGCACGCCGCGCGTGATCGACTCGAAGCGCGAGCCGGCGCCGAGCGCGCGCAGCCAGTCGCCCACCGGGCTGCCGAAGAGCCCGCTGACCGCGGGCGAGCCGACGAGGTAGAAGACGCCGGCGATGGCGCAGCTCAGGATCAGGCTCACGATCTGGTTGTCGGTGCGCGCCGACACCCAGAGCCCGATCGCGGCATAGGCCGAGGCCAGGGCCAGCGAGGCGACGTAGCCGCCGACCACCGGGCCCCAGTCGAGCGGCCCGAGCAGGGCGACCGTGAACGGCAGCGGCAGCGTGAGCACGAGCGCGATCGCGACCAGCGCCAGCACGCCCAGGTACTTGCCCAGCAGCTGCGCCGTGGGCGGCACCGGCGCGGTGAGCAGCAGCTCGATCGTGCCGCTGCGCCGCTCGTCGGCCCAGCTGCGCATGGTCAGGGCGCCGACGAGGAAGATCATCAGCACCGGCATCCACTGGAACAGCGGGCGCATGTCCGCCAGGCCGCGAGCAAAGAAGGTGTCGACCCAGAAGAACACGAACATCGTGAGGGCCAGGAACGCGGCGAAGAACAGGAAGGCCGCGGGCGAGGCGAAATAGCCGCTGAACTCCTTGCGCGCGACCGCGGCCGCCTGGGACAGGGTGTCAGAGCGCATCCGCCACCTCCTCGCTGCGGGCGGGCTCGTCGGCCCGGTTGACCTGGGCGAACAGGGTTTCGAGGTTGCGTGTCTCGAAGCCGATGGCGTGCAGCGCGAGCCCGGAAGCGAGCACCGCGGCGCTGACCGCGGGTGCCGCATCCGGCTCGGCCTCGAGGGCCCAGCGGCGGCAGCCGCCCGCCTCGCCTTCGTCGTGCACCGCATGCACGCCGGGCGCGGCGGCCAGGGCGCTGCGACTGCGCTCGGCATCGCCCCCCACGCTCACGAGCAGGCGCCGCCCGCGCTGCAGTTCGGCCAGGCGCGCATCCACGACCTTGCGCCCCTGGCGCAGGATGACGACGCGCTCGCAGCTCGCCTCGACCTCCTGCAGGATATGGGTCGAGACGATGACGGTGGCACTGGCCGCGAGTTCGGCGACGAGGCCGCGCATCTGCTGGATCTGCGCCGGATCGAGCCCGTTCGTGGGCTCGTCGAGGATGACGATGGCCGGCTCGTGCAGGATGGCCTGGGCCACGCCGACGCGCTGGCGATAGCCGCGCGACAGGGTCTGGATCACGGCCCCGGCCTTGGCCTCGAGCGCGGTGCGGCGGATCGCGCGCGCCACCGCCCGGCGCCGCCCGGCCGCGGCGACACCGTGCATCGCGGCCTGGAATTCGAGGAAGTCGGCCACCGTCATCTCGGGCCAGGTCGGGCAGTTCTCGGGCAGGTAGCCGATGCGCGCCTGGACCGCGAGGCGGTCGCGGCCGATGTCCAGGCCGGCGACTCGGATCATGCCTTCGCTGGGTTCGAGGAACCCGGCGAGCATCTTCATCACCGTGCTCTTGCCGGCGCCGTTGGGGCCGAGCAGGCCGACGACTTCGCCGGGTCCGATCGCAAGGTCGAGCCGGTCGACCGCGGTGAAGCGGCCGTAGCGGCGCGTGAGTTGCGCCATTTCGATCATGGGGTTCTTCTCCTCGTGCGGGCACGCGGCGGCCGCCCATGCGGCGGCGCGCCCGGTGCCGGGGCGGTGTTCGTGGCTCGAAGGGGCGGCGGCGCTCAGGCCGGCGGCGGGCGCGAGGCCTGAGGCAGGCGAGCGCGCGGCCGGCGCGCGCCGAAGCGGCAATGCGGGGCGGGCATGAAGCAGTGGGTGACGGCGGTTCGGATCGGTCGGCGCCAGGCCGAGGCCGGTTCTGAGCGCGGCGGGCGCGCAAAAGTTCCCGTCGCAGCGATCCGGATTTTGATAAACCACTTTATAATCAATCAGATGACGAAACGAGACCTCAGCCAGCGCTTCGGCTTCGTGCTCAACGAGGTCGGGCGGCTCTACGGCCGCCGCTTCGACCAGTTGTCGCGCCAGCAGCTGGGCCTGTCGCGGGCGCAGGTGCGGCTGCTCGGCATGGTCGCGGCGCACGAAGGCGAGCAGCCGATCTCGCAGGCCGAACTGGCCGAGCGCCTGGAGCTCACGCCGATGGGCGTGACCAGCCTGTGCGACCGCATGGAGGCGGCGGGCTGGATCCGGCGCCTGGGACGCGAGGGCGATCGCCGCGTCAAGGGCATCGAGCTCCAGGGCCCCGCCCATGAGGCGCTGGACGCGGCGCTGCGCATCGGCGACGCGCTGCAGAGCGCCGCGCTCGCGGGCCTGGGCGCGGCCGAACGCAGCCAGCTGCTGGCGCTGCTGCGGCGGGTGCATGCCAACCTCAGCGCAGGAAGCGGACCTTGAGCACGCAGTTCCCGGTGCCGCATCGCGGCATGATCACCTTGTCGGTGATGCTGGCGACCATCATGCAGGCGCTGGACACCACCATCGCCAACGTCGCGCTGCCGCACATGCAGGGCAGCCTGCAGGCCTCGCAGGACCAGATCACCTGGGTCCTCACGTCCTACATCGTCGCCGCCGCGATCGCGACCCCGCTCACCGGCTGGCTGTGCACGCGCTGGGGCCGGCGCCGCGTCTTCATGAACACCGTCATCGGCTTCACCGTCGCCTCGGCGCTGTGCGGCATGGCGGGCAACCTGGGCGAGATCGTCGCCGCGCGGCTGCTGCAGGGGCTGTTCGGCGCCGCACTCGTGCCCTTGTCGCAGGCCGTGCTGCTGGACATCAACCCGAAAGAGCGCTTCGGCCAGGCGATGGCGATCTGGGGTGCGGGCATCATGGTCGGCCCCATCCTCGGGCCCATGCTAGGCGGCTGGCTCACCGAGAACGCGAGCTGGCGCTGGGTCTTCTTCATCAACCTGCCGGTGGGCGCGCTGGCCTGGGCCGGCATCGCGCGCTACCTGCCCGAGAGCCGGCCGCCTTCGACGCGGCTGGACCTCTTCGGCTTCGCGACGCTGAGCCTGGCGATCGGCCTGCTGCAGCTGATGCTCGACCGCGGCGAGCTCCTCGACTGGTTCTCCTCGATCGAGATCCGGCTCGAGGCGGCGGGTTGCCTCATCGCCTTCGCCTACTTCGTCGCCCACACCGCGACGACCACCGGCGCCTCGTTCTTCGACCGCAGGCTGCTCGCCGACCGCAACTTCGTCACCGGCGTGCTCTTCGCCTTCATCGTCGGCATGATCCTGTACGCGACGATGGCGCTGCTGCCCGAACTGCTGCAGGGCCTGCTGAACTACCCGGTGGTGTTCACCGGCATCGTGATGGCGCCGCGCGGCGTGGGCACGATGCTCGCGATGCTCGTCGTCGGGCGCATCGTGCACCGCATGGACGTGCGCGCGATCATGGCCGGGGGCTTTGCGCTGACCGCCTTCTCGCTCTGGATGATGACCTGGATGACGCTCGACATGAACGGCACTCTGATCGTCGCTTCGGGCCTGCTGCAGGGGCTGGGCATCGGCTTCACCTTCGTGCCGCTGTCGACCGCCGCCTTCGCGACCCTGGCGCCGGCGCTGCGCAACGACGGCACGCCGATCTACAGCCTGCTGCGCAACATCGGCAGCAGCGTCGGCATCTCGATCGTGCAGGCGATGCTCATCGAAGGCACGGCGCGCGCCCATTCCGAGCTGGCAGTCGACATCAACAACTCGAACCCGGTGCTGGCGGCGCTGCCGCACGCCTTCGGGGCGGGCACGCCGCTCGGGCTCGCCCTGCTCAACGGCGAGGTCTCGCGGCAGGCGGCGATGATGTCCTACGTCGGCGTCTTCCGCTCGATGATGTGGCTTACCCTCGTCGTGATGCCGCTGCTGCTGGTGATCCGCAGTCCGCGACGGGCGTCGGCTGCTTCGTCCGATGCGGGGGTGGCGGCGGAGGGGGCGCATTGAGGGTTCGGCGGCTGGCCTTGCGCCGAATTTCGGGTCGCGCGCAGCGGCGCGGCAAAGCCGCGGGCGGGCGGGCTGCTGCGCTTCACCGCCGCGGTCGGCGCTGGGCGCCGACTGCCCTGCGGGACTCGGCCCCGCGGCGCGTCGCGCAACTCGCTGCGCTCACTCCGTTCGCTGCGCTCGGACAAGCGCGACGAGTCGGTTGACGAAGCGCGCTGCGCGCGCCGCCACGGGGCCTGCGTTCCTCGGCGCGGCGGCAGGCGCTGCGCAGCCCGCCCGCCCGCGGCTTTGCGGGGGAGTGGGTGGTGGGGTGGGAGAATTCAAAGCCAGCGGGCGCTTGAGGTGGCGCTATTGATCTTGGCGCGCCGCAACCGAGGCCTTTCGAAATTGTCAGCCATATTGGCGCCGCGCATGGCGATGGCGATACGTTTCTGAGGCTTGGCAAGCCTCTGCCAATGCTTCAGAATGCGCGCGGGAGCCGCGCTTCTGCTGACCAAGAATCTCCGATGGAGATTTCCAGATCTGAGCACGATAAATGCATTTGCATCAAACCGTTGGAGCGCGACTCGTGCGGCGATTCCTTTTCAATTTAGTGCGTTAGACGGCGTCAGGAGTGCCTTATGAACGGGCGTCACAAAAGGGTCATTCTTCCGTTGCTGTACCTTTCATGAAAATTTTCACCTCCCTTATCTATGTGGCGTTCGCCTTCGGACTCATTGCATTTGCCTACACGCTCTGGCGTCAGACGTACAGCAAGAAGAAGCCCGGTGCAGCAGTTCGCCGAACTGCAGCGAACGCGCGACCAACTGCAATCACGTCGGGCGAGATGCTCAAATTGATCCCAAAATTACGTGACTCCAACGCGCAATGGGCAGAGATCATGCGGGTACTCAATCCCAGGCAAGATATTCGGATCAATGAACTACTACAAACAATCCGTGGTCCACACATGTTCGATCCAAGGACGGCACTCGGCGTCATTGAAACGGGGTGCCGAGCAACGACGATGTCTGGGAGCGCGTTTGAAGCCCTGGC
>JAGWTS010000428.1 GCA_028868875.1 Burkholderiales bacterium | reverse complement strand
GGCCGCGAGCAGCCAATGGAACAGCCGCGTCGGCAGGTCCCAGACTCGGATCGGTTGTGCGGGGCTCGGGCTGGACATCGGGCGGATTGTGGACTGCCGGCGCGGCGCTGGCCGCAACCATACCGCGAAGCGGCAAGGCCCGGGCGCCGCACCTTGGGGCTCGGTTATAACCGCGCCCGGGCCGCGCCCGCTCGATCGGCGCCCGGCCCGTCCTCAACCTGCACTCCGGAGCCCTCGCATGAAGAAACTGCATTTCGTCGCGGCCGCCGTCATCGGCCTTGCCAGCGCACTTCCCGCCGCGGCGCAGTTCCAGAAGCCCGAAGATGCGATCAAGTATCGCCAGAGCGCGATGACGCTGATCGGCGCCCACTTCGGCCGCATCGCGGCGATGGCGCAGGGCAAGATCCCGTTCGACGCCAAGACCGCGGCCGAGAACGCGGCGCTCGTCGACACCCTGGTGCACCTGCCCTTCGCGGCCTTCGGCGAAGGCACCGAGCGCGGCGCGCCGACCCAGGCCAAGCCCGAGATCTGGAAGGAACCCGCCAAGTTCAAGAGCGCGGCCGAGAAGCTGCAGGATGAAGTGGGCAAGCTCAATGTGGCTGCCAAGACCGGCAGCCTCGACGCGATCAAGGGCGCCGTGGGCGGGGTCGGCAAGGCCTGCAAGGCCTGCCACGACGACTTCCGCTCGAAGGAATTCACGTCGAACTGAGTCGGGCTGAGTCCGGACCTGGCGGCGCCCTCGCGGGTTCGCGGTGAGCGAAGGTTCGCACCGGCTGCGGCCGCTGCGCGGGCGCGACGCCGACGAGGCCGGGCGCGCCGCGACCCCGCTCGAGACGCTGTTCGACCTCAGCTTCGTCATCGGCTTTGCCTTCGCCGGACAGCAGTTCGCGCATTACCTGAACGAGGGCCACTGGCGCACCGCGTGCGTCGGCTTCGGCTTCTCGATGTTCGCGATCATCTGGGCCTGGACCAACTTCTCCTGGTTCTCGTCGGCCTTCGACAACGACGACTGGATCTTCCGCCTCGCGACGATGGTGCAGATGGTCGGCGTGATCGTCCTCGCGCTCGGCCTGCGGCGCATGTTCGCGTCGATCGACGGCGCGCGCGGGTTCGACAACGGCGTCATGGTGCTGGGCTATGTCGTGATGCGCGTCGCGCTGATGGCGCAGTGGCTGCGCGCGGCGCGCCACGACGCACGCCATCGCAGCGCCTGCCTGGTGAACGCCGCGACGCTGTTCGTGGCCCAGATCGGCTGGGTGCTCTGGGTGCGCGCCGACTTCGGCTACGCCTGGGCGTTCGCGCTCACGGTGCCGCTGCTGCTCGTCGAAATGGCGGGGCCGCTGCTGGCCGAGCTGCGCTTCGGCGGCATTCCCTGGCACGCCCACCACATCGCCGAGCGCTACCTGCTGCTGGCCATCATCGCGCTCGGCGAGGTCGTGACCGGCAGCGTCGAGGTCGTCTCGGGCTTCGTCGGCCGCCAGGGCTGGAGCGCGGATGCGGTGGCGCTGGGCGCGGTCGGCATTGCGCTGGCCTTCGGCATGTGGTGGATCTACGGGATGATTCCGGCGGCGGCCATCCTGAAGCGCCACCGCCGTGCCGCCTTTGTCTGGGCTTACGCGCAGACGCTGCTGCTCGTCGCGATCGCGGCGACCGGCGCCGGGCTCCAGGTCGCAGGCCATGCCTTCGAGCACGGCGCTGCCATCGGCCTGCCCGCCACCGTGCTTACGGTGGCCTTGCCGGTGGCGGTCTACGTCTTCACGGTCTATGCGCTGTACAGCTGGCTTACGCACAGCCGTGACCGATTCCACCTGCTGCTGCTCGGCGCGACCGCAGCCGTTCTCGGCGCCGTGCTCGCGCTGGCCTGGTCGGGCGCGCCGCTCGGGCTCTGCCTGGGCTTGCTCGTGGCGGTGCCGGCGATCACCATCGTCGGCTACGAGACCCTGGGCTACCGCCACCAGGCGCGGGCGCTGGAGCGGCTCGGGCTGGGTTGAGGCTTCAGTCGGCGAAGCCGAGCACGACCCTGCGGGTCTGGGCCGACTTCTTCTGGCTTCGGCACGCGGGCTGCGCCCGCTTCACTTCGCTGGCGCGGTGAGCCTGCACCGGAGGAAGTCAGCCCCGGCCTTCGGCCGGCTCGGCGAAGCCGAGCACGACCCTGCGGGTCTGGGCCGACTTCTTCTCGATCTTCGTGACGACGATGCGGCCGATGTCGGCGGTGTTGGCGACATGGGTGCCGCCGCAGGGTTGGAGGTCGACGCCCTCGATCTCGATCACGCGGATCCGGCCGAGGCCGCGCGGCGGCTGCACGCTCATGCTGCGCACCATCTGCGGGTTGGCGTCGAGCTCGGCTTCGTCGATCCAGCGCTGATGCACCGGATGGGCTTCGGCGACGAAGCGGGCAATGCCGGCCGTCAGCAGCTCCTTGTCGAGCGGATCGGTCATGTGGAAATCGAGCCGGGCGTAGGTCTGCGTGATCGAGCAGCCGTCGACCGGGTGCGGGATCAGCGCGCACAAGAGGTGCGTCGTGCTGTGCAGGCGGCGGTGGGCGAAGCGCTTGGCGGCGTCGATTCGGGCCGTGAGCACCGTGCCCGGCTGCCAGCGCGGGAGATCGCTGCCCTCGGCGGGCAGGTGCAGGATCTCGCCCGGCCGCTCCTTGCTCTTTCGGGTGTCGGCGATGGCGATCGTGCTGCCGTCGTCGAGGCGGAGGTGGCCGCTGTCGCCGGCCTGGCCGCCGCCCTGCGGATAGAACACCGTGCGGTCGAGCACCAGGCCTTCGGGACCGGCCGCCAGCAGGGTGGCGCGGCATTCGAGCAGATCGGCGTCGTCGCGAAACAGTTCTTCGGTCATCGAGTCTCCAGTTCGATCTCGCCGCGCGGCGTCGCGAGCACGGCGCGCAAGGCCGGGCCCGTTCCTTCGGCGACGCGCACCCCCGGCATGCGCAGCACCTGGCGCGCGCGCTCCGAGATGCCGCGCAGTTCGAGCGCGCGCAGCGTGACGCCCGAATCGGCCAGGGCCTCGGCCGGATGGCGACCCTTCCATTGGATCAGCGTCGGCAAGGCGCCCCCGCATTCGAGGCGCCCGTCGGCGCGTACCAGGATCTCCCAGGCCAGCGCGCCCTGGGGCGTGTCGCGGCTGGCCTGCAGCGGGTCGCCCGGCTGGCAGCCCACGGTGATCAGGCCCCAGCGGTGCATGTCGAGCATGGTCGAGCGGGCGACGAGGTTGACGAGGCGCGGGCCGCCCGACAGGTCGATCTCGTCGAGCCCGAACCAGCGCGGCCGCGCGGGCGGCGCGGCTTCTGGGTCGACCGCGATGATCTCGAGGTAGGCGTTCGGCCAGGCCTCGCTCGCGATCTTCAGCACCCGGTTGTGGGTGCCCATGAAGGCGTGGCGCCCGCCCGCGTCAGGGATCACGCCGAGGGTGGCTTCGCACCAGGCGATGCCGGATTCGAGCGAAGGCGCGGCGACGACGAGGTGGTCGAGCGCGGTCGCACTCATGCGGCCTGCCTCCGCGCCGGGCGCAGCGGGGCGAGCGCGGCGCTGCCCGCGGCGGCGTTCACAGCTCGACCTCGCCTTCGATGCAGGCGCAGACATCGCCGCCGACCCAGATCTCGCCGCCTTCGGCGCGCAGGTGGACGCGGCCGGCGCGGCCCAGCGCCGCGCCCTGGGCGGCGACGTAGGACGCAGGGGCGAGGCCGGCGCCGATGAGCCATTGAGCGAGGCTGGCGTTGAGGCTTCCCGTGACCGGGTCTTCCGGCACCGCGAGCGAAGGCACGAAGGCGCGCACCTCGAACGCGGTGTCGCTGCCAGCAGGCTGCGGCGCGACGACGCCGAGCTTCACGTCGCCGAGCGCGTTCCAGTCGGGCTCGAGCGCGAGCACGCGCGCTGCGCTGGCGAGCATCACGGTGCACCAGCCGGGGCCGTTGTCGACCCACTCGTGGCGCAGAACTTCGCCCGGCGCGAGGCCGAGCGCGGATTCGATGCGCTGCAGCAGGCCGGCGTCGAGCGGCCCGCTGCGCAGGCGCGGCGGCGCGGCGAAGGCCAGGCGCCCGCCATCGCGGCGGATCGGCACGAGGCCGACCCCGCATTGCTGGACCACGACCCCGGCTTCGCGCGGCTGGCCGCCGGCGGCCAGCCAGGCCCAGGCGCTGCCCAGGGTCGGATGGCCGGCGAAAGGCAGTTCGCGCGCCGGCGTGAAGATGCGCACCCGGTAGTCGGCGCCGGCCGCCGTGGGCGGCAGCAGAAAGGTCGTTTCCGACAGGTTGGTCCAGCGCGCGAAAGCCGCCATCGTCGCGTCGTCGA
>JAGWTS010000427.1 GCA_028868875.1 Burkholderiales bacterium | reverse complement strand
CGGGCTGGCCTACACGGCCCGGGACATGCCGCAGCGCTGAGGCCCTCGGCGCGGCGCCTCAGGCGCTGCCGGCCTGGATGATCATCTGCGCGACGACCTCGAGCTGCAGCTTGTTGGCCTGCTCGTCGACCTTGAACAAGCGCATGACGGCCAGCCCGCGCAGCGCCGCGAAGATCACGGCGGCGAATTGCTCGGGCTGCGGGTAGCGCCGCGCAACCTCGGGGAACACCGCGGCGAAGTGGGCGAAGAACAGCGGGTCGATCCGCGCCTGGTGCTCGTCGATGCGCTTGAACAGAGCCGGCGTCGTCTTGCAGCCGAAGAACAGGCTCCACGCGGCCACGTACGAAGGCGGCGCATACACGCTCTCCCAGGCCAGGCGCACGAACTCGTGCGCGCGCCGGTCCAGGGCCAAGTTCGCCGCATCTTCGGGCCAGGCCGTGCCCACATCGGCCAGCGGCGCCATCACCTCGTCGACGACGCGCTCCATCAGCACCTGGCGGCTGCCGAACTGGTGCTGCAGGGCGCCCAGCGTGACCTTGGCGCCGCGCGCGATGTCCTGCAGGTTGGTCTGCGCAAAGCCGACCTTCTGCAGCAGGCGCAACGCCGATTCGACGATCTTGCGCTGCGTCGTCTGGCTGCGCTCGGCCTGGGTGCGGTGCCGCACCGTCTTGCGGCCGGCCGGGGTCGAACGGGTCTTCATCGTCTCTCGAGTTTGCATGTTACGTTAATCATGTATTGCAAATTGACACTCGCCAGCCTAGACTGTAGTCCCGTTCGCACCCCTGGTCACTCCGCTCCATCGACGCTCCCATGAGGCAACGCTACTCCGCCTGGAACCTGCTCGCCGCCGCGCGCGGCGGCCACACCGACTGGGCCCCGGCCTGGCGCGAGGCCGAGCCCAAGCCGCGCTACGACATCGTCGTCATCGGCGGCGGCGGGCACGGCCTGGCCACCGCCTACTACCTGGCGAAGAACCACGGCGTCACCAACGTCGCGGTCGTCGAGAAGGGCTGGATCGGCGGCGGCAACACCGGGCGCAACACCACCGTCGTGCGCTCCAACTACCTCTACCCCGAGAGCGCGCGGCTGTACGACTTTTCGGTCAAGCTCTACGAAGGGCTTTCGCAAGAGCTGAACTTCAACATCATGTTCAGCCAGCGCGGCATCGCGACGCTGGCGCACAGCCGGCACGACCTGGACAACATGGTGCAGTGGGCGAACGCGATGCGCCTGAACGGCGTCGACTCCGAACTGCTGGACGCCAAGCAGGTGCAGGCGCTGATGCCGCGGCTGGAGATGTCCGGCGCCTCGCGCTTCCCGGTGCTGGGCGGCTTCATCCAGCGCCGCGCCGGCACCGCGCGCCACGACGCGGTGGCCTGGGGCTATGCGCGCGCGGCCTCGGCGCTGGGCGTGGACATCGTGCAGAACTGCGGCGTCGAGGGCTTCCTGACCGAAGGCAGCGGCAGCGAGCGCAAGGTGGTGGGGGTGCGCACCGCGAAAGGCGAGATCCGCGCCGACCGCGTCGCCTTCGCCGTGGCCGGCTCCTCGACCCTGCTCGCCGACATGGCGGGTTTTCGCCTGCCGGTGACGAGCTGGTCGCTGCAGGCCATGGTCTCCGAGCCCGTGAAGCCGGTGCTGGACATCGGCCTGCTTTCGCCAGTGCTGGGCATCTACCTGAGCCAGTCCGACAAGGGCGAGGTGGTGATGGGCGGCGGCCTGGACCGCTTTAACTCGTATGCGCAGCGCGGAAGCTTCGCCACGACCCAGGACGTGGTCGCCGCGACGATCGATCTCTTCCCTTCGTTCAGCCGGTTGCGGCTGCTGCGCCAATGGGCCGGCACGGTCGACCTGGTGCAGGACTCGAGCCCCATCATCGGCCCCACGCCGCTGCGCAACCTGTACGTCAACTGCGGCTGGGGCACGGGCGGATTCAAGGCCATTCCCGTCGGCGGCTGGACCCTGGCCCATGTGCTGGCCACGGGCAAGACCCACGAACTGGCCGCGCCCTTCCAGCTCGAGCGCTTTCACACCGGACGCCTGATCGACGAGGCCGCCGCCTCGGGCATCGCGCATTGATGTCCCCCCCCCCGAAGCGCCTTCGGCGCCTCCCCCCCAAGGGGCCACCTGGGGCCCCTTCGTGGCCCTTGGGGCGACGCCAGCGGCCCGGCGGAGCCGGTTCCGCGGCGTCCGCTTGATCCATTGACTTCCGGGTCCCCAACGAGAACTGAAATGCTGCAGATCCCCTGCCCTCATTGCGGCCCCCGGCCCGAGCCTGAATTCACCTTCGGCGGCAGCTCGCACGTGCGGCGGCCGACGCTAGACGAGAACGCGAGCGACGCCGCCTGGGGCGACTACCTGTTCTTCCGCGACAACCCGCGCGGCGCCCACGCCGAATGCTGGCGCCACACCTATGGCTGCAGCGAGTGGTTCAACATCGTGCGCGACACGGTGACGCACGAGGTGACCGCCGTCTACACGATGGACGCACCGCGTCCGGGCGGAGCGGCGGCATGAGCGCGCCGGGCCGCCATCGGCCGGAGGCCGATGTCCTTCGGCAGGCACGGACAGTCCGCAGGGACTGCCCGTGTCCGGCCTCAGCTCGCCAAGCGCTCATCCCGGAGCGCGCAGCGCGGAGGGTAGACAAATGACCGGCTACCGGCTCGCCGCCCCGCACGGCAGCGACGTGAACCGCAACGCGCCGGTCGAGTTCGCCTTCAACGGCCAGCCCTTGCGCGGGCTGCAGGGCGACACCCTGGCTTCGGCGCTCATCGCCAACGGGCTGCGCGTGGTCGGGCGCAGCTACAAGCTGCACCGGCCGCGCGGCATCCTGTCCTGCGGCGTCGAGGAGCCGACCGGCCTGCTCGAAGTCGGCAGCGGCAGCGCGATGACGCCCAACACTCGCGCCACCGACGTGCTGCTCACGCCCGGCCTCGTCGCGCGCAGCGGCAACTGCTGGCCGAGCCTGAAGTTCGACCTCGCGGCGCTGAACGACCGCTTCTCGGCCTTGCTGCCCGCGGGCTTCTACTACAAGACCTTCATCTGGCCCAGCTGGCATTTATTCGAGCCGACGATCCGGCGCATGGCGGCCGGCTCGCACGCGGCCGTTGGCGCGGACCCGGACCGCTACGACACTTCGAGCGCAACCGCCGACGTGGTCGTCGTCGGCGCCGGCCCCTGCGGCCTGGCAGCGGCGCGCGAAGCCGCGCTGGCCGGCGCCGACGTCGTGCTCATCGCCTCGGGCACGCCGGCCGAGGCCGCCGACCTGCGCGCGGCCGGCGTGCGCGTGCTGACCCGGACCACGGCGGTCGGCGTCTACGACCACCTGCTCGTCACCGCCGTCGAGGTGCCGGAGAACGCGACCCCGGCGCGCGAGCGGCTGCACAAGATCCGCACCGCCACGCTCGTCCTGGCCAGCGGCAGCTTCGAGCGGCCGATGGTCTTTCCGGACAACGACCGCCCGGGCGTGATGCTCGCCGCCTCGGTGCTGCGCTATGCCCAACGCTTCGGGGTCGCCTGCGGCCGCAGTGCCGTGGTCGCGGCCAACGCCGACTACGCCTACCCGTTGGCTGCGGCGCTCGCCGCCGTCGGCATCGAGATCAAGGCCGTCGTCGACCGCCGCGCCCAGGTCTCGCCAGCCGCACTCTCGGCGCTGCCGCCGGGCATCGAGGTGCTGCGCGATGCGGCCCTCGTCGGCGTGCAAGGCCGCGATTCGGTGCGCGGCGTCACGGTCTTCGAGGCCGGCAAGGGCCGCAAGACCTTCGCGGTCGACCTCGTCTGCAGCGCCGGCGGCATGACCCCGAACGTGAACCTGTTCTCGCAGGCCGGAGGCTCGCTGCGCTGGCTCGCCGATTCCTCGATGTTCGTGCCCGACCGCCTTCCCGCCGGCGTGATCCCGGTCGGCGCCTGCGCCGGCCTCTTCGACGAACAAGCCGCGCTCGCGCAGGCCCGCGCCGCCGGGCGCGCGGCGGCCAACGGCCCGGCCGCGCTGGCGCAGCTGGGCGTGGCGCAGGCGCTCGGCATCGGCTCCGTGCTCGCCGACAACCGGCCCGCGGCGGACTGGCTCGGGCGGAATCCGGGCAAGGCCTTCGTCGACCTGCAGAACGATGTCTCGGCCTTCGACGTCGAGCTCGCCGCGCGCGAGAACTACCGCAGCGTCGAGCACCTGAAGCGCTACACGACCACCGGCATGGGCACCGACCAGGGCAAGACGAGCAACGTCAATGCCCTGGTGCAGATGGGCGTGGCCACCGGCCGCACGCCGGACGCCGTCGGCACCACCAAGTTCCGCCCGCCCTACAAGCCG
>JAGWTS010000426.1 GCA_028868875.1 Burkholderiales bacterium | reverse complement strand
CGGTTCTTCACGTTCGCGGCCGAGAAGTAGCGCGGGTCGACGAGGTCGGTCTCGATGAAGGCCGCGGGCTTGCCGGTGCGGCGCTCCACTTCGCGCATCATCAGCAGCTGGCCGGCCGAGAAGCTGTTGCAGCTCTTGATCGAGTTGATCAGCAGCCCGTCGGCCTGGTACTCGTCGAGGTAGCGGCAGATCATGTCGACGCGCGAGGGCAGGTTCAGGTTGGTGTAGCAGCCCAGGCAGTAGTCGGCCAGCGATTCGAGCGGATGGTCGGGGTCGTGGCGGAAGCCGAAGTCGTACAGGCCGCCCACCTTGGCGTAGGTGGACGACACGACGACCGCGCCTTCGTCGTAGAACATCTTCCAGAAGTCGCGGAAATGGGTCCAGTTCGGCGGGCCTTCGACGACGAGGCGGTATTTCTCCTCGCCCATCTCGCCGTCGGGCGTCACCGGACCCTTGCCTTCGCGCACGCGCTGCTCGATCTCGGCGCGCAGCACGCGGTAGTACTCGGTGGCCTCGGGCGTGCCGCGGAAGGCGGTGAAGATCGGCCCGATGTAATACACGGCGCCGAAGTAGCCGTCGATCGGCGAGGGCCGGTGCTTCGCCGACTGCAGCACCTGCACCAGGTTCTCCTCGGCCTTGACCGATTCGCGCATGTATTCGCGCAGGCGGTCGATGTCGAACTTGACGCCCGAGACGCGCTCGAGCGTCGGGATCACGGTTTCCTTCAGCTGCTTGACGACGTATTCGCGCATGTTCGGCGCGATCCGGCCTTCGCCCTGGTAGGGCACGTGCAGCATCACGGTCTCGCAGCCGTATTTGTGGCGGATGAGCTCGAACCACTTCATGAAGGTGAAGCAGCCGGTGTAGGACAGCAGCAGGATGTCCGGGCGCGGCAGCACCTCGCCGCTGGGGCCGACCTCGCCGCCCATCATCATGCCCAGGTCGGCCTTGACGTAGGTGCAGACGTCCTCGCTCTGGCCGTCGCGCTCGGCGTCCATGATCATCTTGCCGGACTTCTTGCGCATGCCGTTCTGCAGCGCGTTGGTCTCGGGCAGGCTGCGCGCGAAGTTGAAGCACATCAGCAGCTCGTTGAGGTTGCCCGGCACGAAGGTCGCCGACACCTTGCGGTTGTCGGCGCGGGCACTGGCGAGCTCGGCGTAGTTCTTGGTGATGAGCTCCTTCTGCAGCCACATCGCGTCTTCATTCTGGACGTTCTGCGGCTTCTTGCTGCTGGTGGGCATGGCGATCGGGGTGTTCATGGCTTGTTCCTCAGGCAGCGTTCCAGAGCTTGATCGAATCGGCGAAGGTGCCCGCCTGTTCGCGGATGGGCGCCATCTGTCCGGTGTTCTCGGCGTACTTGAAGGCGGTGTGCGGCACGCCGTGGCGGGTGAGCACGTCCTGCAGCATCGGCCGCTCGAGCAGGGCGGGGTCGCAGAACGAAGGTGCGGCGAAGATCACGCCTTCGGCGCCGCGCGTCTTCACCTGCTTCAACAGGTACACGCCCTTTTCTTCGCGCGTGAGGTCGTACTTGGCGGCGGTGGCGGCGGAGTGATGGAGAAAGGCTTTCGAGAGTTCGCGCAGCGGGTCGCCGTCGGCCGGCACCTCGTCGAGCAGCCAGCGCGTGACGAGCAGCAGGTCGTCGTCGACGACGTAGCAGCCGGCCATCTCGATCGACTTGATCAGCGCCAGCGGCGGCTGCTCGCAGAAGCTGCCGTTGATGACGACGCGGGCGTTGTCGCGCTTGGGGCGCTGCAGCAGCTCGGCCGCGGCCAGGTACTCGCGCACGAGCGCGGTGTGCTCTTCCACCGGCAGCACCATGCCGGCACGCAGCAGCAGGTAGACCTCGGAGGTGGGCGCCTGCCAGGGCTTGGCGGCGCGGTAGGCATAGAGCTCGCGCACGGCGGCGCGGTTGTCGTTGTAGACCGCGATCGAGCGGTTCAGGTCGGCGTCGCTGATCTCGCGCCCGGCGAGCCGGCCCAGGTCTTCGCGCAGCACCTGCATCTCCTGCACGTAGAAGGTGCCGCCGACGCTGTCCTGGTAGTTCTGCGGCACGTCGAGGTAGCGCACGTACTTGTCCTTGAACAGCATCTGCCACATGCCCGAGAGGTTGCGGATCACGTCGCAGATCGAGGGGAACAGCATGCCGTCGAGGCAGTCGAGCCGGCCCGTCAGTCCCAGTTCGATCGTCGAGCGCGGGATGCGGCAGATGTAGCTCTGGTAGTAGGCGTCGCCCTGGATCACCTCGAGCGCGTCGCCGCCGCCCAGGATGCCCACCGGCAGCATGCCCGCGGCATGGATGAGCTCGCGCGGCACGTACACCGGCATGTAGCCGATGGCCTTGCGGCCGGGCTGCGCCGCCTTCCATTGCTGGACGGCGTTGAAGTGCAGGTCTTCGAACAGCGCTTCGCAGCGCTGGACGATCTGCAGGACTTTCGGGGTGTTCATGACAGCCCCCCGGCCGACGCGGGCGTCGTCCGGCCCCCCGAGGGGGCCCGGGCCGGCTTGGGAGCGGCCCGGCGCTCGGCCCGGACCAGACGGATGGAAATCGAATCGGGCTTCATCAGCGGTGCTCCCAGTGAGGCGGGCGGCGCGCCAGGAAGGCGGCCAGGCCTTCGTTGGCGTCGTGGGTCTTCATCAGGCGATCGAGATACAGGCGCTCGACCTCGGCCAGGCGTTCGCGCAATTCGCGCAGGCGCGGCGCACGCACGGCCTTCACGGCGCAGGCGAGCGCGGCGGCGCTGCGCGGCGCGAGGTGTTCGTCGAAGTAGGCCAGGGCCGCGGCTTCGGGGTCGTCGGCCAGCGCCTGGACGAGGCCGAGGGCCAGCGCCGCGCTGCCGTTCAGGCTGCGGCCCGACCACAGCAGGTCTTCGGCCGCGCTCGGGCTCAAGCGCCAGCCGAGCAGGCAACTCGCGGCCGGCGCGAACACGCCGAGCTTGATCTCGGGCTGGCCGAACTGGGCTTCGGGGTGGGCGAAGATCGGCCCGCCGGCCAGCGCCACTTCGAGGCCGCCGCCCAGGCACTGGCCGCGCACCGCAACGAGGATCGGCAGCGGGAAGCCGGCCATTGTGAGGAGGAGCGCGTGCAGGCTGGCCAGCATCGCGGCGCAGCGCTCGGCCAGATGCTCTTCGACGCTGGCGCCGAAGCTGAAGTGCGGGCCTTCGGCGTCGAGCAGCACGCCGCGCAGGCCGGGCTGTTCGCGATGCGCGTCGAAGGCGGCCTGCAGCGCGCCGATCATCGTCGCTTCGACGATGTTGGCCTTGGGCCGCGCCAGGCGCAGCCGCAGCAGCGCGCCGTCACGGTCGAGCCAGGAGCGCAGCGGTGAAACCGCGTCAGCCATGGTGCTTGGCTCCGGGCTGGATCTCGTCGTGCAACGGCCCGACCCAGCTCTGGCCGGCGGCGAGCTTCTGGCGCAGCAGCACGAAGTCGACCTCGCGGTCGTCCTTAGTCCCTTCGTTGAAGGCGGTGAAGCCGCTGCGCGCCTCGGTCACCATGTTCAGCGCGAGCCAGGCGCGCGAGTCTTCCTTGTTGCGGTTCCAGGCTTCGAGCTTGGGCTTGCGCAGCTCTTCCAGCGTCTTCGTGGTGCAGTCGGGGAAGGTGAGCAGGATCTTGGCGCACAGCTCTTCGACGCGGGCGTCGAGCATCGCGAGGTTGACGCGGCCGCGCTTCATCAGCGCCTTGCCTGCTTCGAGTGCGGCGCCGGTCTTGGGCTCGCCGTAGGCGTTGCGGCCGAACTCGTCGAACTGGCGCTGGGTCTCGACCAGGGGGTTGGCGACGAATTGGCCGTCGACTTCCAGCGCCGGCACGATGTCGGTGAGGATGCCCATCTGGTAGGCCTTGTGCGCCGAGAAAGGCTCGCACAGCACGCAGGCGGCCATGGCGCGCTCGGCGCCCACGGCCACCGGCAGGAAGTCGGTGGCGCCGCCGATCGGCGCCGAGCCGTGCTTGGGGCCGGCCTGGCCGTAGCGCGCCAGGTCCGACGAGACCGAGAAGTCGCAGGCCATGCCGATCTCCTGGCCGCCGCCGATGCGCATGCCGTTGACGCGGCAGATCACCGGCTTGTCGCAGGCCAGGATCGCCGAGACCATGTCGTTGAACAAGCGCATGTACTGGCGGTATTCCTGCGGGTGGCCGGCGTAGTACTCGGCATATTCCTTGGTGTTGCCGCCGGTGCAGAAGGCCTTGTCGCCTGCGCCTGTGAAGACCACGCAATTGACGCTGCGGTCGTTGGACGCGGCGCGCATCGCCAGGATCACGCCCTTGACCATGTCGGTGGTGTAGGAGTTGTACTGGCCCGGGTTGTCGAGCGTGATCCAGGCGTTG
>JAGWTS010000053.1 GCA_028868875.1 Burkholderiales bacterium | reverse complement strand
GAACGACCTGCATGCGGTGAGGCCGTGGCGGGTGGTCGCGGTGCAAGCCGCGGTCGGGTTGGGGTTGGCGCTGCTGTTGGGTGCCGGCTTCCAGCGGATGGATGTGTTCTGGTCGGCGCTTTACGGCGCCGGCGTGGTGGTCGTTCCGGCGGCGCTGATGGCGCGCGGCATGACCAGCCCGCTGTCCAGCGTGTCGCCGATCGGCAGTGCCGTCAGCTTCATGTTGTGGCAGGGGGTCAAGATCGCGGTTTCGGTCGTGCTGCTGATCCTGGCAGCACGCATCGTGCGACCGCTGAGCTGGCCGGCGCTGCTGGCCGGCCTGGTGGTCTGCATCAAGGTGTATTGGGTGGCGCTCGCCTGGCGGCGGCGCGGTTGACGACGAGACGACGAACGACGACATGGCAGCCGAAGGTCAAGCTCAAACCGCGGGTGGATACATCATCCACCACCTCCAGCACCTGCAAAACAAGAAGCAGACCGGGGTCGTCGACTTCTCGGTCTTCAACTTCGACTCCATCTTCTGGGCGGTGACGCTGGGCGTGGTCGCTTCGTTCCTGCTCTGGCGCGCGGCGAAGAGCGCCACCTCGGGCGTGCCCGGCCGCTTCCAGGCCGCGGTCGAGATCCTGGTCGAGATGGTCGAAAGCCAGGCCAAGGGCATCGTCCACAACGCGACCAGCCGCAAGCTCGTCGCGCCGCTCGCCCTCACGGTGTTCATCTGGATCTTCCTGCTCAATGCGATGGACCTGCTGCCGGTCGATCTGCTGCCGTGGATCACCGAGCGCGTGGGCATCCCCTACCAGCGCGTCGTGCCGACCGCCGACCTGTCGGTGACGATGGGCCTGTCGCTGTCGGTGCTGATCGTCTGCCTCGTCTACAACGTCAAGATCAAGGGCGTCGGCGGCTGGGCGCACGAGTTGGTCAGCGCGCCGTTCGGCACGAGCAAGAACCCGCTGTACGCGATCCCGCTGGGCATCGTCAACTTCCTGATGCAGATCATCGAGTTCGTCGCCAAGACGGTCTCGCACGGCATGCGGCTGTTCGGCAACATGTACGCCGGCGAGCTGATCTTCATGCTGATCGCGCTCATGGGCGGCGCGTTCGCCACCGTCGGCCTGGGTACCGGCATCGCGTTGGCGCTCGGCCACATCATCGCCGGCACCGCCTGGGCCATCTTCCACATCCTGATCATCACGCTGCAGGCCTTCGTCTTCATGATGTTGACGCTGGTCTACGTGGGTCAGGCGCACGACGCGCACTGACCGCCGTTTTCTCTTTCCACCACAAACCAACGACCTTAGGAGTCACCATGGAAGTCATCAGCTTTGTTGCCATCGCCGCCGGCCTGATCATCGGTCTGGGCGCGCTGGGTGCCTGCATCGGCATCGGCATCATGGGCAGCAAGTACCTCGAGTCGGCCGCGCGCCAGCCCGAGTTGATGGGCGAGTTGCAGACCAAGATGTTCCTGCTCGCCGGCCTGATCGACGCCGCGTTCATCATCGGCGCCGGTATCGCGCTGTGGTTCGCGACCGCGAACCCGTTCCTCGGCCAGATCGCCAACCTCCCCAAGTAAGCGATCAACCGCCCGTGTCGCCGCTCGCGGCGGCACCTGCACTGCCGAGGCACCCATGAGCATCAACGCCACCCTCATCGTCCAGATGATCGTGTTCGCGATCCTGGTCTGGTTCACGATGAAATTCGTATGGCCGCCGATCATGGCCGCGCTCGACGAGCGCGCCAAGAAGATCGCCGACGGCCTGTCCGCCGCCGACAAGGCCAAGGCCGACCTGGCTTCGGCCAACAAGCGCGTCGAAGAACAACTCGGCGCCGCGCGCAACGATGCGCAAAAACGCCTGGCCGACGCCGAGCGCCTGGCGCAGCAGATGGTCGAAGAGGCCAAGGGCCGTGCCAACGAAGAGGCCGCCAAGATCATCGCCGCGGCAAAGGCCGAGGCGGCGCAGGAGTCGGTGAAGGCGCGCGAAGCGCTGCGCGACCAGGTCGCCGCGCTGGCGGTCAAGGGCGCCGAGCAGATCCTGCGCAAGGAAGTGAACCCTTCCGTGCACGCCGATCTGCTGGGCCGCTTGAAGACCGAGCTTTAAACATGGCCGAACTCGCCACCATCGCGCGTCCATACGCCGAAGCGCTGTTCAAGGCCGGCGCCGGCGCGGCCGAAGCCGAGCAGGTCGCGGTGCTCGGCGCGATCGCCGCTGACGGCCAGCTGGTCCGCTTCGCCGACAACCCGCAGGTTGTGACGCAGCAGGTGTTCGATCTCGTCGGCGGCCTCGTCAAGACGCCCCTGGCCCCCGCGGTGGCCAACCTGCTGCGCACGGTGATCGACAACGGCCGTGTCGCCGCGCTGCCCGTGATCGCGGCGCAGTTCCACGCCCTCGTGAACGCGCAGTCGGGCGTGTCCGACGCGACGATCGAGTCGGCCTACCCGATCGACGCCGTGCAACTCGGCGACGTCAAGGCCGCGCTCGAAAGGCGCTTCGGCCGCAAGCTCAACGCCTCGGTGGTCGTGAAGCCCGAACTGATCGGCGGCGTTCGCGTGGTCGTCGGCGACGAGGTGCTCGACACCTCGGTGGCCGCCCGCCTGCAACAGATGAAGACCGCGCTCGTCGCTTAAGACGAGCGTTTGGAGAACACAGCATGCAACTCAATCCCGCAGAAATTTCCGAGCTGATCAAGAGCCGCATCGAGGGCCTTGCCGCGACGGCCGACATCAAGAACCAGGGCACGGTCGTGTCCGTGACCGACGGCATCTGCCGCGTGCACGGCCTGTCGGACGTGATGGCCGGCGAGATGCTCGAATTCCCGGCGACGAAGGACGGCACGCCGACCTTCGGCCTCGCGCTGAACCTCGAGCGCGACTCGGTCGGCGCCGTGATCCTGGGCGAGTACGAGCACATCTCGGAAGGCGACACCGTCAAGTGCACCGGCAAGATCCTGTCGGTGCCGGTCGGCCCCGAGCTGATCGGCCGCGTCGTCAACGCCCTGGGCCAGCCGATCGACGGCAAGGGCCCGATCAACGCCAAGATGACCGACGTGATCGAGAAGGTCGCGCCGGGCGTGATCGCGCGCCAATCGGTGTCGCAACCTGTGCAGACGGGCTTGAAGTCGATCGACTCGATGGTGCCGATCGGCCGCGGCCAGCGCGAGCTGATCATCGGCGACCGCCAGACCGGCAAGACCGCGGTGGCGATCGACACGATCATCAACCAGAAGGGTCAGAACATGACCTGCGTCTACGTCGCGATCGGCCAGAAGGCTTCGTCGATCAAGAACGTGGTGCGCTCGCTGGAGCGCGCCGGCGCGATGGACTACACCATCGTCGTCGCCGCCTCGGCCTCGGAATCGGCGGCGATGCAGTACGTGTCGGCCTACTCGGGCTGCACGATGGGCGAATACTTCCGCGACCGCGGCCAGGACGCGCTCATCATCTACGACGACCTCTCCAAGCAGGCCGTCGCCTACCGCCAGGTCTCGCTGCTTCTGCGCCGCCCGCCGGGCCGCGAAGCCTTCCCCGGCGACGTGTTCTACCTCCACAGCCGCCTGCTCGAGCGCGCCGCGCGCGTCAACGCCGACTACGTCGAGGCCTTCACCAAGGGCGAGGTCAAGGGCAAGACCGGCTCGCTGACGGCGCTGCCGATCATCGAGACCCAGGCCGGCGACGTGTCCGCCTTCGTCCCGACCAACGTGATCTCGATCACCGACGGCCAGATCTTCCTGGAGACCAGCCTGTTCAACGCCGGCATCCGCCCCGCCATCAACGCCGGCATCTCGGTGTCGCGGGTCGGAAGCTCGGCCCAGACCAAGCTCGTCAAGGCCCAGTCGGGCGGCATCCGGACCGACCTGGCGCAGTACCGCGAACTCGCGGCCTTCGCCCAGTTCGCCTCCGACCTCGACGCCGCCACGCGCAAGCAGCTCGACCGCGGCGCCCGCGTCACCGAGTTGCTGAAGCAGGCTCAGTATTCGCCGCTGCCGATCAGCCTGATGGCCGCGACGCTGTACGCGGTGAACAAGGGCTATGTCGACGACCTCGAGGTCAAGCAGGTGCTGCCGTTCGAACACGGCCTGCACCAGCACCTGAAGTCCAGCCACGCCGCGCTGCTCGCCAAGCTCGAGAACGACCGTGCGATGGACAAGGCGGCAGAGGACGAGCTCGCCGGCGCGATCGCCGCGTTCAAGAAGTCGTTCGCCTGATCCCGCACGCCTAGACAAGGAGCCCCGTCATGGCGGTCGGTAAAGAGATACGCGGCAAGATCAAATCGGTGGAGAACACCAAGAAGATCACCAAGGCCATGGAAATGGTTGCCGCGAGCAAGATGCGCAAGGCGCAGGACCGCATGCGCGCGGCCCGGCCTTACGCCGAGAAGATCCGCAACATCACGGCCCACCTGGCCTCGGCCAACCCCGAGTACAAGTCGCCCTTCCTGCGCAATGGCGGCGTGCACAAGAACGTCGGCTTCATCGTCGTCAGCACCGACAAGGGGTTGTGCGGCGGTCTGAACACCAACATGCTGCGCGCCGTCACGGCCAAGATGAAGGAAGTGCAGTCCGGCGGCGGCGCGATCCAGGCGGTGGCGATCGGCAACAAGGGCTTCGGCTTCCTGAACCGCATCGGCGCCAACGTGGTGAGTCACGCCATCCAGCTCGGCGACGCGCCCCAGCTCGACAAGCTGATCGGTCCGGTCAAGGTCATGCTCGACGCCTTCGTCGAAGGCAAGGTCGATCAGGTCTATCTCTGCTACACCAACTTCATCAATACGATGAAGCAGGAACCGATGGTCGAGCAGCTGCTGCCTTTGTCGGCAGCGCGCCTCGAGCAGACCACGGCCGAGAAGAAGCAATACGCCTGGGACTACATCTACGAGCCCGACGCCGCGGTCGTCATCGACGAGCTCATGAAGCGCTACATCGAGGCCCTCGTCTACCAGGGCGTGGCCGAGAACATGGCGAGCGAGCAGTCGGCGCGCATGGTCGCGATGAAGGCCGCGACCGACAACGCCGGCAACCTGATCGCCGAGTTGAAGCTCATCTACAACAAGACCCGCCAGGCTGCGATCACCAAGGAATTGAGTGAAATCGTCAGCGGGGCTGCGGCCGTCTGAAGCATCCAGAGATCCGAAGGAACTGAAAAATGGCACAAGGAAAGATCGTTCAGTGCATCGGCGCCGTCGTCGACGTGGAATTCCCGCGCGACCAGATGCCCCGCGTGTACGACGCCCTCAAGCTCGAAGGCACGGCGCTGACGCTGGAAGTGCAGCAGCAGCTCGGTGACGGCGTCGTGCGCACCATCGCGCTCGGCTCGTCCGACGGCATCCGCCGCGGCCTGATGGTCAACAACACCGGGGCCGCGATCCAGGTGCCGGTGGGCAAGGCCACCCTGGGCCGCATCATGGACGTGCTCGGCAACCCGATCGACGAGCGCGGCCCGGTCGACCAGACGCTGATGGCCTCGATCCACCGCAAGGCCCCGGCCTACGACGAGTTGAGCCCGAGCCAGGAACTGCTCGAGACCGGCATCAAGGTCATCGACCTGATCTGCCCCTTCGCCAAGGGCGGCAAGGTGGGTCTGTTCGGCGGCGCCGGCGTCGGCAAGACCGTGAACATGATGGAGCTCATCAACAACATCGCCAAGGCGCACTCGGGCCTGTCGGTGTTCGCCGGCGTCGGCGAGCGCACGCGCGAAGGCAACGACTTCTATCACGAGATGTCGGACTCCAAGGTCGTGGACCAGGACGACCTCAGCCAGTCCAAGGTGTCGATGGTCTACGGCCAGATGAACGAGCCGCCGGGCAACCGCCTGCGCGTGGCGCTCACGGGCCTGACGATCGCCGAGTCGTTCCGCGACGAAGGCCGCGACGTGCTCTTCTTCGTCGACAACATCTACCGCTTCACGCTCGCCGGCACCGAGGTCTCGGCGCTGCTGGGCCGGATGCCTTCGGCGGTGGGCTACCAGCCGACGCTGGCCGAGGAAATGGGCCGCCTGCAGGAGCGCATCACCTCGACCAAGGTGGGCTCGATCACCTCGATCCAGGCCGTCTACGTGCCTGCTGACGACCTGACCGACCCGTCGCCGGCCACGACCTTCGCCCACCTGGACGCCACCGTGGTGCTGTCGCGCGACATCGCTTCGCTGGGCATCTACCCCGCCGTGGACCCGCTCGACAGCACGAGCCGCCAGGTCGACCCGAACGTCGTCGGCCAGGACCACTACGAGACCACGCGTGCGGTTCAGTCGACGCTGCAACGCTACAAGGAACTGCGCGACATCATCGCCATCCTGGGCATGGACGAGTTGAGCCCCGAGGACAAGCTGGCGGTGAGCCGGGCGCGCAAGATCCAGCGCTTCCTGTCTCAGCCCTTCCACGTCGCCGAAGTGTTCACGGGCACGCCGGGCAAGTACGTGACGCTGAAGGAAACCATCCGCGGCTTCAAGATGATCGTCGCCGGCGAGTGCGACCACCTGCCCGAGCAGGCGTTCTACATGGTGGGCACGATCGACGAGGCCTTCGAGAAGGCCAAGAAGATCAATTGAATCCCCCCCGAAGCGCCTTCGGCGCTCCCCCCCAGGGGGGCGCCGCTGGCGGGCCGGCGAAGCCGGATCCGCGGCGGCCGCTTGCTGCGACGCCGCAGCCTTTGGATAACTGAAGAGGAACAACGATGGCGACCATCCACGTCGACGTGGTCAGTGCCGAGGCGAGCATCTTCTCGGGCGAGGCCAAGTTCGTCGCCCTGCCGGGCGAAGAGGGCGAGCTCGGCATCCTGCCGCGACACACGCCGCTGATCACGCGCATCAAGCCGGGCGCGGTGCGCATCGAGCGCGCCGACAACGGCGAGGAAGAGTTCGTCTTCGTCGCCGGCGGCATCCTCGAGGTCCAGCCGGGCATCGTGACCGTGCTCGCCGACACCGCGATCCGCGGCCACGACCTCGACGAAGCCAAGGCCACCGAGGCCAAGCGCCTGGCCGAGCAGGCGATGAAGAACGCGAAGAGCGACATCGACCTCGCTGCGGCGACGAGCGAGTTCGCGGCGATGGCGGCGCAGCTCGCGGCGATCCAGAAGTTCCGCAAGAAGTAAGCTCACTCCCCGCTCCCGATCGAAGGCCTGCCCGGTGCGAACCGGACAGGCCTTTTTCATGGGACCGCCACCCGCATCCGCTCAGGCCCGAGCCCGGGCGGGCGGCCCGGGCGGCGGCGCGGAACGGCGGCCCCTCGGCCACCGAAGCCGCATTGCTCGACGGCCTGTTCCGGTGCACCGGCGCGTCACGCGAAGCCCCCCGGGCCCGGCGGCCGACGTGTTCGGGCGTTCGAGGCGGCCAGGCGCAACGCCCTTCGAAGCGTCTTCGGCGGCGCCGAGAGGCATGATCGAGATGCCGATGACACGTCCCCGATTCGCCATTCCGAGCCTTTCCAACCCGCCAGGAGACAGCGTGAGCGCAGACCTCGTGACGAACCCTCCCCCGCCCCTGCTGCGCTACGCCATGGTCGGCGGCGGTCGCGATGCCTTCATCGGCGCCGTGCACCGCCGCGCGATGGCGCTCGACGGCCGCTTCCGGCTCGTCGCGGGCGCGCTGTCCTCGACCCCCGCCAAGGCCCTCGCCTCGGGGGCCGACCTCGGGCTCGATCCCGGGCGCAACCACGGCAGCTGGCAGGAACTGCTGGCCGACGAGTTGCGGCGCCCGCCGGGCGAGCGCATCGACCTCGTCGTCATCGTCACGCCCAACCACGTCCACCACGAGGTGGCGCTGGCATTCGTCGACGCCGGGTTCCATGTCGTCTGCGACAAGCCGCTGGTCCACACCAGCGCCCAGGCACGGGCGATCGAGCAGCGCGTCGCCGCGCGCGGCACGGTGTTCGGCGTGAGCTACAACTACACCGGCTACCCGATGGTGCGCCAGGCGCGCGAGATGCTGCGCGCGGGCTCGATCGGCCGCGTGCGCAAGCTCATCGTCGAGTATCAGCAGGGCTGGCTCGCGACGGCGCTCGAGGCCAGCCCCAACAAGCAGGCCGGCTGGCGCACCGACCCGGCGCGCAGCGGCGTCGCCGGGGCCATCGGCGACATCGGCTCGCATGCCGAGAACCTCGTCAGCAGCGTCACCGGCCTGAGGCTCGAGGCGCTGTGCGCCGACCTCGGCCACTTCGTTCCCGGGCGCCGCCTCGACGACGACGCGAGCCTGCTGCTGCGTTTCGAAGGCGGGGCGCGCGGCGTGCTCATCGCGTCGCAGATCGCGGTCGGCTGCGAGAACGACCTGCGGCTGCGCATCTTCGGCGAGACCGGCAGCCTGGACTGGAGGCAGGAATCGCCGAACGAACTCGTCCACATGCCGCTGGACGGCCCGCGCCGGATCCTGACGCGTGGCTCGCCCTGGCTCGGCGCCGCCGCCTTGCGCGCCTGCAAGCTGCCGCCCGGCCATCCCGAGGCCTTCCTCGAGGCCTTCGCCAACCTCTACGGCGGCGTTGCCGAGGACATCCTGGCGCACCAGGCGGGCCGGGTCGCCGACGCCCTGGCCGCCGACTACCCGCGCGTGGCCGACGGGGTGCGCGGCGTGCTGTTCATCGAACAGACCGTGGCCTCGGCCGCTTCCGAACTCAAGTGGACGGCCATGCCGGGCTGAGCTCCTCGTCTCCGGCCCGGGGCCGTTCGCGACCAGAGGCACGAGTCGCCCGGCCCCGGGTCGACCCTGAGACGGCCGGCCCCGGGGGGCCGTTACGCTGGCGCCCATGATGTCCGCCACCCGCCGCCAGACCCTGGGCGACCTGCTGCACCGCAGCGCCGCCCGCCACCCCGACAAGCTCGCCATCGCCTGCGGCGAAGTACGCTGGAGCTACCGCGAGTTCGACGCCTTGAGCGACCGCGTGGCCGCGGGACTGGCCGCGCGCGGCCTCGTCAAGGGCGACCGCTTCGCGATCCTGGCGCGCAACTCGCACGCTTTCGCGGCGCTGCGCTTTGCGCTGGCGCGGCTGGGCGCCGTGCTCGTGCCGATCAACTTCATGCTGAAGGCCGACGAAGCGGCCTACATCCTGCGCCACGCCGGCGCGCGCTGGCTCGCCACCGACAGCGGCCTCGCCGATCTCGCACGCGCCGCGGCGGCGCAGGATACGCGGGTCGAGCAGCTCGTGTGGCTGCCTTCGGAAGACCCGAGCGAGCCCGTGCCCGGTCTGCTTCGCTTCGACGAGATCGCGGCCAGCAGCGCCGCCTTGCCCGAGCTCGATCTCGCCGGCAGCGACCTCGCGCAAATCGTCTACACCAGCGGCACCGAATCGCTGCCCAAGGGCGCGATGCTCAGCCACGAGGCCGTGATGTGGCAATACGTGAGCTGCCTTGTCGACGCCGGCATCGAAGGCGGCGACTTCATGCTCCACGCCCTGCCGCTGTACCACTGCGCCCAGCTCGACGTCTTCTTCGGCCCCTCGATCTACGCCGGGGCGAGCAACGTCATCACCGCCAAGCCGGTGGCCGAGCATCTGCTGGCCTTGATCGAGCGCCACCGCATCAGCTCCTTCTTCGCGCCGCCGACGGTCTGGATCGCCTTGCTGCGTTCGCCGCGCTTCAGCACGACCGACCTCACGAGCCTGAAGAAGGGCTATTACGGCGCCTCGATCATGCCGGTGGAGGTGCTGCGCGAACTCGCCGCCCGGCTGCCCGAGGTGCGGCTGTGGAACCTCTACGGCCAGACCGAAATCGCGCCGCTGGCGACGATGCTCGGCCCCGAGGACCAGCTGCGCAAGCCCGGCTCCTGCGGCCGCGCCGTGCTCAACGTCGAGACCCGCGTCGTCGACGACCGGATGCAGGACGTGGCGCCGGGCGCGGTCGGCGAGATCGTCCACCGCAGCCCGCAGCTGATGAGCGGCTACTTCCACGACGACGAGCGCACGGCCGCCGCCTTCGAAGGCGGCTGGTTCCATTCGGGCGACCTCGCCACCATCGACGCCGAAGGCTACATCAGCGTCGTCGACCGCAAGAAGGACATGATCAAGAGCGGCGGCGAGAACGTCGCCAGCCGCGAGGTCGAGGAGACGATCTACCGCCTGCCGCAGGTGAGCGAGGTGGCCGTCATCGGCATTGCGCATCCGCGCTGGGTCGAGGCGGTGACGGCGGTGGTGGTCGTCAAGGCCGGCGCGAGCCTGAGCGAAGCCGAGGTCCTGGCGCACTGCAGCGCGCAGATGGCGGCCTTCAAGACGCCCAAGCGCGTCGTCTTCGTCGACAGCCTGCCCAAGAACCCGAGCGGCAAGCTGCTCAAGCGCGAGTTGCGGCAGGCCTATTCGGCGCTCTTCGACGGCTGAGCGCGACGCGGCTACAGCACCGCGTCGGCGACCGGCGGCGCAACGCCGAGGGGCGAGCTCTCGAAGCTCACCTCGATCCGGATGCGGCTTCGCACCGCCACGCCGTCGATCTCGCCGGGCGCAAAGCGCGCCTTCATGAAGGTCGAACGAACCGCCTCGGCAAAGGCCGGCGGCAGCGGGTCGGCGGGCTCGACCCGGTTCACTTCGCCGCGCTCGTCGATGAAGAGCTCGATCCGTGCCGCGAGGCGAAGGAAGCCCGTCACGCCGTCCGGGAAGGCGACGCTGGGGCTGCCGCGCGCCACCGGAGGCGCCGTCAGCAGCCAGCGCGGCACGTATTCCATCGACGGGCTGGTGGCGGCTTCGGCGAGCATCGGCATCGGCATCGGCATCGGCATCGGCATCGGCATCGCCGGCCCGGGCTGCGGCTGCGGCTGCGGCTGCGGCTGCGGCTGCGGCTGCGGCTGCGGCTGCTCCTGCTCCTGCTCCTGCTCCTGCTCCTGCTCCTGCTCCTGCTCCTGCTCCTGCACCGGCACTTTCGTTGGCGTCGGCTTTGGCTTTGGCAGCGCCACCGCTCCAGCCGGCCACGGCTCGCCCCGGGGTGGCTCGACCTGCAGCGCCGGCGCGGCGGGCAGCGCCAGGGCAGGCCTCGCGATGCGCACCGTCACAGCCGCCACCGTCCGTGCGCCGTGTGCTTTGCGCGCCTGCGCACGCTGGGCCGCGACGACGGCACCCAGCAACGCCAGATGAAGCGCCGCCGAGAAGGCGATGCAGCAGGCGAACGCCCGGCGCCGCGCCGGCCTCAATCCACCAGCTCGCGCCACGAAGTGCGGCGCACCGCGCCGGTCACCGGCGGCGGCGGCAGGCTGGTCGTGAGCAGGCTGCCGTTGCTCTCGGTGGTGATCGTCACCGTCTGCCCGTTGCTCGGCAACTGCACCACGGTCTGGCCGACCGACATCACGTCGCCCAGGTACAGGCCGGCGGCCCTGTCGGGCGCGTTGGCGGGGGCCGTACCCGTGCCGATGTCCAGGTGGTAGAGCCAGGACTTGCCGCCGGCATCGCAGGCGTCCGTG
Source organism: Burkholderiales bacterium (assembly GCA_028868875.1). Taxonomy (GTDB): domain Bacteria; phylum Pseudomonadota; class Gammaproteobacteria; order Burkholderiales; family Burkholderiaceae_C; genus Rubrivivax. The sequence goes on along the minus strand of JAGWTS010000053.1, from coordinate 8,955 downwards.
CTCGGGACGTTGCTGACCACCGAGAGCACGTTCAGCGTGAGCGCGAGGTCGACATTGGTGCGCTCGCCGGACGAGAGGAAGTCGACGTACCAGCCGTTCTTGCTGCTCCAGTCGACCGGGTTCGACGTCGCAAGCCGGATCGCGCCGCCGCCCTGGACCGCGGCGTCGGAGAACTTCTGCTGCACCAGCGTGTTGCCGGCGCGGACGTCGCCGAGTCCGCTCGAGGCCAGGCTGTCCTTGATCGCGTAGATGCTTTGCTGGCCGGTCGTCGCCAGGTCGGGAGTTCCCAGGTACTGGCCGGTCGCGACGTAGACCACTTGGTAAGGCTGTCCCATGTAGGTCATCTCGGCCAGCATCGGCTTGGTCGTGATCGGCTGCGGCAGGCCGCCGGCCTGCAGGCTCGCCAGGCGCATGGCCTGGCCGTAGGGCTGGGTGAACTGGTCGATGTCGAAGCGCCAGAGGTTGCCGAGCAGGTCGCCGCCGTAGAAGGCCGTCGCCGTGTTGTCGACTTCCGAGCTCACCCAGGCGTTGATCTTGGCCAGGCCGCTGGGCGTGCCGACGCTGCCTGCCGGCATCGTGCCGGCAGTGTAGGTCGGCACGGCGTCGATGAGTTGGGCTCCGGTGTTCGCGTCGAGCACGAACAGGTGGCCGTTGCCGTCGCCCTCGGTGTTGTTGTAGCCGGAGGCGAACACCACGACCCAGGTGCCGTCCCGGCGCTTGGTGATCACCGGGTTGCCGAAGCTCAGCCCGAGGTTCGGATGGCTGAACTCCCAGAGCAGCTTCGGGCTTTGCGGATCGGTGATGTCGAGGGCGAAGTAGCTGCGCCCGCCGCCGCCGAGGCCGCCCACCAGGATCGTCTTCCAGACGCCGTCGGCCAGGATGTCGCCCATGCGCAGCGGCCCGTCGACGTAGTACGCGTGGTTGCGCGGGTAGCTCTGGTCGGCGAGCTTGTAGAGCCGGGGCAGCACGGCGCTCGGGAAGAAGGCCCAGTTCTCGCTGCCGGTGGCGGCGTCGAAGGCGTGCAGCATGCCGTCGTTGGCGCCGACGTAGACGGCTCCGGCGCGCTGGGCCTGGGCACTGACGAAGCTCGCATAGCCGGCGTCGGCGTACTTGAAGCCGGGCGGCCCGACGAAGATCGGCGCCGCATCGACGATGTCGCCGAGCGCCGAGGCGCGCTCGCGGTAGTAGCCGAAGTGGCTGCCGGCGAGCCAGGCAACGAGGTTGGCGCCCGAGTTCGCGGCTGCGAGGTCGGTCGAGGAGAGCGTGAAGCACTGGTCCGGCCGCGCCGATCCGCCGGCGCCGAGCATGTTGCAGAAGCCGTCGAAGTAGCCGTTCAGGCCGGCGGCCTGCAGGTTCGCGTAGTTGAACGCCGTCAATGCGCCCGCCTGCTGGAAATAGAGCCGGCGCGGCGACTTGGCGGCCGCGAGGCGGGCGTCGAGCGCCCCCGCCGCGCCGCCGCTCCAGGCGTCGGTGGACGAGATCTTGCCGCTGGCCGGATCGATCGAGTAGCTGAGCAGGTTGCCGGTCCAGAACCCCGAGGTGAACTTCGCCACGTAGACCGCGTTGTTGCCGGCCACGGGCTCGAGCGTGCTGGTGGCGGCGGCCGAACCCGCCCCCGTCTCCTTGTTGATCTCGAGCAGGGCGGTGTTGAGGCCCTGGATCACTTCTTCCGGGTCGCGCGCGCTGAAATAGCGGCCACGGCCGTTCACCGCCGCGTGCCAGAGGTCGTCGACGTTGGTCGCACCGCCCGTCGGCGCGGGCCAGTTCCTGGTGCCCTGGATGAGGTTCAAGTAGTCGCCGCTGGTCTGCGTGAGGTAGTCGGGGGCGTAGGCGAGCGTGCCGCTGACGCCCAGGCCCATCGTGAAGGTGGTCATGTTGCGGATCGAAGTCACCGTGGCGCCTGCCGCCGGACACACGCTGGTGCCCAGGGCGCCGGTGCAGTTGCCGAGTGCCGGAGTGCGAAGGTCGGTGTCGTAGTAGTACATCGCAACGTCGGCGAGCGAATTCGAGCTCGCGCTCGTGCCCGGGCCGTCCTGCATCGGCCGCGGCGTCGGCGCTGCGTCCTGCTGGCCGACGGGCTGGCCGAACAGGTCCAGCGGACCGTAGGTCGAGGTCTCCATGCCGGTGTTCCAGTAGCCGTCGGTCGAGAGGATCGCGAAGTTCTTCTGGCACGAGTACTGCACCGGGTCGGCCACCTGGCCCGGCATCTTGTTCGCGAAATAACGCCCCACGTTCGACAAGGCGCCGCGCAGCGGGGTGGAGCCGCTCGGCGCCGAGTGGCTCAGCGCAGAGTAGAAGAGCGACTTCTGGGTCGCGCCGAAGGTGTCGATGTCCAGCGTCACGCCGCTGGTCTTGCTGATCGTGGTCAGGCCCACGCGGTAGCGGTCGTCGAGCGGACTGAAGACCAGCGAGATCGCCGTCTTCACCATCTCCATGCGCGTGTCGTAGTAAGTCTGCCAATTGGCGTAGTTCTGGGCATCGGGCATCGCCGAACTCACGATCACCTTCGTGAAGACGCCCGCCCCCGGGTTCGAACCGACCTTGCTGCTGCACTCCTTGTAGAAGGTCGAGGTGGTGATGACGCTCGTGGCCGTGTAGGAGTAGCCCATCGCCGGCTGGCTGCCGCTGTACGTGTAGTAGAAGGGGGGCGCACCGGAGCCGACGAGCGGGCTGGAAAGCACCGTGCCCGTCATGCCCACGACCGAGGTGACGGTCGCGCTCAAGGCGCGCGTCTTCGAGTCGTAGCTCGACACCGTGGCGAGCATGTAGTTCGCGTCGTCGCCGATGCTGTAGAAGACGACCGCATCGCCGCTCGAGTAAGAGGCCTTGCTGCCGGAGCCGCTCGAGACGACCATCTTCAGGCCCGCGCTGGCCACGGTCGTCAGCGTGGTTGGCGAAGCAAGCGAGTTCGGGTTTGTCGCATGGGCGCTCGGTCTCCAGAGCGCGGTGACGTCGCCGGGCGATTGAGGCACGCCGTTCGCGTCGACCGGAACCTGGTATTTCCTCGCCGGGTTGTAGGCCAGGCCGTTGCACTGCGCCGCGTAGAGCCCGTATTGGCTGCTTCCGAACTTGCCGACGTCGTCGGGCAGGTATTTCCAGTCCATGCTGCCCGAGTCGTCGAGGATGAACATCAGGTTCGGCTTGACCGCGGACCCCGAGGACGTGAACAGCGGGGCATCGGCCACCGAGGTGAGCGCCGCCTGCGCCCCTGCGGCGGCAAGGGCGAGAACGGTCGCGACGACGCCACGCAGCAGCGAGAACCGGCTCGCGTCCGAACGGGCATGAACCCAGGGTTTCATGGCGTCGCGCCTTTCGATTCGAAGTTCAGAAATGGACCATCGTCTCGGTGTAGCTCACCGAATGGCGCGGCCCGAGCACGCGCACGACGATGCGGTAATACGGCGAGGTCACGACCGACGAGATGCGGCCGCCGCCGGTGAGTTCGCCGCGGTCGGTGGCGTTGCTCGTGGCCGCCGCGGCCGGGGTCGTGCAGGGGTTGCCGGGTGCATAGCTGCCGGAGGTGGTGCACAGCCTCATCGCGATCCAGCTCACGGTGTTGCCGTTCACCGTCTTCGCCGGCGCCGCCTGCAGGCAGGCGCTGGTGTCGTAGCTCGAGGCGTCGGCATCGGCACAGCCGTCGGCGTCCCAGTCGACGAGCGCCATCTTGTGGGCCGCGCTCGTGACGCCGCCGGTCACGTCCAGGTTGGCCAGGCTGGTGGCGTAGTAGCCGGCAGCCGGGTGGTCGGCGTCCAGCGTGACGCCCGCAACGTTGGCCTGCAGATAGGCGATCGCGGCTTCGGCGCCGGCCGAACTGGCGGCCACGGCGTCCTGCCTGAAGCCGAGGTTGCCGATGACGAGGCTGCCGGTGTTGACCGAGCGCAGCATCCCGGCCGCCGCCAGCAGCAGCGCCGCCAGCGCGACCAGTGCGAAGACGAGCGAGAAGCCGCGCACGGCAGCGCGGCGGGGTGGGCGGAGTCGGCGCGGCGCGATCATCCTAGGACTGCCAGATGAGGTTGCGCAGCGGCACCACGGTCTCGAACAGCTTGTAGCGGTAGTGCTTCCAGTCGGCCTGGGCGCTCGGGTCGAAGCTGAAGCAGCGCCCCGCACCGCAGGGGGCGGGGGCGGGCGAGAAGGTCTCGTCGCTGCCCACCGACCACAGAGGATAGGTCTCGGTGACGACCTCCTTCTCGTACTGCTCGCTGCGCGCGAGCAAGGCCAGGCGCACCGTGAGCACCCGGGTCCAGGCGATGGCGCTGGCGGGCTGCACCTGGTCGTAGGTGTCGACGACGCCGTCGCCATCGGTGTCCTTGCCGTAGAAGGCGCGCAGCCCGACGATGTTGGCAAAGAGCGCCGCCGGCGCCGTGTACGAAGGCGCGGAATCGGCCGCCGCGAGCTGGAAGCGGGATTCGCGCAACTGCGAGCCGGCCACCGTGAAGCGGCGGTCGCTGAGCGTGCCCAGGTCGACGATGAGGCTGCCGTCGCCGTAGCTGGCGCCCGGGTGCCCGCTCGCGTTCCAGCCGCCGTCGTCGGCCCGGGCGACGAGGCCCGGCGCCGCGGCGCCAGGGCTCACCTGGAACACCTCGCAGGGCAAGCTGGCATCCTGCGCCAGAACCATCAGGTCGCCGGGCGCGATGCCCAGCGCCGACTGCACCGCGACCCGGCTGTTGGTCACCGCTCCCGCCGGGTCGTAGCCCGGGGCGACGACGCGGCTGGGAATCGCGAAGCCCGTCTTCGCGCTCGAGATCGTGCGGATGCCGTTGCGGCTGGGGTCGCTGCCATCGATGACGACGGGCACGAGCGCAGTCGGAAACCGCGGACTCGCCGCCCCCGCGGCAACGGGCGAGCCGCCGAAGCGCGCCGAGACCGGACAGCCCAGCAGTTGCGGGCTGCTCGCGAAGCCGTAACCCGCCGTCAGGAGGGACTGCTGCAGCGTCTGCAGGGCGAGCGCGCCGTTGACCTGGGCGTCGGATCCGGAATTGACGCTGCGCCGCACGCCCTCGGACACGGAGAGCGTCTGCATGATGACGAGCACGGTGAGGAGGGCGATCACCACGCCCACCATCAACTCGACGAGCGTGAAGCCGCGCTCGCGCCGCCGCGGCGCCGGGCTACAGGGCCGTGTGCACATGGGTCTGGGTGCTGAAGCTGTGGGCGTCCTCGCCCGGCAGGCCCCAGCGGATGGTGACGCTGACGAGGCCGGTCGAGGCATCGGGCTTGACCTCGGCGCTGCCGGCGGGCAGGGCCGCCGCCACCGCCGCGAGCCAGGTGGCGCAGCGCGCGTAGCCGTCGCAGCTGCTCGCGGTGTCGTACTGGGAGAGGTGGGCGATGTCGCCCCACATCGAACCCACGATCTGGCTGGCCAGGTAGGCCGCATCGGCGCGCGCCTTGGCCGAGGTCTGGGCGCGCACCATGTTCGTCTGCAGGGCGACGACGCCGAGCATGCCGAAGACGAAGAGGAGGATGCTCACCATCACCTCGATCAGCACGACGCCGCGCGCGGGGCCTGCCCGGCTGCGGCTGCGGCAGCGGCGCTCGGGATTCGGCTTCATGAGCAGGCCCTCGTGTCCGGCGCCGCGACCGCCGGGTCGCACAGGCGGATGCCGCCGCCGGGCGAGAGCTGGATGCGCAGCGCGCGCGCGCCGTTCGGGTTGGAGAAGTCGATCTGCGCGAGCGAGTCGTCCGGGGACTGGACGCGGCCGAAGCCGTCGAAGACGACGCGGCTGGCCGCCGCGCTGCCGTCGGGCACGAGCGCCGCCACCGTGGCGCCGGCGCCGCCGTCGCCCGCGGCATGGGTCTCGACGATCATCGGCGCCACGCTGTCGCTCGCGGCTGCGGCGCAGCGGCCGCTGGGGTCCTGGCGGCTGATCACCCACGAGCCCGAATCCGAGACCAATGCGCAGTCGTTGCCGACGCTGCGCTCATCGCCCCCGCCGACGATCCAGAAACCCACCGCCTGGTTGCGGCGGATGGCTTCCATGCGCGCCTTCTGCAGGCCGGCCAGAAACGATTCCGCCGCATTGCGCACGCGCGCACCGGCCAGCCAGGTGGAGATGCTCGGCAGCGAGGCGAAGGTCAACAGGGCCAGCACGACGAGCGTGATCACGAACTCGACGAGCGTGAATCCGAGCATGTCGCGACGAGGCTTCAGCATTCCGAACCCGACATCAACCAGCAGTGCTTGTCCGCCTGCGCGACGCCCTTGAACCCGGTGGTCGACTTGTTGTTGGCCGAGTCGATCGTGTAGACGTGGCCGGCGGCAGCTCCGGACCCCGTGGCCGTGATCACGTAATGAGGCAGGGCCGAGGTGCCGTCGTTGTCGCAGGCGAAGCTGAAGTATTTCGAGGGACTGCCCGCGAAGGTCCAGCCCGCCCCGGTGGCGCACTCGACGCCGACGCCGTAGCGGCGGTTGTCCTGGAAGTACTGCTCCATCTTCACCTGGAAGGCGGCGAGCGCGTTCAGGCCGTCCGGAATCGCGCCGCGCCGGATGTAGTCGGTATAGACCGGCAGCGCGATCGCCGTCAGCAGGCCGATGACGGCGACGGTCACCATCGCCTCGATCAAGGTGAACCCGGCGCCGCGGCGCTGCGAGGACATGACGTTCATGTTGAGCCGTATGGATGCACAGCCTCGTTATCGGACCACGAGAATTCGCCTTCAGGGTCGCGCAAGCTCGGGATGACACTTCTTGCGTTAAATATGTCTCAACGTAAAGCCTAGAAACATAACCGTCTCGGATGACGGATTTCGCCAGGCTCCGACCAATGCGCCATCTGGCGCCGGACCCGAGGCGGGCCGAGGCAGGCACACTCCGGGCTGTTCAACAGCTGAGCGAGGCGCTATGAGCAAGAAGCAGGGCAAGCGGATGTCGCGCAAGGATTACCTCGACGAGCTGACCCGGCTCGAGATCGAGCTGAACGACCTCGCGCGCTGGCTCCAGCACAGCGGCCAGCGTTTGATGGTGCTGCTCGAAGGGCGCGACACCGCCGGCAAGGGCGGCACCGTGATCGCGATCTCGGCGACGCTGAACCCGCGCCAGTGCCGCACCGTCGCCCTGCCCAAGCCGGACGAGCGCGAGGCCACGCAGTGGTATTACCAGCGCTACGTCGAGCACCTGCCGGCGGCCGGCGAGATCGTCCTGTTCGACCGCAGCTGGTACAACCGCGCCGGCGTCGAGCGCGTGATGGGCTATTGCACCGAGAGCGAAGCCCGGGCCTTCCTGAAGCAGACGCCGGTGTTCGAGCGCATGCTCGTCGACGAGGGCATCCTGCTCTTCAAGTACTGGCTGACGGTCGACCAGGCCGAGCAGGAGCAGCGCTTCGCCGACCGCCTGGCCGACCCCTTGAAGCGCTGGAAGCTTTCGCCGGTGGACGTGGCCGCGCGCGAGAAATATGCCGAATATGGCCGTGCCCGCGACGAGATGCTGGCCGCCACCCACACCCGCTGGGCGCCCTGGACGCTGGTCGACTACAACGACCAGCGGCGCGGCCGGCTGACCCTGATCCGCCACCTGCTCGACCACATCCCGGACCGCAAGGTGCCGGAGGCCCGGATCGAGTTTCCGCCGCTCGGGCATGCGCCGCTGAAGGAGAAGTTCACGGGGCCGCTGAAGCCGATCGGCTAGGCCGGCGACCCGGTCGCGAGGTCAACCGCCACCCCTTGCCACTGTCGACGCCAATCGGGTGGATCAACTCTCGGAGCCGCCCTGTCGAACCCAGCCAACCCGATCGATGAGGTCTTTGCCTCGCAGCGCGTCGACGACGGCGCCAGTGCGATCGAGTTCTACGCCCAGGCCTTCGGCGCCATCGACACGTTCAGGCTGTGCGAGCCCTCGGGCCGGATCGGCCATGCCGAGCTGAAGCTGGGTCCGGCGGTGCTGATGCTGTCCGAGGCCTTTCCCGAGTACGGCTTGCATGCGCCGGTGGGCGGGCAGGACACCGGTTGCGCGATCCACCTCCATGTCGACGACGCGGACGCGATGGCCGCGCGCGCGGTGGCGGCCGGCGCGACGATGCTGATGCCGCCGACCGACCCGTTCTACGGCGAGTGCTCCTGCCGCCTGCGCGACCCCTTTGGCCACACCTGGCTGATCGGTCACGAGATCGAGAAAGTCTCGCCGCGGGAGATGCAGCGGCGCTATGACGCGCTGATGGCGCCGCCGCCGGCCCGTTCATGACGGGCGGTAGCTCAACGCCAGCTTGCCCGAGCCCAATGCGACCTGCTTGACGAGTTGCAGGTCCAGGGGCTTCGAGAGCCCCGCGAACAGGCTCGGCCCGTGGCCGGCGACGCGGGGATGAACGATGAACTCGTATTCGTCGATCAGCCCCAGTTCGGTGAGCGCCAGCGCCAGCTGCACGCCGCCGACGAACAGCCCATGGCCCGGCTGCTGCTTGAGCCGGCGCACGGCGCCGGCCAGATCGCCCTGCACGAGTTCGGCGTTCCAGTCGACCTCGCGCAACGTGCTCGACACGACGTACTTTTTCGCCGCGGCTATCGTGCGCGCGAAAGGCAGCATCCAGTCTTCCATCCACTCGGGCTTGACCCCCGTGCGCGCCGGCTCGCGCCAGGCCGATTCCATCATCCCGTAGGTCACGCGGCCAAAGAGCAGCGCATCGGCGGCGGCGATGTTCTCGGCCGCGTGCCGGTGCAAGGACTCGTCGGGAATGCCGGCGCGGTGATCGCAGCAACCGTCCAGCGTGACGTTGATCGAAAACTTCAGCGGCCGCATTGCGTGCCCTCCCGGTTCAGAGTGGCTTGGCGTCGCCCGCGGGGCATTCACGCGGCGCGGACATCGCCTGCTCCATCCCGGCGCGGATCTGCGCCGGCGTCAGGTCGTGCTGGTGCGTCGCCAGCGACCACAGGTGGCCGAAGGGGTCGCGCACCTGGCCGTAGCGGTCGCCCCAGAACATGTCCTGCGGCGGCATCACCGCGGTCGCACCGGCCGCCACCGCCTGGGCA
>JAGWTS010000425.1 GCA_028868875.1 Burkholderiales bacterium | reverse complement strand
CGCCCGGCGCCGGCGGCGGCCGCATCGGCGAGCGCTTCGGGGCGCGCGCCGGCGAGCGCCTCGACCAGCAGCCGCGCCGGAGCGAGCATCGCGTCGTCTGCGAACTCGGCCTGCAGCGCATTCCAGGCCTTGTGCGCAGCGGTCGCGTCGCGCGCGGCCAGGGCGTCGACGAGGCGGTTGCGCAGCGCGATGTCCAGGCTGTGCTCGAAGAGATCGAGTTGATTCGGCTGCGGCTCGGGCATGGGGGTGGGTGTCGAAAAGGGGCAGCTCAGCGCGCCTCGGCGTTGGCCGGGCGCACCGTGAAATCGGCAGCGAGCGTCGTGCCGCCTTCGAACAACAGGGTCAGGCCGACCTGGTCGCCCGGATGGATCGGCCGCAGCGGCTCCATCAGCATCAGGTGCAGGCCGCCGGGCTCGAGGCGCAGGCTGCCTTGGGCGGGGACCTCGACCGTTGTCACCGGCTCCATCGTCGTCGAGCCGCCCCGGTCCAGCGTCCGGTGCAGCATGACCTTCGCGTAGGCGTCGCTGCGCGCGCCGATCAGGCGCAGCGCTTGCGAGGAAGGGTTGTCGATGCGCAGGTAGCCGCCTGCGGGCAGGTGGGCCGGCAGCCAGCGGATCCAGGCATCGCTGGCGCGAAGCGGCGGCGCCGCGAAGGCCGGCGTCATGGCCAGCAGCAGCATCGCGATGCAGGCCATGCGTCGGGCGGCGCGCGGCTCGAGGGGAGGGCTGGGCGTCATCGTGCGGGTTCTCTGGGGTCGTTCGAGTTCGGCGGCAGGCGCGCTCGTCATCTTGCCATGGCAAGCGGGCGCCGAATGCCCGGGATGGCCGGGTCCGCAGGCGGCGGGCGCTATGCTTGCCGCCCTGGCCGTACTCCGATGACTGAACTGTTGCACTGGCTGCGGCCCTGGTACCCGTCCTGGTGGCTTTGCGCCGCGCTCGCGCTCGCGGCCGGCCTGTACTTGCGGGGTTGCCGGCGCCGCCACACGCCGCGCTGGCGCCAGGCGCTCTTCTGGCTCGGCTGGCTGCTGTCCTGGCAAGGCCTGCAGACGCAGTGGGACTACCTGGCCGAACACGAGTTCTTCGTCCACATGATCCAGCAGGCGACGCTGCACGACTTTGCGCCCCTGCTCGTGATGGCGGCCTGGCCCGGCCCCGCCCTGCGCGCGGGCCTGCCGGCGGCGCTGCGCCAGCGCTGGCTGCTGCCGCTCGCGCGCTGGGCGCCGCTGCGCATGGCAGCGGCCGTGCTGCTCAATCCCTGGGTCGCGACCCTCGTCTTTTCCGGCATCGTCGTCTTCTGGCTCGTGCCGCTGGTCCACGTCGGCGTCATGCTCAACACCACGCTGTACCAGTGGATGAACGCGACGATGATCGCCGACGGCCTGCTCTTCTGGTGGCTGGTGCTGGACCCGCGAACGAGCGGCCCGGCCCATGTGCGGGCGGGGCTGCGCATCTTCCTGCCGCTGCTGGCGATGCTGCCGCAGATGCTCATCGGCGCCGTGCTCGCGCTCGCCGCCAGCGACTGGTATCCGATCTACTCGCTGTGCGGGCGCGCCATCGCAGGCGTCTCGGCACTCCAGGACCAGCAGCTCGGCGGGCTCATCCTCTGGATCCCGGCCTCGGCGGCGAACGTGGTCGCCGCCCTCGTCGCCTTGCGCAACTGGACCCGGCTGTCGGCGCGCAAGCGCCTGGAACCGGCATCCTGAGCTTCAGCCGGCGAGGAGCTGGCGCAGGTCGTGTTCGATCGCCGCGGCCGGCGTCTTGTCGGAGCCGATGAGCATGCCGCGGCCGTCGCGGCCGAAGACGTAGACCGCGGCGCTGTGGGTCACGGCGTAGTCGCCGCGGGCGTCCGCGGCGCCGTAGTTGAAGGCGACGTGGTAGCGCTTGGCCACGGCCTGGACCTGCGCCAGGCTGCCGCCGAGGCCGACGGCCTGCGGGCTGAAGGCGCGCACGTACTCGTGCAGCAGCGCCGGCGTGTCGCGCCGCGGGTCGAGCGAGACGAAGAGGATGCGCACCTCGTCGGCATGCTCGCCTTGCGCCGCCACCGCCGCCGCCAGGGTGGCCAGCGTCGCCGGGCAGACATCCGGGCAATGGGTGTAGCCGAAATACAGCAGCACGGCGTGGCCGGCATAGGTCGTGGCGTCGACCTCGCGCCCGCGGTCGTCGCGCAGGTCGAATTGAAGGTCGGGCAGCACCGCACTGACGTTCTGCAACTCCCAGCTCTGCCGCCTGCTGCAGCCGGCGAGCACGAACGCGGCGGTGGTCGTGAGCAGGTGTCGTCTCGATGTCATCGGGGTCAGGGGCCGGTCGGCGGATATCGTAGGCGCTGCGGACGCGCCGTCCCCGCGCGCTCACAATCGCCCCCAAAACCTGCAGGAGAGAGACGATGAACGATGCCAGCCCGGTGCTGCCGCTCGACCCCCGCACCGCCGAGGGCTTGCGCGGCGTCTGCACCGCCACGCTCACCACCGTGCTGCTGAAGAAGGGCTTGCGCAACGTCTGGATGCGCGGCGCCCCGCCTCTGGCGCCGGGCTTGCCGCGCCAGGTCGGGCGCGCCTTCACGCTGCGCTTCGTGCCGGCGCGCGAAGACCTGGCGACCCCGGCCTCCTGGGGCGCGCCGATCTCGACCCGTGCCGCCATCGAGGCGATGCCCGAAGGCGTGATCGCCGTCGTCGGTGCGCTCGGTGTCACAGACGCCGGCTGCTTCGGCGACATCCTGTGCGCGCGCATGGTGCGCCGCGGCGTCGCCGCGCTCGTCACCGACGGCGTCGTGCGCGACCTGCCGGGCGTGCTCGGCACCGGCCTGCCCGTGTGGTGCCGGGGCACGGCCGCACCTTCTTCCGTGACCGGCCTGACCTTCGTCGGCTGGCAGGAGCCGGTCGGCTGCGGCGGCGTGGCCGTGTTCCCGAACGACGTCGTTGTCGCCGATGCCGACGGCGCGGTGCTGATTCCCGCGGCGCTGGTGGACGAGGTGCTCGAGGCCGCACTCGAGCAGGAGCAGCTCGAAGCCTGGATCATGGAGCGGGTCGAAGCCGGCGAGCGCCTGCCCGGCCTGTACCCGCCCGACGAGGCGCATCGCGCGGCCTACGAAGCCTGGAAGAAGGCGCGATGAGCGGCACCGGCGCGCCCAAGCCGCCGCCGGGGCTGTCCAAGGGCCTGACGAGCTACGGCGACCGCGACTTCTCGCTCTTCCTGCGCAAGGCCTTCATCAAGGGCGCGGGCTATGGCGACGACGCGCTCGGACGCCCGGTCATCGGCATCGCCGACACCGGCAGCGCCTACAACCCCTGCCACGGCAATTCGGCCGCGCTGGTGGCCGCGGTCGAGCGCGGCGTGATGCTCGCCGGCGGGCTGCCGATGGCGTTTCCGACGATCTCGATCCACGAGAGCTTCGCCGCGCCGACGAGCCTGTTCCTGCGCAACCTGATGGCGATGGACACCGAGGAGATGCTGCGCGCCCAGCCGATGGACGCGGTGGTGCTGATCGGTGGCTGCGACAAGACGGTGCCGGCGCAGCTGATGGGCGCGGCCTCGGCCGGGCTGCCGGCGATCCAGCTCGTCACCGGCGCGATGCTCACGGGCAGCGAACGCGGCGAGCGCGTCGGCGCCTGCACCGATTGCCGCCGCTACTGGGCGCGCTTTCGCGCCGGCGAGATCGACGCGCAGGCCATCGCCTCGGTCAACGCGCAACTCGTGCCCAGCGTGGGCACCTGCTCGGTGATGGGCACGGCGAGCACGATGGCCTGCCTGGCCGAAGCCCTGGGCGTGGCCTTGCCCGGCAGCGCGACGCCGCCGGCGGTGACGGCCGACCGCATCCGCATCGCCGAGGCGAGCGGGGCGCAGGCGGTGGCGCTGGCGAAGAGCGGCCTGGCGATCGACCGCGTGCTCACGGCCGAGGCTTTCGAGAACGCCTTGCGCGTGCTGCTCGCGATCGGCGGCTCGACGAATGGGCTCGTTCATCTCACGGCGATCGCCGGGCGCCTGGGCTGGGACATCGACTTGAAGGCGCTCGACCGCATGAGCCGCGAGACACCGGTGCTGCTCGACCTGAAGCCGACCGGCGCCCACTACATGGAAGACTTCCACCGCGCCGGCGGCATGGCGACGCTGCTGCGCGAGTTGAAGCCGCTGCTGCACCTCGATGCGTTGACGGTCACCGGGCGCACGCTGGGTGAAGAGCTCGATCGCGCCGGGCCCGGCTTCGCCGAGGAGGTCGTGCGGCCGCTGGCGCGGCCGATCCACCCTGAGGGCGGCATCGCGGTGCTCTACGGCAACCTCGCGCCGGGCGGGGCGATCGTCAAGCAATCGGCGGCCCGGCCCGAACTGATGGAGCACGAAGGCCGCGCCGTCGTCTTCGAGAACGCC
>JAGWTS010000424.1 GCA_028868875.1 Burkholderiales bacterium | reverse complement strand
CCTTGCTGCGGGGGGCCGCAGCGTCGGCTCGGGCCCGGCGTCCGCCGCAAACGCGTCGCCCGACCCCGGCGCCGGCGCGGCCTCTCTCGCGCATCTCGCCGCGGCCTCGAACCCGGCCGGCGCAGCGGGTTCGGGCGGCGCCGGCGCCCACGCCGATTCCGGCCCGGGCGAGAACGGCGAGAACGGCTCGAACGGCGCGAACAGCGCGAACAGCGCGAACGGCGGGAACGCGGGCAGCGGCAGCGGCGCGGCAACGCCGGGCCTGGAACAGCAGGCGGCTGCCTTCGGCCTCGTGCTCGCCGGGAGTCACGACGCGGGTCCCCTGGCCGCGGCCACGGCCGCAGGCGCGGCCGATGCGCCGGCGCGCCAGATCGCCGCGCGCTACGACAGCCCGGGCTTCGCGCCCGCCCTCGGCGCCGAAGTCACGCTGCTCGTGCGCGACGGCGTGCAGCAGGCCCAGCTGCACCTGAACCCGGGCGAGATGGGGCCGATCACGGTGCAGATCCAGCTCGACGGCACGAGCGCCCAGGTCAACATGGCGGCCGACCACGCCCAGACCCGCCACGCCCTCGAACAGGCGATGCCGGCGCTGGCCTCGGCCCTGCGCGAAACCGGCCTCACGCTCACCGGCGGCGGCGTCTTCGAGCAATCGAGCCAGGCCGGCGGCGGCAGTGCCGCGGGTCAGGGCAACGGCTCCGGTTTCGGCTCGGGCTTCGGCTCCGATGGCCACCAGCGCGGCAGCGCCCAGCCCGGTGCGGGCACCGCGGCCCGGGCCGGCGCCGCCATCGCGCGCGCGGCGGCGCGCGGCGGGGTCGACCTCTACGCCTGAAGGCCCCACGGGGCCGAGCCTTCGGCGGGTGCCAAGGCAGGCCGCGGCGCGGCTCGGCTTCGCGAGGCATTCGCGACGCCCGGGTCCGGGCCCCTGCGCCGTCCGGCGCCGAGGCATCAGCCGGGCTTTCGTTGCGCTTATCCGGGCTTTCGCAACAGCACCCGGCTCGAATAATCCCTTCGATGAAACCGCCGCGTGCGAACGCGGCCGCCCGCCAGGGCGCCACGAAGGAGAAACGATGTCAGCCGCAGCCGCCGCAGCCGCCGAGGCCCCCGCACCGAAGGGCAAGGGCAAGAAGAAGCTGATCATCATCGTCGCCGGCGTGGTGCTGCTGCTGGCCGTCGCCGGCGCCGCCGCGATGGTGATGATGAAGAAGAAGGCCGCCGCCGAGGAAGACGGCGGCGACGGCGCGCCGGCCAAGGCGGCGCAGGTCGAGAAGAAGGAAAAGCCGATCTTCGTGCCGCTCGATCCGTTCACGGTCAACCTCGCCGACCACGACGCCGACCGCTACGCCCAGGTCGGCATCACGCTCCAGGTAACCGACGAGAAGGTGGCCGAGCTGATCAAGACCTACATGCCGGCGATCCGCAACAACATCCTGCTGGCGCTGTCCGACCACACCGCGGCGCAGCTGCTCGCGCGCGACGGCAAGGCCCGGCTGGCCGATCAGCTGCGGCGCGAAACCGCGCGCGCGATGGGCTACGCCGTGCCGCCCGACGACGCGGCCTCGGCACCGGCCGACGAATCCGGCAGCGGCGACAACGCCGACGCCGACCCGCCGAAGAAGAAGCGCAAGAAGGGCAAGGCGGCCGAGCTTCCGATCACGGCCATCCAGTTCTCGAACTTCATCATCCAGTAATCGGCGCACGCTGATGAACCAGCAGATTCTTTCGCAGGACGAAGTCGATGCCTTGCTGCAAGGCATCACCGGCGAGAGCCAGAAGCTCGAACAGGAAGAGCCTTCGGCGGTCGGCATCCGCGAGTACGACCTCGCGAGCCAGGAGCGCATCGTCCGCGGCCGCATGCCGACGATGGAGGTCATCAACGAGCGCTTCGCCCGCAACATCCGCATCGGTCTGTTCAACTTCATCCGCAAGTCGCCCGAGGTCTCGATCGGCGGCATCAAGGTCCACAAGTTCGGCGCCTTCCTGCGCGAGATCGTGGTGCCGACGAACTTCAACGTCGTCTCGATCAAGCCGCTGCGCGGATCGGGGCTCATCGTCTGCGACCCCAACCTCGTGTTCGCGGTCATCGACGCCCTCTTCGGCGGCCAGGGCAAGTACCACACCCGGATCGAAGGGCGCGACTTCAGCCCGACCGAGCTGCGCGTGATACTGCGCCTGGTCGAGACCATCATCGCCGAGTACAAGCGCGCCTGGGCCAGCATCTACCCGCTCGAGCTGGACTACCAGCGCTCGGAGATGCAGCCGCAGTTCGCGAACATCGCCACGCCCAGCGAGATCGTGGTCTCGACCGCGTTCACGCTCGAGATCGGCGAGACCACCGGCGCGGTGCACTTCTGCTTCCCGTACTCGACGCTCGAGCCCATCCGCGACGTCCTGTACTCGACGATCCAGGGCGACGCCAACGAGCCCGACCGGCGCTGGGTCAACCTGCTCAAGCAGCAGATCCAGTCGGCCGAGGTCGAGCTCGTGGCCGAGCTCGCGCGCGCCCCGGCCACGGTCGAGCAGTTGCTCGCGTTCAAGCCGGGCGACTTCATCGAGCTCGACCTGGACCCCATGATCCAGGCCAAGGTCGACGGCGTGCCCCTCATCGATTGCTACTACGGCACCTCGAACGGGCACTACTCGATCAAGGTCGAAAACCTGATTACCAGTTCCACCCAGGGCTGGATCGGAGATGCCAACAATGGCCGCTGAACCCGACACCAACGAGATGTCCGAAGAGGACCGCATGGCCGCCGAATGGGCCGCCGCGCTCAACGAGAGCAAGTCGTCGAACGTCGCGAGCGAGGTCACCACGACCGAGAGCGTGGCCCCGGCCGCGTTCACCAACTTCAGCCCCACCGGGGGCACGAACGGGGCCGGCAACGACATCAACATGATCCTGGACATCCCGGTCCAGCTCACGGTGGAACTCGGCCGCACCCGGATCCCGATCAAGCACATCCTGCAGCTGGCCCAGGGTTCGGTGGTCGAGCTCGACGCGCTCGCCGGCGAGCCGATGGACGTGCTCGTCAACGGCTACCTCATCGCCCAGGGCGAGGTCGTGGTCGTGAACGACAAGTTCGGCATCCGCCTCACCGACATCGTGACGCCGAGCGAGCGCATGCGCCGGCTCTCGCGCACCTGAGATCCGCCGCATGACGCCTCCGCTTTCTTCCCTGCTCTGGTTTCTGGTCGTGATCGCCGCCATTCCCGCGCTGCTCTGGCTCGTCAAGCGTTCGCAACGGGGTGCGGGCCTCGGCAACGGCATCACGCGCAGCGTCTCGGTGCTGCCGCTGTCGGCCTCGCAGCGCATCGTCACGGTCGAGGTCGGACGCGGCGAGCAGCGCTGCTGGCTCGTGCTCGGGGTCACGCCGAACCAGATCAGCACGCTCTACACGATGCTGCCGCAGGACGAGGCAGCGTCCGCCCCGCCGAGCCCGAACACCGCGTTCGCCCAGCTCCTCACCCGCCTGCGCGGGGACGGCCATGCGTCCTAGCCGCCGCCTCCTCCTGCGCGCGGCGCTGTTCGCGCTCGCGGCCGCAGCCTCGGCCGGGGCAGCGGCGCAGGCGGCCCCGGGCGGCACCAACCTGCCGCTGCTCATCGGCCAGGGCGCGGGCGGCACGAGCTACTCGGTGCCGATCCAGACCCTGCTGTTCTTCTCCGCTCTGTCCTTCCTGCCCGCGGTGCTGCTGATGATGACGGCGTTCACGCGCATCGTCATCGTGCTCTCGTTCGTGCGCCAGGCCATGGGCACGCAGAGCGCGCCGCCCAACCAGGTGATCATCGGGCTGTCGCTGTTCCTCACCTTCTTCGTCATGTCGCCGACGCTCGACCGCATCTACGAGCAGGCCTGGCAGCCCTATACCGCGAACCAGATCACGGCCGACGTGGCGCTCGAACGCGGCGCCAAGCCGCTGCGCGAGTTCATGCTCAAGCAGACCCGGCAAAGCGACGTGATGCTGTTCTCGCGCCTGGCCAAGCTGCCGGCCGACGCCAAGGGCGACGCGGTGCCGATGCGCGTGCTCGTGCCCGCCTTCGTCACGAGCGAGTTGAAGAGCGCGTTCCAGATCGGCTTCATGATCTTCATCCCGTTCCTGATCATCGACATGATCGTCGCCAGCGTCCTCATGAGCCTGGGGATGATGATGCTGAGCCCGGTGCTCGTCTCCCTGCCCTTCAAGCTCATGCTGTTCGTGCTCGCCGACGGCTGGAACCTGCTGCTGGGCTCGCTCGCCGCTTCTTTCGTCAGCTGAGAGCTTGTGAAGACATGAATCACACCCGCGTGGGGCCCCAGAAAGGGCCCAATCTAGGCGCACGGCACAGCCGGGTTGGGGACCCGGCGAAGCCGTGCAACAACGAGTGGGCCCTTT
>JAGWTS010000423.1 GCA_028868875.1 Burkholderiales bacterium | reverse complement strand
GGCCGGCTCGCCCGCCAGCACCATCGCCAACGACACCCGCACCGCCGCCACCCAGGGCAGCTACAGCGTGCTGCACTGGTCCGCGAACCGGCTGCAGACGCTGCGTCCGGACCTTTCGCTGATGGCCGCGGCGCAGGGCCAGATCGCCTCGAAGAACCTGGCCCCGGCCGAGAAGTTCTACCTCGGCGGCATGAACGGCGTGCGCGCCTACCCCAGCGGCGAGGCCGGCGGCTCGAGCGGCTGGATGGTCAACCTCGAGTTGCGCAAGCAGATGGGCCCGAACTGGCTCGCCAGCGCCTTCGTCGACCGCGGCCAGGTCGTCCAGTTCGAACACAACCTGCGCGCCGACGGAGCCGGGCCGCTCGTCGCGGCCAACCGCATCACGCTCTCGGGGCGCGGCGTCGCGCTCGAATACCGCAATGCACACGGCGTGGTCGTCAAGGCCGGCCTCGCGCGCCGCAACGGCAGCAACCCCATCGCCACGCCATCCGGTCGCGACAGCGACGGCAGCCTGGAGAAGAACCGCGTCTGGATCAACGCCAGCTTCGCGTTCTGAAGAAGGACCCCCCATGAACCGGATTCACCGACTGGTCTGGAGCCAGCATCACCGCCAATGGCTGGCCGCGCCCGAGATCGCAAAGCGCGGACGCACGGCAAGCAAAGGCGGCGAGGCCCTTGCGCTCGCCATGCTCGCGATCATGGGCCGCCTGGGTTGGCGCCAACTGCTTCGCGCCACGCTGGGCGCCGTGGCCTTGACGGCCCTGCTCGCAAGCCAGGCGCAGGCACAGACCGCGCCCAAGCCCGCCACCCTGCCCCAGGGCGGACAGGTGGTTGCCGGCCAGGCGCAGCTGCAGACCGGCGGCAGCGCGGCAGCGCCGGTGCTGAGCGTCAATCAAGCGAGCCAGCGCGCGGTGATCGACTGGTCGAGCTTCAACCTCGGCAGCGCGGCGACGGTCGACTTCAACCAGCCCAATGCCCAGAGCGCGACGCTGAACCGCGTCACCGGCATGGACCCGAGCCAGATCTTCGGCCACATCAGCGCGCCGGGCCAGGTCACGCTGATCAATCCGGCGGGCGTGTTCTTCAGCCCCAGCGCCGTGCTCGACGTGGGAGCGCTCACGGCGACGACGATGCAGCAAAGCGATGCCGACTTCATGGCCGGCATCGCGCGCTTCCAGCAAGGCGGCGGCGCCGGCAGCGTCGTCAACCAGGGCCGCATCACGGCCGCCCTGGCCGGCTATGTCGCGCTGCTCGCGCCCGAGGTGCGCAACCAGGGCCTGATCGTCGCCAGCCAGGGCACGGTGGCGCTGGCCTCGGGCAGCGCGATCACGCTCAACTTCGACCCCGAATCGCGCCTCGCGAGCCTGACCGTGACGCCGAGCCAGATCGCGACGCTGGTCGAGAACGGCCAGGCCGTGCAGGCGCCCGGTGGCCTGATCATCCTGAGCGCGGCCTCGCTCAATGGGCTCATGGGCAGCGTCGTCAACAGCGGCACGCTCGACGCCAGCAGCCTCAGCGCCAAGGGCGGGCGGATCCTGCTCGAAGGCGACGCGATCGGCCTCGGTGCCGCTTCGAAGACCCTGGCCACCGGCGCCACCGGAGGCGGCACGGTGCTGGCGGGCGGTGGCCTGCACGGCAGCGGCGGCATGGTGCAGGCCGACTCGGTGACGATGGCCGCGGACGCCACGGTCGACGTGAGCGCGACGCAGACCGGCAAGGGCGGCACCGCGGTGCTGTGGTCGGACACCGCGCGCGCCGATTCGCTGACCACGGCCAAGGGCACGATCGTGGCGCGCGGCGGCAGCCAGGGCGGCGACGGCGGACAGATCGAAACCTCGGGCCACGCCGTCGACGTGAGCGGAATCAGAATCGACGCCGGCGCCACGCAGGGCAAGGCGGGGCAATGGCTGATCGACCCCTACGACTACACCATCGGTGCCAGCCAGGCCAATGCCATCGGCAGCGCGCTGGGCACGAGCGACGTGCTCGTGTCGACGACGGTCAACAACTCGGCTTACGGCAGCAACGGCAACAGCGCGAGCGCAGGCAACATCTTGCTCGACGCCAACATCGTCAAGCCAGCCACCGGCACCGGCACGACGACGCTGACGCTGCAGGCCAGCAACCGCATCACGATACAGTCGTTCACGAGCCCGCAGTCGATCACGACGCTGGGCGGGCCGCTCAACGTCGTGCTGTGGTCGGGCTATGGCGGCACCGCCGCCGGCATCCACGTTCCCAGCATCACGACCAACGGCGGCGACGTCTGGATCGGCGGCAGCGCCAGCGCCGGCGGCAGCTCGACCTGGGACGGACTGACCGTTGGCAACGGCCCGGCGCAATCCAATTCGGCCGGCAACTGGAACGCCGTCGACTGGGCCGGAACGATCAACACCAAGGCCGCCAGCGGCCCCAGCGGCGGCGACGTGATGATCTGGGGCAAGGACGGCGCCACCAGCAGCAACACCGGCCTCTGGGCCTACACCTATGCCGGCATCCAGGCCGGCTCGGGCCAGGTCTCGCTGATCTCGGACAGTTACAACTGGAACGGGAACTCGCCGCCAATCAACACGACCGGCGCCTTCACCGCGGCGCCCAACGACACGAGCTTCACCTGGCCCGTCTACATGTCGTGGTTCATCCTCGGCGGCGCCACGCCCGGCGGCCTGACGCTGGGCAAGGCCGGCAGCACGGCCAACATCCTCTTCGACGCCGCCCAGACCGTCGCCGGGCCGATCAGCCTGTACGGCGGCAACGTCTCGGTCAACGCCAACATGACGAGCACCGGCAGCGGCGGCGCCGTGCTGGTACAGGCCACGGGCGGCATTGCCCAGGCGGTGAACACCTCGGTGACGACGGCCGGCGGCAACATCAGCTACCTGAGCAACGCGAACGGCGGCACGGCGGCCGGCGGCATCTCGATCGGCAACGGCACGAGCTTCACGTCGGGCGGCGGCAACATCCTGTTCGCCGGCGGCACCCTGGCCGGCTACGCCACGGGTGTCGACCTCGTCAACGGCTACGCGTCGAACTACAACAACGCCGGCATCTGGTTCGGCAGCAGCGACGCCGCCAACATCAACATCAAGTCGGGCGGCGGCAACATCACGGCGCGCGGCATGGAGAACTACACCGCCGGCACCAACGCCTCGTTCCCGAACTACGGCTGGGGACTCTTCGGCGGCGGTGGCCTGACGATGGACACGCGCGACGCCAACGGCCAGGGCAGCGGCAGCATCACGCTCGCGGGCCAGTCCAACGGCACGGCGCCAGGCGGATCCAGCGGCATGCAGCTCAGTGCCGGCGGCTACACCACCCCGTCGACGTTCCAGACCTATGCCGGCAGCATCAGCCTGAGCGGATCGAAGAACGCGGGCGGCAGCAATGCCTGGAACAGCGTGCTGCTGTCCCATGCCTCGCTGCTCAGCAACAGCGGCAACGTCTCGATCGTCGGCGACAGTTTCGGCTTCGGCGCCGGCACGACCTTGTCGACCGCGGGCGCGCTCGCCGTCACGCCCTACGCCAGCGACAGCTTCAGCAGCGCCGTCAACTTCGGCGGCAGCCTGAGCGGCGCCAACTTCGTCGGCAGCAGCGCGGCCGCGGGGCTGACGATCAGCAACCTGGCGGGGCTCAGCGGCTTCACGCTCGGCAGCGCGAGCAACGGCGCCGCGACGACGCTGGGCGGCCCGTTCACCGTCGCCGGCCCGATCTCGGTGCTCGCCGGCGGCAGCGGCGGCACGGTCGCCACCACCTCGACGCTGACGACCACCGCGAGCAGCGGCAACGTCACGCTGCAGGCCGCCGGCAACGTCACCGTGGGCGGCACCGTGACGAGCGCCGGCAGCGGCGGCATCTCGGTCGTCAGCACGACCAATGGCGGCATCGTGCTCAACGCCGGCCTCGTCGCCACCGCGCCCGGCGCCCCGGTGCTCGTCAAGGGACCCGGCGACATCGTCAGCACCGACAACGCGACCACGTTCCAGACCCACAACGGCAACCTGACGTTCTGGTCCGACAGCGACGCCTATCTCGGCGGCGCGATCTACATCGGCCGCAACAACACGCTCAACAGCGCCAATGGCAGCACGGCGCAGGCCAGCGGCGGCGGCCGCATCACGCTGGCCGGCGGCACGACGGTCGACGGCGCGGGACTGCCGACCGGCTATGCCGCGGGCTCCAGCGGCAGCTCGGCCACCACGTCCAGCGGCATCACCTTCGGCGACGACGTGAACGGCGCCGACAACATCGCCATCTATTCGGGCGGCGGCAACATCCTGTTCAAGGGCGCGAGCTACGCCGGCAATGTCAGCGCCAGCTACGTGATGGGCATCGACGGCCGCGGCGGCATGGTCGTCAACAGCGGCGCGGGCACCATCAC
>JAGWTS010000422.1 GCA_028868875.1 Burkholderiales bacterium | reverse complement strand
CCGCTGGCTGCTGCTCGCCGCCGCCTTGCTCCTCGTGGCCCGGCTCTATCCCGGCGTCGCCGTCGCGAGCTTCGGCTCGGCCCTCATCGCCGCGTTCGTGCTCGGCCTGCTCAACACGCTGGTGCGGCCGCTGCTGGTGCTGCTGACGCTGCCGGTGACGCTGCTCACGCTCGGGCTGTTCCTGTTCGTGATCAACGCGCTGATGTTCTGGACCGCAGGCAGCGTGCTCGCCGGGTTTCACGTCGCGGGCTTCGGCGCCGCGCTCATCGGCTCGCTGCTGTACTCGGCGTGCGGCATGGTGATCGACACCGCCGTCGAGCGCCTCTTCAGCGCCTGAAGTCGGCGGCGCGCGGCGCGGCGCCCGCGTCGAAGCCCGGCCCGCGGCCGTTGCGCGCATCGCTTTCGAGCTCGCGCCGCTGGCTTTGCAGCTCGCGCAGTCGGGCATCGACGATCGAGGCCTCGATGAAGTCGCTCCCGTCGCTGCCGCGCGCCGCGGTCTGGGCAGCGCGCAGGCGGTCGATGGCGCCGCCGAGGTCGCCGAGCGCGGCGCGCGCCTCGGCGCCGGCGCGCAGCGCGCGCAGATGCAGCCCCGCGGCCTCGGCGGTTTCGCCCAGCAGCGACCAGGCGCTGGCGTCGTTCGCGTGATCGGAAACCCAGGACTGCAGGGTCTCGACCGAGGCGCGCAGCACGGCGATGTCGGGCTTGGCAGCCTTGCGTTCGAGGTCGAGCAGGGCCTGGGCGCGCAGCATCATCGGCGCGCGCGTGGCCGCATCGAGCTGGATCGAATCGAGCGCGGCGAGCGCGCCGGCCGGCTCGCCCGCGGCATCGCGCACCTGGGCCTGGAGCAGCTCGACGAGGCGCAGCGCCTGCGGATCGGGCCCGGGCGCGGCGCTGGCGAGGGCCAGGGCGGCGTCGGCGCTGCGCAGCGCGAGCGCGTTGTCGCGCTGGATCGAGGCCGCGAGCGCGCCCGCGTACATCGCCTGCAGGCGCTCGCGCAGCGGCGTGCCGGGGTCGCCGCCGCCGGCCTGGGCCTCGAAGCGGCGCATCACCGCGGGGTCGCGGTTCATCAGCACGCGGGCGCGGATCTGCATCAAGGCATGGGGCAGCGGCGGCCGCGAGGGCTTGTGGCCGGCGAAGAGCGCGCGCGACTGCGCCTCGGCGATGCGCTCGGCCGTCAGCGGGTGGTCGCGCAGGTACGGGAACGAGCCGCTGTCGTTGAGGCGGTTGGCGCTTTCGAGCTTGTCGAACATCTGCGCCACGCCGGCCTGCGAGAAGCCGGCCTTGGCCATCACGGCATAGCCCATGCGGTCGGCCTCGCGCTCCATGTCGCGCGAGAAGTTGATCTGGCCCTGCACCGCGGCCGCCTGCCCGCCCATGATGGCGGCGTTGGCGATGTCGGCGTTGTTGCTGCGCGTGGCGGCGAGGATGCCGACGATGAGCGCGGCGACGCCGATCATCGAGTTGTGCTGCGAGTTGACGATCTTGCGCGCGATGTGGCGCTGGGTGACGTGCGAGAGCTCGTGGGCGAGCACCGCGGCGAGCTCGTCGGCGTTGTCGGTGATCGAGATCAGCCCGAGGTCGATGCCGACGTAGCCGCCGGGCAGCGCGAAGGCGTTGACGACGCTGTCGCGCACGAGAAAGGGCTCCCAGGCGAAGAGGCGGTCGATGTCGGGCTCGATGTCGCCGCGCGCCCGCGCCGCGGCCACCAGCGGCTGGAAGATCGACTGCACGTATTCGAGCAGCACCGGGTCGTCGAGGTAGTCGGGGTCGCGCCGGATCTCGCTCATGATCTGCAGCCCGAGGCGGTGCTCGGCGCCGACGCTGAAGTCGGCCTGCGCCGATTCGCCCAGCGCCGGCAGGCGGACCTGGGCCTGGGCCTGCAACGGCGGCGTGGCGGCGAGCAGCGCGGCCATCAGGGCGGCGCAGGCCTTGCGGGAAGAGGGCGACAACGCGGGGGCTTTCTGCGGATCGGGGCCGACTATCATGACAGCACCGCTTTGCCCTGGTGTTTCCCTCGATGAACTCCCCGCTCACCCATTTCGACGCCGAGGGCCGGGCGCACATGGTCGACGTCTCGGCCAAGGGCGAGACCCACCGCGTGGCGCGCGCCGCCGGCGCCATCCGCATGCAGCCGGCGACGCTGGCGTTGATCGCCGAAGGGCGCGCCGCCAAGGGCGACGTGATCGGCGTGGCCCGCATCGCCGCGATCCAGGGCGCCAAGCGCACGGCCGAGCTGATCCCGCTGTGCCACCCGCTGCCGATCACGCGCATCGCGGTCGACTTCGAGATCGACGCCGGGCGCAGCGAGGTGCGCTGCAGCGCCCGGGTCGAGACCCTGGGCCGCACCGGCGTCGAGATGGAAGCGCTGACCGCCGTGCAGGTGGGCCTGCTCACGGTCTACGACATGTGCAAGGCCGCGGACCGCGGCATGGTGATGGGCGACATCCGCGTGCTCGAGAAGCGCGGCGGCAAGTCGGGCGACTGGCAGGCCGAAGGCACGCCCCGGCCCGATGAAGCACGCTGAGGCACGCTGAAGCACGCTGGGGCCGGCTGATCGGGCGCGCGCCCGGCGCGCGTCAGTTCGCGACGAACTCGCGCCAGTCGTGCGCGCGCTCGGGCGCCTGGCACTGGAAGGGCAGCGGCTTTCTCGGCGCGGGGCCCTTGCAGGGCGCGAAGAAGTCTTCCGCGCCGGGGTTGTGGAACTCGCGCAGGCGCTGCGCCACCCAGCGCGCCTCGTCCTCGTGGTGCGCGGCCGCGAGCGTGATCGCCCAGGCGCGCATCAGGCGCGCGTCGAGCAGGTAGTGGACGGCGCGCCGGAAGGGCCGCAGGCCGCCGGTGGCGGGCTCGTTGGTGGCGGCGGCGTAGTCGCCATGGTGGGCGAAGAGCAGGCTGTGCTGGCCGCGCTCGATGCGCGCCTCGAGCGGCGGCGCGCCTTCGTCGGCGCTGAAGATGGCCGCGACCGTGCTGTAGTCGTAGACCGAGAGCACGGCCGAGACCGCGAGCGCGGCGCCGCCGACGGCCAGCGCGGGCGCGCGGAGGCGGTCGAGTACGGACGGCGGGCGCGGG
Organism: Burkholderiales bacterium; assembly: GCA_028868875.1. Lineage (GTDB taxonomy): Bacteria > Pseudomonadota > Gammaproteobacteria > Burkholderiales > Burkholderiaceae_C > Rubrivivax. The sequence continues at coordinate 1,321 of JAGWTS010000422.1, read as the reverse complement.
CTCGAAGCGCCGCCCGCCGCGGGCCCGCCGCCGAGCGCGAAGGCCCAGGCCCAGGCCGTGGGCAGCAGGAAATACAGGTACCACAGCGGATATTCGAGCAGGCTGTGGATCGCGATGAGCGCGACCATCATCATCGCGGCGCGGCGCGCGACCCCGAGGTCGCCTGCTTCGGCACCCGGGCCGAAGGCGCGGCGCGCGCCCTGCCACAAGCCCCATCCGAGCAGGGCCAGCACGGCGAGCGCGAGCGGTACGCCGATCTCCACCGCGAGCTGCAGCGGCAGCATGTGGGCGTTGTCGAAGAAGGCGCCGGGCCGGTGCGGGAACGGCGTGAGCGTCCAGGCGAGGTTGAACTCGCCGAAGCCGACGCCGAGCCAGGGCTGCTGGCGGATGAGCGCGAGCGTGTTCGACCAGATCGCGAAGCGCGAGCTCGAGATGTCGCCCTGCTCGAGGCGCTCGGTGCCGCCGAAGATGTGGGTGGTGAGGTGCGACCACTCGTCCATGGCGAGCCAGCTGGCGACGTAGAGCAGCGGCGCGGCGAGCAGCAGCGCGCGCGCCCGGCGCGAGAGCCGGCGGTCGAACGCGCCCCAGAGGCCGAGCAGGATGACGCCCACGGTGCCGGTGCGCGAGGCGCTGAGCACGTCGGCGAAGACCAGGGCCGCGACCAGCACCAGGGCCAGGCCCCAGCGCAGGCGGCGCAGGTCGACCAAGGCCACCGTGGCCACCGCGGCCCAGAGCAGCACGCTGCTGAGGTGGTTGGGCTGGCGCAGGTTGCCGACGGCGCGCCCGGGCAGGCCCGACACCGCGATCCAGTCGCCGTCGGCGAGGCCGGGCCAGAACACCTGGATGCAGGCCACGGCCGCGCTGAACGCCCCGGCCACGGCCCAGCCGATGCAGAAGTCGCCGAACACCACGGCGGCGTCGGGCCGGCCCTGGACCGCCGCGCCGCTGGCCGCGAGCACGGCCGCGGCGAGCAGGCACCCCAGCGCCGACAAGGCCAGCCCCGTGGGCAAGGAGCCCGGCCCCCAGGACCCGAGCACCGCCAGCAGCAGCAGCCCGATGGCCGCCAGCAGCGGCCCCGCGCCGCGCGAGGGCACCCGCGGCGGCGGCAGGACGAAGACGACGAACCAGCCCCAGAGCGCGAGCGCGAGCGCCTGGTTCAGGAAGGTGGGCGAAGGCGAGAGGTTGTAGGCCAGCAGCGTGGGGCCGGCGGCGGCGGCGCTGGCCATGAGCCAGCGCGGGGCGCGGGGGGGATTGGGCGTGGGCAAGGCGGCAGGGCGCGGCGCCGGTGGGGGGCGCGGGCGGGGCGGATGCTATACCGAGT
>JAGWTS010000421.1 GCA_028868875.1 Burkholderiales bacterium | reverse complement strand
CCTGCGCCAGCACGGTCTTCTTCGGTTTATCGGCTTCACCCATCGGGTGAGTGTGCCAAACAGCTTCAAGTCCGCGCCAGCGCTGAAGAAATCGGCAACTTCGCGGCTTCAACTGCCGGACTTAGGGTAATTCCGGCAGGTTTCGCGGCCGGTGCCGCCCGTGGCGGGCGCGGGCTGAAGGCGCTTGCCGCTACTGCAAGGGCGCCGGTTGCGAGGGGCCGGGATCCTCGCCGTCGGCCACCTCGGTGAGCAGGGCCGCGGCGCTGCGCACCAGCGGCCAGGCCAGGGCGGCACCGGTGCCGTCCATCGTGTCCAGGCCGAGCTCGAGCAGGGCCGAGGCGCGGAACAGGTTCAGCGCCTGGTCGAGTCCGCGGTGCGGGTTGCTGCGGCAGAAGACGCAGTAGTCGGTCACGGCCTGGGCGATGCGCGAGGCCAGCATCAGCGCGGCGCAGGCCGGCAGGCCGTCCACCATCAGCAGCTGGCGCTTGCTCGCAGCCATCAGCATCGCGCCCACCATCATCGCGATCTCGAAGCCGCCGAACGCGGCCAGCACCTCGATCGGGTCGGTGATGTCGCGATGACGGGCCTGCGCCGCCTGCGCCACCAGCAGCAGGTGGGCCAGGCGCTCGGCATTCATCTCCGGGCCGCTGACGACGAGGTCGCGCACGGGGCAGTCGGCCAGGCGCGCCAGGATCAGCGCCGCGCTCTCGTTCGAGCCCGTGCCCAGGCCGGTGAAGATCGCCATGTTGCCCGGCAGCTTGTCGCCGATCTCCATGCCGGCGCGCATGGCGGCATGGGCGAGCTCGACGCTCATCGCCTGGGTCACGCGCGCATTGCGCGTGCCGTGGGCGATCTTGCGCATCATCAGCCGATCGTGCGCCGGCAGGTCGACGGCGATGCCGCAGTCGATCACCGAGAGCTCGAGCTGCATCGCGCGCGCGAACACCGTGATCGGCAGCCGGTTCGTCAGCAGCTGGTGCACCAGCTCCTCGGTCGGGCGCCGGCGCGGGCCGGCGATGCCGTCGACCGCGATCCCGTGGTCGGACGCGAAGACCAGCAGCTGCGGCGCGTGAAAACGCGGCTTGAGCGTGTTCTGCATCATGCCCAGGCGCAGCGCCAGCGGCTCGAGCTCGCCGAGGCCGCCGCCGGCCTCGTTGCGGCGCCCGAGCTTCTCGCGCAGGGCACGCTCGAGCAGCGGGTTCGAGGTCGGCGTGACGAGCGAGCGGCTGGTGACCATGGCGGCGTCCAGTGTATCGGCTGTCAGCGCAGGAACAGCCGATAGACGGGATTGGCGCTCTCTTCGACGCAGGGGTAGGCCAGGGTCTCGAGAAAGGCGCGGAATTCGGCCTCGTCGCCCGCCGGCACCTGGATGCCCACCAGGATGCGGCCGTAGTCGGCACCCTGGTTGCGGTAGTGGAAGAGGCTGATGTTCCAGCTCGGGTGCAGCGCCGCGAGGAAGCGCATCAAGGCGCCCGGGCGCTCGGGGAAGACGAAGCGGAACAGGCGCTCGTCGCGCGCGAGCTCGGAGCGCCCGCCCACCATGTGGCGCACATGCTCCTTGGCGAGTTCGTCGTCGGTGAGGTTGACGGTGGCGAAGCCGTGGCGCACGAAGTTGCGCTCGATGCGCTCGGCCTCGTCGCGGCGGGCGATCGCGATGCCGACGAAGACGTGGGCGATGCGCTCGTCCGAGATGCGGTAGTTGAACTCGGTCACCGCGCGCGGGCCCACGGCTTCGCAGAAGCGCTTGAATGAGCCGCGCTCCTCGGGAATCGTGACCGCGAACAGCGCCTCGCGGCGTTCGCCGAACTCGGCGCGCTCGGCGACGAAGCGCAGGCGGTCGAAGTTCATGTTCGCGCCGCAGGTGATCGCGACGAAGGTCTTGCCGCGCGGCTTGTTCGTCTCGACGTACTGCTTGATCGCCGCCACCCCCATCGCCCCGGAGGGCTCGAGCACGCAGCGCGTGTCCTGGAACACGTCCTTGATCGCGGCGCAGACGGCATCGGTGTCGACCGTGACGAACTCGTCGACGAGGGCGCGCGCGACGCGGAAGGTCTCCTTGCCCACGAGCTTGACCGCGGTGCCGTCGGCGAAGAGGCCGACGTCGTCGAGCGTCACCCGGCGCCCGGCGCGCACCGAGCGCGCCATCGCGTCGGAGTCGGTGGTCTGCACGCCGATGACGCGGATCTCCGGCCGCACCGCTTTCAGATAGGCGGCCACGCCGGAGATCAGGCCGCCGCCGCCGATGGCGACGAAGACGGCGTCGATCGGGCCCTGGTGCTGGCGCAGGATCTCCATCGCGATCGTGCCCTGGCCGGCGATCACGTCGGGGTCGTCGAAGGGGTGGACGAAGGTCAGCCCCTGCTCCTGCTGCAGCTTCACGGCATGGCCGTAGGCGTCGGAATAGCTGTCGCCCTCGAGCACGATCTCGCCGCCGAGCGCCGCGACCGCGTCGACCTTCAGTCGCGGCGTCGTCACCGGCATCACGATGACGGCGCGGCAGCCGAGCTTCTTCGCCGACAGCGCAACGCCTTGCGCGTGGTTGCCGGCCGAGGCGCAGATGACGCCGCGCGCGAGCTGCTCCGGCGTGAGCTGCGCCATCTTGTTGTAGGCGCCGCGCAGCTTGAAGCTGAACACCGGCTGCTGGTCCTCGCGCTTCAGGAACACGTGGTTGGCGAGGCGGCGCGAAAGATTCTTCGCCGGCGTCAGCGCCGTTTCCTCGGCCACGTCGTAGACGCGGGCGGTGAGGATCTTCTTCAGGTAGTCCGACGCGATGCGCGCGCCGGCCGTACGGGGAGCGGGCATCGTCGCGGCTCTCTCGGGTGGGGTTGTCTCGTCGGGGCGGCGCATGATAAGGCCCGCCCATAAAAGAGCCCGGAGCCTCGCGGCTCCGGGCTGAATCCACCATTGGAGGAGGTGGAGGAGACAACCGGCGGACCGACAAGAGCCGATCCATGGCAAGCAGTCTAGCACTGTTTTGCTGCAGTGCAATATCCCTGGGTCGATGAAGTCCGCAGGGCCGGCTCCGGGCTCGGGGCTTTGGCATCAGAATTCACGCCCGGCGCACAAGCAACGCTCCGGAAAGGGCGCCCTCAGCATGGAATGCACGATCAACTGGATGCCCGACAGCGGCATGGGCTTCGTCGCCGAGACCGGCAGCGGCCATTTCCTGACCATGGACGGGGCGCCCGACGGCGGCGGCCGCGACCTCGCGCCGCGGCCGATGGAGACGGTGCTGGCCGGCACCGGCGGCTGCACGGCCTACGACGTGGTGCTGATCCTGAAGCGCGGCCGCCACGACGTGCGCGGCTGCCGCGTCAAGCTCGAGGCCGAGCGCGCCGGGCAGGACCCCAAGGTGTTCACGCGCATCCACATGCAGTTCACCGTCAGCGGGCGCGCCCTGCCGGCGGCGGCGGTCGAGCGCGCGATCGCGCTCTCGCACGAGCGCTACTGCTCGGCCAGCATCATGCTCGGCAAGACGGCCGAGATCACGACCGGATTCGAGATCGTCGAGGTCTGACGGCGGCGCCGCTCAGATCCGGTGCGCGGTCACGGTCATGACCTTGGCGGCGGCGCGCATGGCCCAGCGCAGCGGCAGGGGCAGGCGTGTGGCGCCCGCGCTCTGCGCCCCCTCGGCGTGGCGGCGCTCGTCTTCCTTCATCTGCGCGACGATGGCGCGCGAGCGCGAATCGGCGGCCGGCAGGCGGTCGAGGTGGCTCGCCAGATGCTGCTCGACCTGGCGCTCGGTCTCGACCACGAAGCCCAGGCTCAGGCGGTCGCCGAGTCGGCCGGCGAGCGTGCCGATGGCGAAGGCGCCGGCATACCAAAGCGGATTGAGCCGGCTCCTGCGGTCGCCCAGTTCGTCCAGGCGCTGCTGGGTCCAGGCCAGGTGGTCGGTCTCCTCGCGTGCCGCGGCCACCATGCGCTTGCGTGCCGCGTCGTCACGCGCCGTCAGCGCCTGAGCCTGATACAAGGCCTGGGCGCAGACCTCGCCGACATGATCGACCCGCAACAAGGCGCCGGCCAGGCGGCGTTCCGCCTCGCTCAGCGCAGGAGCGCCCACGGCCACGCCATCGGCCGGATAGGGGCGTGCCGCATGCACCGCGCCGCTGAGCGTGCGCAGGGCGTTGTCGGCGCCGACGAGCCATCGATCCAGAGTTTCCATCAACTGGGAAGGATAGCTGAGCAGGCTTCCAAGGCTTCGTTGTTGGTAGACAACAAATGACCGTCATTTCTCGAACAACGCTTTGCAACGCCATCAGCCGTCTGGTGCAATACACACAACTTCCGATGAGGAGGTTGGGCTGATCAGCCCCTCGCCGGGGTGTCCACCCCGATCGGGACCTCTTGTTCAACCTAGGAGAAAGTAGCAATGAAAAAATCCCTGCTCGCCC
>JAGWTS010000420.1 GCA_028868875.1 Burkholderiales bacterium | reverse complement strand
GCGATGTCGGTGCTCGAGAACGTGATGCTGGCGCCGCGCGGCCAGATCGGCGAGCGCTTCTGGGCCAACTGGTTCCAGCCCGCGCGCGTCGCGGCGCAGGAGCGGCAGACGCGCGAGGCAGCCCGCCATTGGCTGGATTTCGTCGGCCTCGCGGCGCTCGAATCCGAGCCGGCACGCATCCTGTCCGGCGGCCAGCGCAAGCTGCTGGAACTGGCTCGGGTGATGGTGGCCGGGCCGAAGCTGGTGCTGCTGGACGAACCCGGTGCCGGCGTCAACCCGGCCTTGCTCGACCGCATCGTCGACCGCATCGCCACGCTCAACGCCCAGGGCACGAGTTTTCTCGTCATCGAGCACAACATGGATCTCGTGGCCTCGCTCTGCCACCCGGTGATGGTGATGGCCGACGGCGAGCTGCTGATGTCGGGCGCCGCGGCCGAGGTGCTGAGCGACGAGGCCGTGATCCAGGCCTACCTGGGAGGCAGCTGATGGCGGCCGAGCCGGCCTTGTCGATCGTCGCGCTGGAAGCGGGCTACGAGCCCGGGCTGGCGATCGTGCGCGGCGCCTCGCTCGAGGTGCAGGCGGGCGAGATCGTCGCCATCCTCGGGCCCAACGGCGCCGGCAAGTCGTCGCTGGTGAAGGCCGTGGCCGGGCTGGTGCCGATCAGCGCCGGAAGCAACCGGCTGTTCGGCCGCGACATCACGCGCACGCCGGCCCACCGCATGGTCTTCGAAGGCCTGGCCTTCGTGCCCCAGACCGAGAACGTGTTCACCAACCTGAGCGTGGCCGAGAACCTGGAGCTGGCCGCGGCCGTCGTGCGCGCCGCGCGCCACGAAAGGCTGGACCCGGTGTATGCGATGTTCCCGGACCTCGCGCGCCAGCGCCGTTTGCCCGCGGGCCAGCTCTCGGGCGGCCAGCGCCAGATGCTGGCGGTGGCGCGCGCCCTCATCGCCCGGCCGCGCCTGCTCATCCTGGACGAGCCCTCGGCGGGCCTGAGCCCCAAGCTCGTCGAACAGGTCTTCGCCAAGCTGCGCGAGGTGCGCGACGGCGGCGTGACCGTCGTGCTCGTCGAGCAGAACGTGAAGGCCGCGCTGGCGCTGGCCGACCGCGCCGCGGTGCTGGTGGAAGGGCGCGAACGCATCGTCGGCAGCGGCGCCGAGCTGCTGCGCGACGACACCGTGGCCGCGCTGTACCTGGGCCGCCATGCCGGCGGCGCCCAGGGCGGGCGGGGGCGCTGATGTTCCAGATCGTCGCCGACGGCTTGATCATGGGCTCGGTCATCGCGCTCGGCGCGATCGGCCTCAGCCTCACGCTGTCGATCCTGCGATTCTCCAACTTCAGCCACGGCGAACTGCTGGCCTGGGGCGCCTACCTCACGCTCTCGGTCTTCACCGGGCTGGCGGCCGGCATGCCGGCGCTGGCGGCGCCGATCGGCCCGTTCTCGTTCGGCTGGGGCCTGCTGCTGGCGGGCCTGGCAGCGGCCGTGCTCACCGCCGCCATCGCGCTCGTGCTCGACGCCCTGCTCTTCAAGCGCCTGCGCGCGCACGGCTCGATGACGATGGTGATCGCGAGCTTCGGCGCCGCCCTGGTGCTGCGCAACCTGCTGCTGTTCTGGCAGGGCGGCGTGCCGCGCTACTACTCGCAGAACCTGCAGATCGCCATCGCCTTGCTGCCGCGCCGCATCGCGGGCGGGCTGCGCGTGACGCCCGACCAGATGCTGGTGCTGCTGCTGTCGCTCGTGCTCGTCGGCGCGCTGCACCTGTTCCTGCGCTACAGCCTGCTCGGGCGGGCGATGCGCGCGACCGCGGCCAACCCGGGGCTGGCGCGCGTGACGGGGATCGACCCCGAGCGCGTGCTGCGCGCCACCTGGGTCATCGGCGGCGCGCTGGCGGTGGTTGCCGGGGTCTTCGCCGGCATCACGGTGCAGCTGCGGCCGACGATGGGGGTCGAGCTGCTGCTGCCGCTGTTCGCCGCGGTGATCCTGGGCGGCATCGGCTCGGTCTGGGGCGCCGTGCTCGGCGGCTTCATCGTCGGCCTGGCGGAAAGCCTGGCGGTCGTCGTCGTCGGCGCCGAATACCGCTCGGCGGCGGCCTTCGTCGTGCTGATCCTGATCCTGTTGCTGCGGCCCAGCGGGCTGTTCGGGGAGAAGAGCCGATGATCGACCTGGCCGGCTGGCTGTCCTATGCCAGCTTCTTCCTCGTCTTCGCCAGCGCCTACGCCGTCATCAGCCTGGGCCTGAACCTGCAATGGGGCTACACCGGCTTGTTCAACGTCGGCGTCGCCGGCTTCGTCGCGGTGGGCGCCTACACCTCGGCGCTGCTGACCACGCCCGAGGCGGCCGGGCGCCTGGGCGGCCTGGGCTGGCCGGTCGCGGCGGGCTGGGTCGCCGCGGCGCTGGTGGCGGGGGTCGTCGGCCTCGGCGTCGGCGCGCTCGCGCTGCGCCTGCGCCAGGACTACCTGGCCATCGCCACCTTCGGCGTCTCGGTCACGATCCAGCTCGTCGCGAACAACGCCACCGGGCTCACCGGCGGGCCCTTCGGCGTCCAGTTCATCCCGAAGCCGATGCAGGCCTGGCTCGGCACCGGAACACCCTGGACCATGGCTTATCTCGCGCTCTGCCTGGCGGTGCTGGCCGCCTCGTACCACGCTTTGCAACGCCTCATCGCCAGCCCCTGGGGGCGGGTGCTGCGCGCCATCCGCGAAGACGAGGACGCGGCCCAGTCGCTGGGCAAGCGCGCCTTCGTCTACCGGCTGCAAAGCTTCGTCATCGGCAGCATGTTGATGGGGCTGGGCGGCGCCCTGTACGCCCACTTCGTCGGCTTCGTCTCGCCCGAGGACTTCCTGCCCATCCTCACCTTCCAGCTCTGGGCCATGCTGATCGTCGGCGGCGCGGGCAACAACCGCGGCGCCGTGCTCGGCGCCTTCGTCGTCTGGGGTTTGTGGACGGCCGCCGGCGGGCTGCTACGAGGCTGGGTGCCGCAGTCCGACCAGGCGCGGGTGGCCGCGCTCCAGGTCGTGCTGATCGGCGCCTTGATCGCCTTCATGCTGGTGCTGCGCCCGCGCGGCCTCGTGGGCGAGCGGCTGGCGACGGCGAAGCGCGAAGGCTGAGCAGGCGCAGAAGGCAACGGGAGGCCGGCCTTTCGGTGCGGCCGCATCGAATGGGGACAGTCCGAGCGGTTCGCCGCACGGTTCGCGCCCCGTTTGCTGCATGGCAGATATTGCCATTTAATGCCATTCGTGGCACCGTGTCGCCTTCCTGGAGGTACGCCGTGCAGAGCATGAACATTTCGCTGCCCGACCCGCTCAAGCAGTTTGTCGATAAGCAGATTTCCACGGGGCGCTACAGCAGCGCCAGCGAATACGTGCGCGAACTCATCCGCGCGGACGAGAAGCGCAAGGCCGAACAACAGCTCGAAGCCAAACTGCTGGAAGGGCTGAACAGCTCGGAAGGCGACCTCACGCCCGCCGACTGGAGCGCCATCCGCAAAGAAGCCCTGGCCCAGGTCGAGGCGCGAAAGAAGAGGCGCTGATGCCCGTCGTCGCCCGGCGCGAAGCAGCCAGGCGCGACCTGGTGGAGCACTTCGTCTACCTCGCGGAGAACGCCGGGCTCGATGTTGCCGACCGCTTCTTGAGCCGTGCTGAATCCAGCTTCGACGACCTGGCGCGGCAACCGATGATGGGCGCGCCGCTGAACCTCGGGCACGCCGACCTCGGCACCCTGCGCAAGTGGCGGGTGAAGGACTTCGACAGCTATCTCGTGTTCTACGAGCCGCGCGTCGACGGCGTGTCGATCGTGCGCGTGCTGCACGCCGCCAGCGATTGGTGGGCTGCCATGGGGTTCGAAGCCTGATTCGACCGATCAGCACGATGGCAGCGACGACGGCCATTTCCGCGTCGACGAACTCCCACGGCTACGGCCTCACCCCCGCTCGATCGCCCCCGGCAGCAGCGTCGCCAGATCGTCCTCGGTGAGCTGCAACTGCACCAGCGCTGCCTGTTGCGCCGCCAGCGGGTCGTGGTTGGCGATGGCGGTGAGGATGGCCTTGTGGCGCGGCAGCGAAAGCTCGTGGGCGATGGCTTTCGGGCTCGTGAGCTGGATCGATTCGCGCAAGGCCAGCGACAGCATGTTGCCGATGTAGGCGAGCAGCGGGTTGTTCGTCGCCTCGGCGACGCGGCGGTGGAAGGCGACGTCGGGCTCGAGCAGTTCCTCCGGCGTCTGCGCCTTCTCCATGCCGGCCAGGGCCTCGGCGATGGCCTGCAGTTGCTCGCGCGTCGCGCTGCGCGCGGCCAGCGCCGCGGCGGCCGGCTCGATGATGCGGCGCACCGCCGCGAGGTTGCCGACGAACTCGGCCTTGGGCTGGGTCTGGATGAGCCAGTACAGCACGTCGGGGTCGAGCAGATGCCAGTCGCGCGCCGGCCGCAC
>JAGWTS010000052.1 GCA_028868875.1 Burkholderiales bacterium | reverse complement strand
GCGGCGACCGCCTCCTCGGCGACGATCGGCACTTCGGGCGCCAGCGCCTGCAGCGCGGGAACGATCAGCGCTTCGGCGCGCTCGTCGGCTTCGGTGACGGGCGAGGCATCGGCCTTGCCGCGCACCGCGAAGTCGGTTTCGTAGATCGAGAGGATCAGGTCGCCGGCGCGGCACACGATGGCGGCGACCGCGGCGACAAACGAGGGATCGGCGAGGAGTTCTTTATTCACTGCGGAATATCGTCATTCGAAATGAGACTGTAGCGGGTGGAATTCTCGGACGATACTTCCACGCTTTGCAGAATCTCCCTGCGCGACGCGCTTTCTCGATGAATCCATCCGTCAGACTCACCCACCTGCAGCGCCTGGAAGCCGAAAGCATCCACATCATGCGCGAAGTGGTGGCCGAGGCCGAAAAACCGGTGATGCTCTACAGCATCGGCAAGGACAGCGCGGTGATGCTGCACCTCGCGCGCAAGGCCTTCTTCCCGGCGCCGCCGCCGTTTCCGCTGCTGCACGTGGACACGACCTGGAAGTTCCGCGACATGTACGCGATGCGCGAGCGCATGGCGCGCGAGATCGGCATGGAACTCATCGTGTATCACAACCCCGAGGCCGAAGCCCTGGGCATCAACCCCTTCGACCACGGCTCGCAGGTCCACACCGACATGTGGAAGACGCAGGGGCTCAAGCAGGCGCTGGACAAGCACGGCTTCGACGCCGCTTTCGGCGGCGCGCGCCGCGATGAAGAGAAGTCGCGCGCCAAGGAGCGCATCTTTTCGTTCCGCACCGAGCAGCACCGCTGGGACCCGAAGAACCAGCGCCCGGAGCTCTGGCATCTGTACAACGGGCGCAAGCGCCGCGGCGAATCGATGCGCGTGTTCCCGATCTCGAACTGGACCGAGCTCGACATCTGGCAGTACATCCACCTCGAGAACATCCCGATCGTGCCGCTTTATTTCGCGGCGCCGCGCCCGGTGGTCGAGCGCGGCGGCACCTTGATCATGGTCGACGACGAGCGCATGAAGCTCGAGCCCGGCGAAGTGCCGATGACGAAGAAGGTGCGCTTTCGCACCCTGGGCTGCTACCCGCTTTCGGGCGCGGTGGAATCGAACGCCGAGACCCTGGTCGACGTGATCCAGGAGATGTTGCTCACGCGCACCTCGGAGCGCCAGGGCCGCATGATCGACCACGACGGCGCGGCGTCGATGGAGAAGAAGAAGCAAGAGGGGTACTTCTGAAATGGCGCACGCTTCCGACCTCATCGCCACCGACATCGAGCAATACCTGGCCCAGCACGAGACCAAGGGGCTGCTGCGCTTCATCACCTGCGGCTCGGTCGACGACGGCAAGAGCACGGTGATCGGGCGCCTGCTCTACGAATCGAAGATGCTGTTCGAGGACCAGCTCGCCGCGATCGAAGCCGATTCGAAGAAGTGGGGCACTCAAGGCGGGGCCATCGACTTCGCCCTGCTCGTCGACGGACTGGCGGCCGAGCGCGAGCAAGGCATCACGATCGACGTCGCCTACCGCTTCTTCAGCACCGACCGGCGCAAGTTCATCGTTGCCGACACCCCCGGCCACGAGCAGTACACGCGCAACATGATCACCGGCGCCTCGACCGCCGAGGTCGCGGTGATCCTGGTCGACGCGCGCAAGGGCGTGCTCACGCAGACGCGGCGCCACAGCTACCTCGTCTCCTTGATCGGCATCCGCAAGGTCGTGCTCGCGATCAACAAGATGGACCTGGTGGACTATTCGCAGCAGGTCTACAACCGCATCGACGGGGACTACCGGGCCTTCGCGCGTCAGATCGGGCTCGAGGACATCACGACGATTCCGCTCTCGGCCCTGGTCGGCGACAACATGACGACGCCCAGCGCGGCCACCGCCTGGTACCACGGCCCGACGCTGATGGGCTTCCTCGAATCCGCCGAGATCGACGAGAACCGGCTGCAGGCCGGGCCGCTGCGCCTGCCGGTGCAATGGGTGAACCGCCCCCACCTCGACTTCCGCGGCTTCGCCGGGATGATCGCCAGCGGCAGCGTCAAGCCCGGCGACCGCATCCGCGTCCAGCCCTCGGGGCGCGAAAGCACGGTGGCGCGCATCGTCGCCTACCGCGGCGACCTGAAGCAGGCGGTGGCGGGCCAGTCGGTGACGCTGACGCTGGCCGACGAGATCGACATCTCGCGCGGCGACCTGATCTCGGGCGCGGCCGAGCCGGCCGAAGTGGCCGACCAGTTCGAGGCCACCGTGGTCTGGATGGCCGACGAGCCGCTGCTGCCGGGCCGGCCCTATCTGCTGAAGATCGGCACGCGCACGGTCGGCGCCTCGATCACCGAGGCCAAGTACAAGGTCAACGTCAATACGCTGGAGCACACGGCGGCGCGCCAGTTCGGCCTGAACGAGATCGGCGTGTGCAACCTCGCGCTCGACCAGGCCGTGCCCTTCGACGCCTACAAGGCGAACCGCGAAACCGGCGGCTTCATCCTGATCGACCGCCTGACGAACGGCACGGTCGGCGCCGGCATGCTGCATTTCGCCTTGCGCCGCGCCCACAACATCCACCTCCAGCACGTCGACGTCGACAAGGCGGCGCGCTCGAAGGCGATGGGGCAGAAGCCGGTCGTGCTCTGGTTCACCGGCTTGTCGGGTTCGGGCAAGTCGACGATCGCCAACCTCGTCGAAAAGCGCCTGCATGCGCTCGGGCGCCACTCCTACCTGCTCGACGGCGACAACGTGCGCCACGGCCTGAGCAAGGACCTGGGCTTCACCGATGCCGACCGGGTCGAGAACGTGCGCCGTGTCGGCGAGGTGGCGCGGCTGATGGTCGATGCCGGACTCATCGTGCTCACCGCCTTCATCTCGCCTTTCCGCTCCGAGCGCCGGCTGGCGCGCAGCCTGGTGGCCGAGGGCGAGTTCATCGAAGTCCACGTCGACACCCCGCTCGAGGTGGCCGAAAGCCGCGACGTCAAGGGCTTGTACAAGAAGGCGCGGCGCGGCGAGCTGCGCAACTTCACCGGCATCGATTCGCCTTACGAAGCGCCCGAGCAACCCGAGATCCGGATCGACACGGTCGAGCTCACGGCCGAGCGCGCGGCCGAGCAGATCCTCCAGAACTTGCGTCGACGCGGCGTGATTTCGTAGCGGGGAGCCGGCGATGCGGGCGATGGTGTTGCGGCAGGCGGGAACGCCGCTGACCCTGGAGCAGCGCCCCGACCCCGAGCCTGGAGCCGGCGAAGTGCGCCTGCGCGTGCTCGCCTGCGCCGTCTGCCGCACCGACCTGCACCTCGTCGATGGCGAACTGCCGCAGGCGCGGCTGCCGGTGGTGCCGGGGCACGAGATCGTCGGCGTGGTCGAAGCCCTGGGGCCCGGCGTCACGGCGCTCGCCCTGGGCCAGCGCGTCGGCGTGCCCTGGCTCGGCCGCAGCTGCGGCGTCTGCCGCTATTGCCGCAGCGGCCGCGAGAACCTCTGCGACGACCCGCTCTTCACCGGCTGCAGCCGCGATGGCGGCTTCGCCAGCCACGTCGTCGCCGCGGCCGACTTCTGCCTCGCGCTGGACCTGGCCGAGACCGACCCGGCGAAGATCGCGCCGCTGCTTTGCGCCGGCCTCATCGGCTGGCGCACGCTGCGCCTGGCCGGTGAAGGCGCGAACGACCTGGGCTTGTACGGCTTCGGCGCCGCCGCCCACCTCATCGCCCAGGTCGCGCGCGAGCAGGGCCGGCGCGTCTACGCCTTCACGCGCCGCGGCGATACGACGAGCCAGGACTTTGCGCGCTCGCTCGGCGCAGTCTGGGCCGGCGCGGCCGATGAAAAGCCGCCGGCCGAACTCGACGCCGCGCTCGTCTTCGCCCCCGCCGGCGAACTCGTGCCCCAGGCGCTGGCGGCGCTGCGCAAAGGCGGCTGCGTGGTCTGCGGCGGCATCCACATGAGCGACATTCCGTCGTTCGCCTACCGCATCTTGTGGCAGGAACGCTCGCTGCGCTCGGTCGCCAACCTGACGCGTGAAGACGGGCGCGAATTCCTGCGCGCCGTGGCCGGCATGGCGCTGCAGGTGCAGACCACGGTCTACGCGCTCGAACAGGCGAACGAAGCGCTCGCCGATCTGCGCGCCGGCCGCTTGCAGGGCGCCGCCGTGCTCGTGCCTTGAGAGCCGCGCCCGCGCGCCGCGGCGCTGCTATCGTCGGCCGCCAGGCCGCGCGCCGGCCGCAGAGAGGGACGACACGCGATGAACGCAGCAGCAGCGACCCGGGACCACGCGCTGGAGCGCGCGCGCCGGCATTTCGACAGCGGCGACTTCTTCGCCGACCTGGCGCGCCGCGTCGCCTGCCGCAGCGAAAGCCAGGATCCGGACGCGGCGCCGCTGCTGCGCGCCTATCTCGCCGACGAGATCGCCCCGGCGCTGGCAGCGCTCGGCTTCGAGACGCGGCTGCACGACAACCCCGAGCCGCGCTTCGGCCCCCTGCTCGTCGCGACGCGCCACGAGCATGAGTCGCTGCCCACCGTGCTGATGTACGGCCACGGCGACGTCATCCGCGGCCAGGACGCTTCCTGGACGCGCGGGCGCGGCCCCTGGCAGCTGACGCAGGAAGGCGAGCGCCTCTACGGCCGCGGCAGCGCCGACAACAAGGGCCAGCACAGCATCAACCTCGCCGCGCTGGCCCAGGTGCTGGCCGAGCGCGGCGCCCGCCTGGGCTTCAACATCAAGGTCTTGCTCGAGACCGGCGAGGAGACCGGCTCGCCCGGCCTCGCCGCCTTTTGCGCGGCCGAGCGCCAGGCGCTGGCCGCCGACGTGCTGATCGCCAGCGACGGCCCGCGCCAGCGCCGCGACCTGCCGACCGTCTTTCTCGGCTCGCGCGGGGTCGCGAACTTCGACCTCTCGCTCACGCTGCGCGAAGGCGCCCACCATTCGGGCAACTGGGGCGGGCTCTTGCGCAACCCCGGAACGGTGCTCGCCAATGCCATCGCCTGCCTCGTCGACGGCCGCGGGCGGATCCTGATCGAGGCGCTGCGCCCGCCGCCGATCCCCGTCAACGTGCGCGCGGCCCTGGCCGGCCTCGAGTTCGGCGGCGACGCGGGCGACCCCGCCGTCGATGCCGACTGGGGCGAGCCCGGGCTGAGCCCGGCCGAGCGCGTCATCGGCTGGAACACGCTCGAAGTGCTGGCCTACCGCTGCGGCAACCCCGACCAGCCCGTGAACGCGATTCCGCCTTCGGCGCGCGCGACGCTGCACCTTCGCCATGTCGTCGGCACCGACTTGTCCGAGCTCGCGGCCAAGGTCCGCGCGCACCTCGCGCGCCACGGCTTCGACGACATCGTGGTCGACCGGGTGACGGCCAGCGCCGCGACCCGCCTCGACCCCGACAACCCCTGGGTCCGCTTCAGCCTCGATTCGATCGCCCGCAGCACCGGCGTCGCCCCGGTGCTGCTGCCCAACCTCGGTGGCTCGCTGCCGAACGAGGTCTTCGCCGACATCCTGGGCTTGCCGACGATCTGGGTGCCGCACAGCTACGGCGCCTGCAACCAGCACGCCCCCGACGAACATCTGCTGGCGCCGCTGGCGCGCCAGGCACTGGAGCTGATGACGGGGCTGTTCTGGGACCTGGGCGAGCAGGCGGCGATGCTGCCCCGACGCATGGCGTCGCCACCTGATTCGCGCATGGCGTCGCCACCTGATTCGCTCAGGGCGTCGCCGCTGGAATCGCGCGCAGTGTCGTCGCTCGATCCGCGCGCCGCCGCGGCCTGACCCGCCCGCAGCGTCGCCGCCGGCGCCGCGCGCGTCTTCAGCCCGGCGCTGCCGGCGGCCAGGGTTCCACCCGGTCCTGCTCGGCCGGGTCGTTGCGCGCCACGACCGCGCGCGCCGGCTCGGTCGGGCTCAGGTTCACGGCCTCGTGCGGCACGCCGGGCGGAACGAAGAGGAACTCGCCGGCCTCGCTCACCACCTCGTGCTCGAGCGCTTCGCCCCAGCGCGTGAGGACCCGGCCTTCGAGCACGAAGATGGCGGTCTCGTGGCCGACGTGGCGGTGGGGCTGCGAGCGCGCGCCCGGCGGAATCACCACCAGGTGCATCGAGAGCCCTTGCGCGCCGACGCTGCGGCCCGAGATGCCGACGAAGTAAGGCAGTTGCTGGCGCGTCATCAGCTCGCGCCCGGGGCGCAACGCCTGGACGCCCGCCGGGGTCGGGTCGGCCTTCATCGCTCCAAGCTCCGCGTGGCGAGAGTCGTGTCGGCGCCCGCCGCCGCAGCGCCCAGTTCATGGCTGGAGCGGTACTCCGGCACCTGGCATGGCCAGTGCAGCCGCTCCTCGACCGCCTGGCGCAAGGAGTCGGCGGCGCTCGGCTCGCCGTGGGTCACGAACACCTGCTGCGGCGCGCGCGCCAAGGCGCCGATCCAGGCCAGCAGTTGCTCGCGGTCGGCGTGGGCCGAGAGCATGTCCAGGTTCGCGACCTCGGCGCGCACCGGCACGTGCTCGCCGAAGATCTTGATCGTCTCGGCGCCGGCCAGCATGGCCGCGCCGCGCGTTCCCGCGGCCTGGTAGCCGGCGAAGAGAATCGTGTTGCGCGGATCCGGGGCGTAGGCGCGCAGGTGGTGCAGCACGCGCCCGCCGGTGGCCATGCCGCTGGCCGAGACGATCACCGACGGGAAGCTCAGGCCGTTGAGCTGCTTCGAGGCCTCGACGCTGTTGACGATGGTCACGTCGCGGCCGAAGGCGGTGCAGTCGTCGGCGCTGAGCCGGTGCTCATCGGGGTGGCGGCAGTACAAGGCGGTGGCGTCGGCCGCCATCGGGCTGTTCAGGAACACCGGCAGGTCGGGGATGCGCCGCGCCTGCTTCAGCAGGTGCAGGCAGTGCAGCAGGGTCTGGGCGCGGCCGACCGCGAAGGCCGGGATCACGACCATGCCGCCGCGCGCCGCCGTGCGGTTGACGACCTCGGCCAGGCTCGACAAGGCGTCCGCGTCGCGATGGCGCCGGTCGCCGTAGGTCGACTCGATCACCACCTGGTCCGCCGCATCGGGCGCGGCCGGCGCACGCATCACGAGGTCGTCGTCGCGGCCCAGATCGCCCGAGAACAGGATGCTGCCGCCGGCCCATTCGAAGCGCACGCTGGCCGCACCCAGGATGTGGCCGGCACGCCGATAGCGCAGCGCGAGTCCGGGCCAGGGCGAGAACTCCTCGTCGAAGGGCAGGCGCTTGAACTGCTTCAATACCGCGCGCCCCTGTTCCGCGGTGTACAGCGGCAGCGCCGGCTTATGCTTCGAGTGGCCGTGGCGGTTCGCGAACGCCGCCTCCTCTTCCTGCAGGTGGCCCGAATCGGGCAGCAGCAGCTGGCAGAGCTCGAAGGTCGCCTCGGTGCAATACACCGGCCCGCGAAAACCCAGCAGCGCCAGGCGCGGGATGAAGCCGCTGTGGTCGATGTGGGCGTGCGTGAGCACGATGGCGTCGATCGAGTCGGCCGCCAGCGGCAGCGCCTCCCAGTTGCGCAGGCGCAGCTGCTTCAGGCCCTGGAACAGGCCGCAGTCGACGAGCAGGCGCCGAGTGCCCTGTTCGAGCAGGTACTTCGAACCGGTGACGGTGCCGGTGGCGCCGAGGAATTCGAGTCGCATGCGCTGTTCTCCTGTCGAGCCGGCGCCCAGCTTGCACCCGAAGTCGCCGCGGCGCTTGACGCGGGTCAAGCCGGCGTCAGCCGCCTTGCGCCGGCGGGGCCTCGGTGCGCTCGCGCTCGCGTTCGCGCTGTTTCATCTGCAGGTAGGCGTCGCGGTCGAGCTCGTGCAATTGCTCGGGGTACTTCTCGGTGAGGTCGAACCAGTCCTGCGCCGCCTGGGCCGCGCGCTGCCCGGGCGGCAGCGCCAGCTCGGCGAGGTAGGCCTCGATCGCGAAGTAGTAGCGCATCGTGTTGCGCTCGACCACGCCGCGCACGCCGCCCACATGCTCGGGGCTGCCGTCGGGGTTGCGGCCGACGACGCTGAAGCCGACCTTGGCGCTGCCCAGGGTCGAGAGATAGGCCTGCATGCCGACCCGCGCCGCGAAGCCATAGCCGTAGCCGTAGCCCATGTGCAGCACGCTGCGCTTGGCGTCGTAGGGCGCGGCCTCGAAGACGAGGCGGTAGTCCTTCGTCGACAACGGCCCGCTCGGCGCCTTGAGCGTCAGGCGCATGAAGTCGTCACCCGCGCTCGCGACGCGGTAGGCGAAGTGGACCCAGTAGGCCTCGCTCAAGGGCTGGTCGATCTTGCGGCCGACGCCCACGTCCAGCGCCGCCGGGTCACCGCTGGCGCGGCAGTACTTGACGTTCAGGTGCAGGATCAGCACCGCGCACCAATGCGCGGGCGGAGTCAACGCCTCGCGCACCTGGGCATACGGGCGGTCGACGAGGGCGTAGACATCGCCTTGCAGGTGGTCCGGCGCCTCGGTCGAGCGCAGGTACAGCGGGCGCCCGAAGATGTCGGCGCCGGGCTGGGCGCGCGCGGCGGCGAACTGGTTGCGCAGCGTCGCCGCATCCTGTCCCGCCGCGCTGAAAGCGGCGGCGAGCAGAGCGACAAAGGCGAGCCCGCGGCGCGCCGCGACGGCACGGCGACGGCGCGCGGCGCGCGCGGCGGTGCGACCCGACAAGGCAGCGACGACGGCATTCGAATCGGCATTCACTACAGCATTCACAACGGCATTCACGACAACGATCAAGAGAGGGTCCGCAGCGGCGTTGGTTCGCGGCCAACGGTAGCGTCAACCGAGCGCCGGCGCAAGACTGCGCCCCCCCGGGGCAAGCGGATCAGAAGCTCCAGGTCCCGGCGCCGACGATCTGCAGCCGGGTCGGCAGCTGGGCCAGGACCGCGCTGCAGGGGCCACCGTACCAGCGCGCCGCCGCATCGAAGCGCCAGCGGTCGCCCTGCCAGCCGAGCGACGCGGTGAGGCTGCGCCCGCCGTCGGCCGGGTGGTAGAGGATGTCGAGCGCGGGCTGCCAATGGTCCCGGGTCCAGCTCGCGCGCAGGTAGAGGTTGGCGCGGCGCAGGTTGTTCGCGGCGTCGAAGGCGCTTGCCTGCCAGGCCAGGTTGCCCGCGACCACGGAACGTGGCGCGGGCGTGGCCGCATCAGCCTCGAACTGCCGGTTGCGCGCCGACCAGGCGCGCCACTGGCCATCGGACAGGGCCGTGCCGTCCCACCAGGCTTCGGCGAGCAGGCTGAACTGCTCGGCATCGGTCCAGGTACCGCCGACCAGCCCTTGCACCGAGCTGCCGACTGTCGCCGGCTGCCAGGGGTTGGCGCGGGCCAGGCCCCCGCTGTCGGCGGCCGGCGCCAGGGTGTCGGCCGCTGCGAGCCAACGCCACGAGGCGTGCAGCTCGAGCGATTCGCCGGCGACCCAGGCCGCGGCCGCGCCCACGCTCTGCCCCGTGTGCGCGCCATGGCGCAGAAAGCCATAGGCGTCGAGGGCATTGATGCGGCGGTACCAGCGCGCCGCGAAAGCCGGCTCGTCAGCGCCAGGTTCGTGGCGCGAGTGGGTGACGTTGACGAGCACGAACGACCAGGCCGTGCTGGCGTCGAAATGCTCGGCCATCAACACCGGGCGGCCGATCGGCGTCGTCGCGAGCAGGGTCCGGCGCGTCTCCTGCTGCACCATGTCGTCGGGGCGGAAGCCGTAGCCCACGTCCCAGCCGACGATTCTCTTGCCCGCGCTCCACTGCCAGCCCGAGCCGGCACTACCGCCCGACCCGTAGGCTTCGTTGAACCAGCCCTGGTCATGCCAGCCCGCGCCTTGCAGCCGCTGCTGCTGCAAGGTCGCGGTGGCATGCCAGCCCTGCAGCCGGGCGCGCAGTTCGCTCTGCACGACGAGGCCGCTGCCCGAGGCGACGCGGCCGGGCTCGATCGCGTCGGCGAGGCCGATCGGGCCGCGCCCCGGCCGCTGCACCGCGCGCAGCTCGGGCCGGATCTGGCCGCTGAACTCGGCCGCCGCCCAGCCGCTGGCTGCGACCACGGCCTGGGCTGACCCGGCCGTCGGCGCGACGGCGGCCGCGGCCAGCCACAAGGCGGCGACGAGGAGCGCCGGCTTCATTCGAGGCCCGGGTTGTGGGCCAGGAACATCGGGTTCATCCAGGACTCGGGCAGCGTCTGCTCCTTGCGATCGACGTAGCGCACGCGCGTGTCCTTCTTGCTCGTGAGCTGGTCGCGCAACAGCATCTCGGTGACCATCGTCGGCGCCGCCGGCTTGTCCATCACGAAGCGCGCCTGCTTGGCGAGCTTGTCGGACTGCACGTAGAGGTCGGCCTTCACCGGCTCGTGGTGCTTCTTGCCGATCCACAGCTCGATGCGCTGGTAGGTCACGCCCTTGCGGTCGGCGGCCAGGCTCAGGTGCTGGCAGGTTTGCTCGGGCTCGCCGCAAGGTTCGTCGCCGACGAGCTTGCCGCTGTAGTCCTCGGCCCAGCTCAGCGTGGCGATGTCGCCGGTGCTGGCGTCGCCGAGCAGCTTCTGCATCGGCGTGATGCGCAGGGCGCGCTGGCTGCCCGGCAGCATGAGCCAGAAGTCGTCGCCGAGCATCAAGACCTTCTGGCCTTTCTCGGCCGGGCTCTTCATCAGCACCAGCGATTGGTGCCTGGCTTGGACGTAGACGGTGTAGCGCCTCTCCTTGTCGGGCGTGCCGTCGGCGTTGGAGACGCTCACCAGGGTTTCGACGCGCATGTTCTCGCTGCTCATGCGGTAGTGGTCGGCGGCGGCGAGCAGGCTGGAGACCTCGTCGGCCGAAGCGGCTGAAGCGGCTGAAGCGGGCAAGGTGCAGGCGGCGAGCGCAGCCACGGCAAGGCTTCGATGGAGGATGTTCATGGTCGGATCGGTTCAGGTTTCAGGTATGGGCCAGGGCGTCGACGACCGGCGTGTGAACGGTGCGGCGCGCGACCCAGGCCGAGGCCGCCATCGAGAGCAGGATCATCGCGAGGCCGGTGCCGAGGTACATCAGCGCATCGAAGGCGATGTTCAGCGGATAGCCGCGGGTGTTGCCCGGCGGCGGCGGCATCTGCACCGGCACGACATAGAGCAGGAAGGTGACGCCGAGCGCCAGCAACATGCCCAGCAGCGCGCCGGCACCGCCCAGCACCATGCCTTCGAGCGCGAGGCTGCGCAGCAGCTGCGAAGGCAGGGTGCCCAGGGCGCGCACGGTGCCGATCTCGCGCGTGCGTTCGATGATCGCCATCGCCATCGCATTCGTGACGACGAAGGCGACGATGACGCCGATGATGAGGCCTAAAGCGCCGAAGATCCGGTTGTAGAGGTCGCGCACGGCGCGGTAGAAGAAGGCCTGGTCGAGCCAGGTCTGGACTTCCAGCTTCGGAAAGGCGGCGCGCACGCGCTGCTGCGCGCCGGCGGTGGCGTCCATGCTGCGCAGGAACACGCCCAGGGTCGAGACGCGGTTGGTGTTGAGCAGCTTCTGCGCGGTCGCGATGTCGGTGTAGACGATGCGGCGGTCGATGTCGGGCACGCCGGTGGAGAACACGCCCTTGACGGTCACGTCGACCGCGTTGAGCGCGCCGTCGGTCGTGCTCGCGAGCAGGGTCAGGCCGCTGCCAGGCTTGGCCTTCAGGCTCCTGGCCAGGCCTTCGCCGAGCATGATCTCGGCGCCCGCGCTGCCCGAGCTAAGCACCTCGCCGGCGAGCATCTGCAGGAACGGACCCTTCACCGCGAACTCGCTGTCGGGCTCGACGCCGTAGGCCAGCATCACGGTCGACTTGTCGCCGTTGCTGACGAGGCCGGTGAAGCTCACGCGCGGCAGCACCTGGCGCACGTCGGGGTCGGCCAAGAGGGCCGCGCTCACCTTCTTGTAGTCGTCCAGGCCGTATTGCAGCGGCTGGTCTTCATCCTTGCTGAACTGCTCCGGCAGGCCGACGATCAGGTGGCCGGTGCTGCGCGCCGCCTGCTGCGCCAGGCCCTGGTAGGTGTAGAGCGCGAAACCGCCGGCGAGCAGGATGGCGGCGGTGCCCATCGCCGCGATCGCGATCGTCACCGCCGAGCGGCGCCGATTGCGCATGGTGTTCTGCAGGGCAAACCAAAGCCATCTCATTGGAGTCTTCCGTCGAGCAGGGCCAACACCCGGTCGCAGCGCGAGGTGAGGCGCGAGTCGTGGGTGGCGATCACGAACGCCGCGCCTTCGGCGTGGCAGCGTTCGCGCATCAGGTCGAGCACCTGGTCTGCGGTGTGCGAGTCCAGGCTCGCGGTGGGTTCGTCGGCGATCACGAGGCGCGGGCGCTTGACCAGGGCACGGGCGATCGCGACGCGCTGGCGCTGGCCGCCCGAGAGCGCGTCGGGGCGGTGCTGGGCGTGTTCCGCCAGGCCCACCGCCTCGAGCTGGGCGGCGACGCGTTCGCGCCGCTCGGCCGGGGGAACGCCCGCGATGAAAAGCGGGTAGTCGACGTTCTCGGCCACCGTCATCACCGGCACGAGGTTGAAGCTCTGGAAGACGAAACCCAGGGCGTCGCGCCGCAGCAGGGTGCGGCCGATCTCGTCGAGGCCGCCGACCGGCTGGCCGGCGAAGAGGATGGCGCCGCTGTCGGGGCGGTCGATGAGGCCGCACAGGTTGAGGATCGTGCTCTTGCCGCTGCCCGAAGGGCCGGTGAGCGCCAGCAGCTCGCCGCGCCGCACGGCGAGGTCGATGCCTTGCAGCGCCGGGATCACGTGGCTGCCCAGGCGGTAGGTCTTGCGCACCTCGCGCAGCTCGACCACGGGCTGGCCCTTGCTGCCGCTCATGACGCCTCCTGCAGCAGTGCGCGCGCCTTGTCGGCCTGCGGCGCATGGTTGTCGATCACGAGGGCGAGCCAGCGCCGGGCATCGGGCTCGCGCTTCTCGGCCCGCGCGCGCCGGGCCGCGCGCAGCCAGACCGCGCCTTTGAACGGCAACGCGGCGCTCGCGAACAGCGGGCTCGCCAGCACTTCGTCGAGCAGCTTGGCACCGCGCTGCGCCCGGTTCATGAAGCCCGGAACCGCGAGGAACGTGTTGGCGGCGACGAACTTCACTTCGAGCGAGCCCGGCGTGCCGTGCTGGATAACCGCGTCCTGCGCCGGCGTCAGCAGCGCCAGCGCCTTGTCGAGGCGCGCCAGGCCGTCTTCGGCATAGCCCATCTTCTTCCAGGGCAGCAGCGTCGTCGTCGCCTTCATCGAGGTCGCAGCGCCGTCGTAAGCCATCAACACGAGGTTCGAAGGCTCGGCCTTCATCAACTCGTCGAAAGCGTCGGCGGCTTTGTCGACCGCCGATGAATCGCCGTTCGACGCGGCGTTGAACAAGCCGAAGGCGGGGTCGAAGCGGGCGTCGGGAAGGGCCCAGGACGGGGCCAGGGCCGCGGCGCACAGGGCCGCGGCGAGCGCGGACTTCCAGCGCGGACTTACGGGGATTCGATTCATGGTCGGGGTCGCCTCGTGTCATTCGATGGCGCCAGCTTAGGAACCGGCCCCCGGCAGCGCAGCCCCGCTGCGACGAAGCGACGAAGGGTGGCGCGAAATGCACGCCACCCGGGGCGGGCGGTGCCCCGGCTGCGGCGCTCCACGGCACCCCTGCCCTGTTGCGGGGCCGAGGACCGTCATCGCTGCGTCACATCACCCGGGCCCAATGAAAACCTTTACATTCGCATCGCCATGAGCATCGTCGAAGTAGCCCGCCGGGCCGGTGTTTCCACCGCCACGGTCTCGCGCGCGCTGAACCGCCCCGCCATCGTGGCCCCGGCCACGCGCGAGGCGGTGCGGGCCGCCGCGCACGCCCTCGCCTACGCCCCGAACGAAAGCGCGCGCACCCTGCGCCTGCAAAAGAGCCGAAGCATCGGCGTGCTGCTGCCGACGCTGCGCAATCCGGTGTTCGCCGAATGCCTGGCCGGCATCGCGGCCGAGGCAGCCGACGCCGGCTATTCGATCCTGCCGCTCACCACCGACTACCGGCGCGAAGCCGAGCGCGAGGCCTTGCAGCGCCTCGCCGCGCGCGGCGTCGATGCGCTCATCCTCACCGTGGCCGACGCCGCTTCGTCTGCCACCCTCGCCGCGCTGCGCCGGCTGCGCCTGCCTTACGTGCTGGCCTACAACCGCCATCCCGCGCATCCCTGCGTCTCGGTCGACGGCGAAAGCGCGGTGGCGCAGCTCGTCGCCCGGCTCTGCGGCGAAGGCCACGAGCGCATCGTCATGGTCAGCGGCACGCTCGCGGCTTCCGACCGGGCCCAGCAACGCTTGCGCGGTTATGAGCGCGCGATGGCACAGGCCGGTCTCGCCCCGGAACGGCTGGAGCTGCCTTTCGTCGAGCCCGCGCACGAGCTCGTCGTCGCGCGGCTGGCACGCGCGCCGCGGCCGAGCGCCCTCGTCTGCTCGAACGACCTGCTCGCCTTGCGCTGCCTGCGCGCCGCCGCCCTGGCCGGCATGAAGGTGCCGCAGGAGCTGAGCGTGATCGGCTTCGACGGCATCGCGCTCGGGCGCGACACCATGCCCTCGCTCGCCTCGATCGCCCAGCCCAACGAAGAGATCGGGCGCACCGCGCTGCGCTGCCTGCTCGGCCATCTCGAAGCCGGAACCCGCCCCGGGCCCGCGGCCAGCCTGACGCTGCCCTGCACGCTCAACGCCTTCGAATCGATGGGCCCAGCGGCCCGCCGACAACCCCAGCCCCCCGTTCCAAGGAGCCCTGCATGAACCCCGTTCGAATCGTCCGGCGCGCCCTTGCCGCCGCCGCCCTGCTGTCCGCCGCGAGCGCCTTTGCGCAAACCGCCCTTTGCTACAACTGCCCGCCCGAATGGGCCGACTGGGGCAGCGAGCTGCGCGTCATCAAGGAGAAGTCCGGCGTCACGGTGCCGCCGGACAACAAGAACTCGGGCCAGTCGCTGTCGCAGCTCATCGCCGAGCGCGCGAGCCCGGTCGCCGACATGGTGTACTACGGCGTGACCTTCGGCATCGAGGCCAAGGCCGCCGGCGTCGTCGCCCCCTACAAGCCCGCGGGCTGGAACGAGATCCCCGACGGCCTGAAGGACCCCGAGGGCTACTGGTTCACGGTCCACTCCGGCACCCTGGGCTTCATGGTCAATGTCGACGCCTTGCACGGCAAGCCGGTGCCGCGCAGCTGGGCCGACCTGCTCAAGCCCGAGTACAAGGGCCTCGTCGGCTACCTCGACCCGGCCTCGGCCTTCGTCGGCTATGTCGGCGCGGTGGCGGTGAACATGGCGCGCGGCGGCACGCTCGACAACTTCGGCCCCGCGATCGAGTACTTCAAGGCGCTGCGCAAGAACGAGCCGATCGTGCCCAAGCAGACCTCCTATGCGCGCGTGCTCTCGGGCGAGATCGCGATCCTGCTCGACTACGACTTCAACGCCTACCGCGCCAAGTACAAGGACAAGGCGAACGTCGAGTTCGTGATCCCGGCCGAGGGAACGGTGATGGTGCCTTACGTGATGAGCCTGGTCGCCAAGGGCCCGAACCCGGCCAACGCGAAGAAGGCGCTCGACGTGGTGCTCTCCGACGCCGGCCAGCAGGTCTGGGCCAACGCCTTCCTGCGCCCGGTGCGCACCTCCGCGGTCTCGAAGGAAGCGGCCTCGCACTTCCTGCCGGCGAGCGCCTACGCCCGCGCCAAGACGGTCGACTACGCGAAGATGGCCAAGGTGCAGAAGGCCTTCTCCGAGCGCTATCTCCGCGAAGTCCAATGATCGCAGCCGCCTGCCTCGCGCCGGCGCTGGTCTTCTTCGTCGCGTTCTGGCTGCTGCCGATGGCCGGGCTCGCGGCGCTGCCCGCGAGCACCGGCGCCGCCACCTATTTCGTGGTGCTGACCGAGCCGCGCTATCTCGCGAGCCTGGTGCAGACCACCCTGCTCTCGATCGCGGTCACGGCGGTTTCGCTCGCGCTCGCCGCCGCGGTGGGGCTGTACCTCGGCCGGCGCCGCTTCGCCGGGCGGCGCCTGCTGCTCTCGGTGCTGACGCTGCCGCTGTCGTTTCCGGGCGTGATCGTCGGCTTCTTCGTCATCCTCTTCGGCGGACGCCAGGGCCCGATCGCGAGCCTCAGCGACGCCTTGTTCGGCACCCGAATCACGTTCGCTTACGGCGTCAGCGGCCTGTTCCTGGCCTATCTGTATTTCTCGCTGCCGCGCGCCATCGCCTCGTTCACGGCAGTGGCCGAGCGCATGGCGCCCGATCTCGAGGAAGCCGCACGCTCGCTCGGCGCGGGCCGGTTGCGCATCGTGCTCGACGTCTGGTGGCCCGCACTCGCGCCCACCGCGATGGCCAGCGGCGCCATCCTCTTCGCGACCTCGATGGGCGCCTTCGGCACCGCCTTCACGCTGGCCAGCCGCTACGAGGTGCTGCCGATCACGATCTACAACGAGTTCACCAACTACGCCAACTTCGCGCTCGCGGCCTCGCTCTCGATCGCGCTCGGGGCGATGACCTGGGGCGTGCTCTTCCTGGCGCGGCGCTTCGGCGCGCCGACGGCGGGAGCCGCGGCATGAAGACGGCGAACAAGCGCTTCGATGCGCCCCTGCTCGCCGCCATCACCGCGGCGGTGGCGGTGTTCACGGTGGCGCCGATGCTGATGTCGCTCAGCGCCGGGCTGGTCGAGAACTTCACGCGCGGCTTGGCGAGCGGCCTGACCACGCGCTGGCTCGCCGAGGTCTGGGCCAATTACGGCGACACCGCCTTGCGCTCGGTCGGGCTCGCGCTGGCCTGCGTCGCACTCGCGCTGCTGCTGGGCGTGCCCTGTGCCTACGCGCTCGCGCGCAGCGGCTCGCGCGCCGCCCGCGCCTTCGAGGAACTGCTGACCCTGCCGGTCGCCGTGCCGGGCCTGGCGACCGCGCTCGCGCTGATCCTCGCCTACGGCGAATGGCGCGGCTTTCGCCAGAGCATGGGCTTCATCCTCGTCGGCCACCTGCTCTTCACCCTGCCCTTCATGGTGCGGCCGGTGGCGGCGGCCTTTGCGCGCGACGATCTCGTCGCCCTCGACGAAGCGGCGCGCTCGCTCGGCGCCGGCTTCGGCCAGCGCTTCCTGGGCGTGCTGGTGCCGGCGGTCGCGCCTTCGATCGTCGCCGCCGCGCTGATGGTGTTCACGCTCTCGGTCGGCGAGTTCAACCTCACCTGGATGCTCCACACCCCACTCACCCGCACCCTGCCGGTGGGGCTGGCCGACAGCTATGCCTCGATGCGCATCGAGATCGGCTCGGCCTACACGCTGATCTTCTTCGCCCTCATCCTGCCCGTGCTCTGGGCCATGCAGGCGCTCGCGCGCTGGCTCGAACAACGCCAAGGAAGCCTCGATGAAAAATCCTGAACCCACCTGCGTATCCATCAGCGGTTGCGCCAAGACCTATGGCGCCTCGGTCGCGCTCGAGCCGACGACCCTCGTCGTCGAGCCCGGCGAGGTGCTGGCCTTGCTCGGCCCCTCGGGCTGCGGCAAGACCACGCTGTTGCGCATCGTCGCCGGCCTCGTCGCGCCCGACCCCGGCGGACGCATCGCCTTCAACGACGAAGACGTGAGCGACACGCCGATCGAAAAGCGCGGCGTCGGCATGATGTTCCAGCACTACGCCTTGTTCCCCCAGATGACGGTCGAGGCCAACATCGGCTACGGCCTGCGCGTGCGCGGGCTGCCGGTGGCGCAGATCCGCCAGCGCGTGGGCGAACTCGTCGACCTCGTGCGCCTGAACGGACTCGAGCAGCGGCGCCCGGCCGCGCTTTCCGGCGGCCAGCGCCAGCGCGTCGCCCTGGCACGCGCGGTCGCGGTGCAGCCGCGCGTGCTTCTGCTCGACGAGCCGCTGACCGCGCTCGACGCCCAGCTCAAGGAGACCTTGCGCGACGAACTCGCACTGCTGCTGCGCGAGCTGCGCATCACCGCGATCCACGTCACTCACGACCAGCACGAGGCGATGGCGATGGCGGATCGGCTCGCGGTGATGCAGCGCGGGCGCATCGTCCAGGTCGGCGACGCCGAATCGCTGTACCGGCAGCCCGCGCATCCCTTCGTCGCCGAATTCCTCGGCCGCGTGAACCGGCTCGAGCGCAGCGCAGCCGACATCGCGTCCGGCGTGCTGCGCGTGGGCGATCAGGTGCTGCCCTGCCCGCCGGCACTGGCGCGCTCGACCCGGCTGCTGCTGCGTCCGGAAGACCTGCGCCTGCAGCCCTCCGACGCGAACGAGCCCGGGGCCCGCGTCGCGCGCCGGGTGTTCCTCGGCGAGCGGCTGCAGATCTTCCTCCACACCGAGGACCAGGGTAGCCTGGTCTGCGAGACTGCGAAGGATTCGCCGCACCGCCCCGGCGATCGGGTCCGGCTCGCGCTGGACCCCTCCCACCTGATGGCGGCCACCGAAGGATGAAGCCATGAACCACTCGCTCGTCCAGCTCAGCGACCCCCACATCAAGGCCCCCGGCGAGATCGCCTACGGCCGCGTCGACACCGCCGCCTACCTGCGCGAGGCGGTGGCGGCGGTGGGCCGGCTGCGCCAGCCGCCGCGCGCCGTCGTCGTCACCGGCGACCTTGCCGACTTCGGCCGCGCCGCCGAATACGAGCAGTTGCGCAGCCTGCTAGAGCCCCTGGCCTGCACGGTCTACCTGATGCCCGGCAACCACGACGACCGCGAGGCCCTGCGCCAGGCCTTCCCCGAGCATGCCTACCTGCAGGGCGGCGGGCACTGGATCCAGTACGCGGTGGACCTCGGCGGGGCGCGCCTCGTCGCCGCCGACACCGTGGTTTCCGGCCAGCCGCACGGCGAGCTCTGCGCCGAGCGCCTGCAGCAGATCGACGAGTTGCTGGCGCGCGAGCCGCGCACGCCGACCCTGCTCGCGCTGCACCACCCGCCTTTCGAGACGCTGATCGGCCACATGGACGAGATCGGCCTGCGCGGCGCCGAGGCCCTGGCCGAGGTCGTGCGGCGCCACCCGCAGGTAGAGCGCGTGATCTGCGGCCATCTGCACCGCAGCATCCAGGCGCGCTGGGCCGGCACGATCGCGCTTACCGCACCTTCCACCGCGCACCAGGTGGCGCTGGACCTCACGCCCGATGCCGACTCGGCCTTCATGATGGAGCCGCCCGGCTTCCTGGTCCACGCCTGGGGCGGCGGCGCGCCGCTGGTGAGCCACCTCATGCCGGTGGGCTCCTTCGACGGGCCGTATCCGTTCCACGACGAGAATGGCCTGATCGACTGAGCATGACAGTCCCGCCCTCGGCCCGCCTTGCCGCCGTGCCGCCGGAGCTGGACGTGGTGATCGAGGTGCCGCGCGGCAGCTTCGTCAAGCGCGGTTCGAGCGGGCGCGTCGATTTCGTCTCGCCCCTGCCCTGCCCCTACAACTACGGCTCGGTCCCGAGCCATCTCGGGCTCGAAGGCGACCTGCTCGACGCCCTCGTCCTCGGCCCGCGCTTGGCGCCCGGAAGCCGTTTGCGGGTCAAGGCCTGGGGGGCGGTCACGCTCACCGACCGCGGCCTGGTCGACGACAAGCTCGTCTGCAGCCTGGCCGAACCCGGCGCCGACGAGATCGAGGCGGTGCTGCGCTTCTTCCGCTTCTACGCCCGTTGCAAGGGCCTGCTCAATGTCTGGCGCCGCCGCCCCGGCCGCAACGCGAGCGAAGGCTGGTGCAGCGCCGAAGGCGCGATCGCGCGCGCCCGGCCCCTGCCCGCCGACTGGCGCGGGGCGCCGGTTCCCTTCTGACCCGGTTTCAGGCGCCCGCCACCTGCCGCAAGCGGCGTTCGAAGGCCTCGGCAATGGCCTGCACCGCCGTGTTCTTGCGGGCGAGCGGGCCGTCGCGGCGCTCGCGGTGCACGAGCATGGTCGCGTTGGCCTCGAACACCAGCAGCCGGCCGTCGGGCCGAAGCGTGAAGTCGATGCCGGCGTAGTCGAGGTCCAGGCGGCGCCCGATCTCGCGCAGCGCGGCCCAGGCCGGGGCGCCGAGCGCGGCTTCGGGGTCGGCCAGGAAGCGCGCTTCCTCGGCGAGCCGGCCGGCCTGGCCTTCCATTCCCGCCGAGCGGTAGTGGACCATCCACGCGCCCGAGATCGCGAGGTGGTAGGGCAGCGGCTCGCGGTCGACGAAGACGACGCGGTACTTGCGCCAGCAGCCGTCGGGGTCGCGGCTGTCGCGGAACGCCGTCAAGTAGCCCGCGCCACCAAGCGCGTGGAGCGCTTCGAAAGCGGCCGCGACGCTCTCGCAACGCGTCAGCCCGAGCCCGCCGTGGCTGGCCGCCGGACGCACCAGCAGCGGGGCTTCGAGGCCCGCGGCTTCGAGCAGCCGCCGCAGGTCGGTCGCGTTCGCGGGCGCCGCATCGAGGCGGATGCAGGGCGCGGTCTCGGCCGCGTCCAGCCCTTCGAGCAAGGCGGGCAGACGGTCGCGCCGGGTGCGGGCGACGGCAACCGGGTGGTTGAGCAGCGGCTTCCGGCACCTCTGCGCAAAGCCCTCGAGCCGCGCCGCCAGCGGCGCCGCGATGTCGGCATCGCCGATGGCGTTGAACACGAGGTCGAAAGGCGGTAGCGCGGCATCCTCCGCGGAAGCGGCGAAGTCGATCGCGTATTTGATGAGCAGGCTGCGCCCTGAGGACAGCAGGGTCTCGAACGGCACGTTGCCCGCAGCCGCGCCGGCGCACAGCACCAGCAGGCGCCGCGTCGGCGCGTCGAGCGCCTCGACGAAGACGCGCTGCAGGCGGTAGGCCTGTTCGCGGCAGCGGCGCGCGGCTTCGTCCTCGCCGCGGGCGTCGTGGATCGCGGCCAGGTTCTGCCAGGCCGGCGCCA
>JAGWTS010000419.1 GCA_028868875.1 Burkholderiales bacterium | reverse complement strand
CAGGCCGCCTCACCCACCGGGCCGAGGACCGCTTCTCCGGCGACAGCGCGACCCGGCGCAGCGACGGCGCCTACCAGCGCGTCATCGTCACCGACCTCGGTGCCACCCTCCCCGGCCTGGGCGCCCGGCTGCGCCGCGCGCGGGCGCGTGCGAGTGCGAGTGCGCCGATTCCGATCTCGCAGGCTATTCGGTCTTCGAGGAGGCCTTCTGCGCCGGCATGGCGGCGGTTTGAAGCCTGCGCTACGCTCGCCGGCTCCCATTTAGCGAGGGCATCCCCCATGCAGTACCGCCACCTCGGCCGCTCCGGCCTGCGCCTGAGCCTTCTTTCGCTCGGCTCCTGGGTCACGTATCACAACCAGGTCGACACCTCCGCCGCGGTCGAGATGATGGCCGCGGCCTTCGATGCCGGCATCAACTTCTTCGACAACGCCGAGGCCTATGCCGGCGGCCACAGCGAGGAGGTGATGGGCGCGGCGTTCAGGAAGCTCGGCTGGCCGCGCCTGAACTACGTCGTTTCGTCGAAGTACTTCTGGGGCCTGGGCGGCGAAGGCGAGGGCGTGAACCGGCGCGACACGCTGAACCGCAAGTACCTGATGCAGGCGGTGGACGGCTCGCTGAAGCGCTTCGGTCTCGAGCATCTGGACCTGATCTTCTGCCACCGCTCCGACCCGACGACGCCGATCGAGGAGACGGCGCGCGCGATGAACGACCTCATCGTCCAGGGCAAGGCCTTGTACTGGGGCACGAGCGAATGGAGCGCGGCCGATTTCAAGGCCGCCTGGGACCTGGCCGAGCGCTACGGCTGGCACAAGCCCTTGATGGAGCAGCCGCAATACCACCTGCTGCACCGGCGCCGCGTCGAGCAGGAATACGCGCCGCTCTACGAATCGACCGGCCTGGGCCTCACGACCTGGAGCCCGCTCGCCTCGGGCCTGCTCACTGGCAAGTACCGCGGCGGCATTCCCGAGGGCAGCCGCGGCGCGATGCCGGGCATGGGCTTTCTGCGCGAGGGGCTGACGAACCCGGCGCGCAACGCCGCGGTGGCGGCGCTGGAGCCGATCGCGGCCGAGCTCGGCGCCACCCTGGCACAGCTCGCCATCGCCTGGGTGGCGAAGAATCCGCGCGTGAGCACGGTCATCACCGGGGCGTCGAAGCGCGCCCAGCTCGATTCCAACCTCGGGGCGCTGGCGCTGATGGAGCGGCTCACGCCCGAGGTCCTCGCGCGCATCGATGCCGCGACGGTGGCGATTGCCGATTGAGCGGCGTGTTCAGGCGGCTGGCGCCGGCCAGACTGCGCTGACCTCGAGCCCCGGTTCGGCGCGGCGGATGCGCAGCTCGCCGCCATGGGCCTGGGCGACGAGGCGGCACAGGTGCAGGCCGAGGCCGACCCCGCCTTCGCTGCGGCTGCGCGCGTTGTCGGGGCGGTAGAAGGCCTGGCCCAGGCGCTCGATCTGCTCGGCGCCGACGCCGGGCCCGTGGTCGCGCACGCCGAGCGCGATGCGGCCGTCGGCCTCGCGCCGCAGGAAGACCTCGGGCGCGGCCGCGCCGCCGCCGTGGCGCAAGGCGTTGTCGATCAGGTTGCGCAGCAGCAGCCTTAGGCGCGCCGGGTCGGCGTGGACCGGCCCGAGTTCTTCGAGATCGAGCCGCAGCCCGCGCCCGCCGAAGGCGCCGGCGACGAGCTCGCGCGCCAGCGCCGCGAGGTCGACGGGCTCGGCCTGCAGCGCCGAATGGCCTTGCGCCAGGCGCTCGCTCTCGATCAGGTCGGTGATGAGCTCGCGCATCTCGCCCAGGTCCTGCAGCAAGGCGCTGCGTGCCTCGCTTTCCTCGATCAGCTCGGCGTTGACGCGGGCGCGCGTCAAGGGGCTGCGCAGCTCGTGGCTGATCGCCAGCAGCAGCGTGCGCTTGGCCTGGAGCATGGCGTCCAGGTTCGCCGCCATGCCGTTGATGCGTTCGGCCAGCAGCCCGAGTTCGTCGCGCCGCGCCACCGCGATCGGGCGCCCGAATTCGCCGCGCCCGAACGACTCGACGCCGGCGACGATCGGCCGCAGCGGCGCGAGCAGGCGCGCCACCGCCCAGTAGGCGAGCGCCGTGACCGCGAGCAGCGCTGCGAGCAAGGCCCAGCCGAAGCGGGCCGGGCGCTCGGCATCTGGCGCGCGCGCCAGGCCGAAGACGATGCGGTGGCCGTCGGCGCTGCGGCGCACCCAGGCCCAGGGCAGCGTCCGGTGGTGGCCGGGCGGCTGCGAATCCCAGTTCACGCGCGGGCCTTCGATGCGCACCGTGATCGGCAAGCGCTGCGTCAGCGCGAGCGCGCGCTGCGGGTCGGGCGGGTTGCCGATCTCGGCCGCGAGGCGGTCGACGTAATCGGCGGCGAGGGGCCGAGCGTAGTTCTCCCATTCGTTGTGGGCGAAGCGGTGCATGCCGGCCGTGAACACGGCCGTCACCGCCGCCGCGAGGGCGATGAAGGCCAGCATCAGGCGGCTGCGGATCGAGCGCGGCAGCCTCATTCGCGGGCCGCCGCGAAAAGGTAGCCGGCGTTGCGCAGGGTGCGGATCACGTCCAGCGGTTCGAGCTTGCGCCGCAGCCGGCTCACCAGGATGTCGACGGCGCGGCTGTGGATGTCCGGCGCGGCATGGCCGCGCAGGCGGTTCAGGATGTCGTCGCGGCTGTGGACCCGGTTCGGCGCGCCGGCGAGCAGGGCCAGGAGTTCGAATTCGGTGCCGGTGAGTTCGACGCCGCGGCCCTGGCAGCGCACGGCGCGCGCCTGCAGGTCGATCTCCAGGCCTTCGAAGCGCAGGGTCGGCGCGGCGGCGGCGGCGCCTGCCGCCACAGCGGCTGCGGCGGGTGCCGTGCGCCGGAGAACGGTCTGTATGCGCGCCAGCAGTTCGCGCGGCTCGAAGGGCTTGGGCAGGTAGTCGTCGGCGCCGAGTTCGAGGCCGACCACGCGGTCCATGACCTCGCCGCGCGCGGTGAGCATCACGATCGGCAGGCTGCTCGTCTTGCGGATCGTGCGGCAGAGCTCGAAGCCGTCCATCTCGGGCAGCATCACGTCGAGGATGGCCGCGTCGTAGGCCGTGCCGCCCGCGAGCAGGGCGAGCGCGGCGCTCGGCCGCGTTGCCTGTTCGAGCTCGAAATCGTGGCGCTTGAACCAGGCCGCCAGCGGCGGGCCCAGGCGCTCGTCGTCGTCGATCAGCAGCAGGCGGCGCATGGCTCGGATTGTGGCCTTGCGCCGCCGGTTGGCGTCAGGTGGCCGGCTTGGCGGGCTGGTCGTGCTCGCCGCGCTCGCCGCCGCGCTCACCGCCCCGATGGTGGCGCGTCATGAACTCGCGCAGCTTGGCCTGCTGCTCGGGCTTGAGGCTGTCGTAGAAGTTCGCCATCGCGTCGATCACGCCGGGCGATCCGGTCTTGATCGCGTCCATCTTCGCCGCCACCAGCTCGCTCGCCTTCGCGCGGTCGAAGGTCGCGCCGGCGATCAGCCCCTGCAGTTGCGCGCCGGGCTGGGCCGCGCCGCCCATCAAGGCCTGGCGCTGCTCCTGCATCTTGTCGGCGAGCGCGCCGAGCTTGGCCTTCTGCGCCGCGTCGAGGTCGAGATGGCGCGCCGCGCGCTCGATGAAGCGCGCCTTCATCGCCGCCGGGTCGTGCATGCCCATCATCATGTGGCCGCAGGGGCCGCCGCCCTGGCGGTCGGCGAAAGCGGCGATGCCGCCAAAGAGGGCGCCTGCCGCGGCGAGTCCGATGAGCGAGCGTTTGATCCAGGTCTTCATGATCCAGCTGTCCTTGGCGGGCCGGGCCCGCGGTTGAGGTGGACAGGATGGTCGCCGCGGCGCGCTGCCGCGTCCTTTCGGGCGGGTATCGCCGCGTAACGTTTCTTGTCGTTGCGGCGCTCAGCCCGCGTTCAGCTCGCGCAGTTGTGCCGGCGTGCCCAGGTTGTGCCACTCGCCCGGCCAGGTCTCGCCGCTCAGGCGCCCGGCGGCGGCGGCGGCGAACAGCGGCTCGCGCAGCGCGGCGCGCCGGCCCGCGGCGACGCCGGCGACGATCGCCGGGCGCAGCAAGGCAATGCTGGCGTAGGTCCAGCGCCGCTCGCCTTCGCGCGACAGAAGACCGTCCGCGCCGAGCGAGAAATCGCCCTCGGCGTTGAAACCGGGGTTGGGCACGAGCCAGAGGTGGCCGAGGGCCTGGCCGGCCTCGAATTCGCGCCGGCGCGCGTCGTTGAACGCAAAGCCCGGGGCGTAGAGATCGCCGGCGACGACCCAGAAGGCCTCGTCGCCGCGCGGCGCGAGCCGCGGCAGCGCGGTCGCGATGCCGCCCGCGGTTTCGAGCGCGCCGCCGTAGAGCCGGCCTTCGGGCTGGTAGTGGATCGCCAGGCCCCAGCGCGAGCCATCGCCGAGCGTGGCCGGGAACTGTTCTTCGAGCCAGGCGGTGTTGATCACGACCTCGCGCACGCCGGCGCGCGCCAGCGC
>JAGWTS010000051.1 GCA_028868875.1 Burkholderiales bacterium | reverse complement strand
CGCCGCGCCCGCCGCCGCGCCCGGCGGTCCCGACACCGCTTGCGCGCCTGCCGCACCGGCCGCGCCGGAGGCGCTGCCCGTGGCGGCGGTGCCGGCGGTGCCGGCGGTGGCTGAAGGGGTCGGCATCGGAACGGGCTGAGGGGGCGCGAACGCGGCGAGAAGGGCCGCGTCGGGCGCGGGCGCATTCGGGTCCGGCGGCGTCTTGTGGTCGGCTTCGTTCGCGCTGCGGGTCTTGGCGTCGGCCTTGTCGGCGGACTGGTCAGGGGCCTTGCTGGCGCCCGGGTCGGCGGCCTTGCCACTGCTGGCCGGGGTCGGCGCATGGCCCTCGGTCCCGGTGCGGCTCGCTGACGCCGACGCGGCGGCATCGCTCTTCGATCTCGAATGATCGCCGTTGGCGTCGGCCGCGGGCGGTCTGTGGCCCTCGTCCCGGGCCGCGGCCAGTTGGCGCGCGAATTCGCCGTTGCTGCCGGATACACCGGCGTTCGCCGACGGCGCCGCGGCGCGTGCGGACTTGGCCGGCGCGGCGGTCAGGTTCAGGGCGAGGGCAGCGGCCATGGCTTTAGTTGAGGGTGGAGTCGGTGAGCAGGCGGCGGTGCAACTGCTGCGCCATCTCGTCGTTCTGCTTCTGGTCGCGCCGGGCGGCGACGCGGCGCTGTTCGGCCAGGCGCCGCTCGATGAGCTTGCGCACCGAGGCGGCGCGGGTCTCGGCCGCGACGAGGTCGGCGCGCAGGCGCGCGCAGTTGGCGCGCGCCGACTCGGACAGGGCCGACTGCTGTGCCAGCGCCTCATTGAGCCGGGCCATGAAGTTGCTGTAGTGCTGGACGATGTCCATCGTGCCGCCGCTGCGGAACTGGGTCGACCAGCGCTTCTCGTATTCGCCGCGGTGGGCCACGAGCGCCTCGGCCTGGGCGACGAGCCGGTTCAGGTGGTCTTCGGCGTGGCGCAGCACGGCGCGCGTCTGGTCGCGCTCGCTCTCGGCCTGGCGCAGGAGCGTCTCGAGGGTCTTCATGCTCAGGTGCCCGTCAGGGTGCGCAGGAGCTCGCGGCTTGCGTCGAGCGGGGCGCGCTCGTGCATGTCCTGCTGCAGCAGGGCGTTGATCTGCGGCTGCAGCCGCACCGCGAGGTCGAGCTCGGCGTCGTGGCCCGGGCTGTAGGCGCCGAGCTGGATCAGGTCGCGCGCCTTGTTGTACTTGGCCAGCCACTGGCGCATGCGGCGCGCCGCCTGCACGTGCTCGCGCGTGGCCACCGCGGTCATGACGCGCGAGATCGAGCGCTCGACGTCGATGGCCGGGAAATGCCCGGCCTCGGCGAGTTCGCGCGAGAGCACGATGTGGCCGTCGAGGATGCCGCGCGCGGCGTCGGCGATCGGGTCCTGCGGGTCGTCGCCTTCGGAGAGCACGGTGTAGAAGGCGGTGATCGAGCCGACGCCGTTCAGGCCGTTGCCGCTGCGCTCGACGAGCTGCGGCAGCTTGGCGAAGCAGCTCGGCGGGTAGCCGCGCGTGGCCGGGGGCTCGCCGATCGCCAGCGCGATCTCGCGCTGCGCCATCGCGTAGCGGGTGAGCGAATCCATCAGCAGCAGCACGTGGCGGCCGCGGTCGCGGAAATGCTCGGCGATCGCGGTGGCGTAGTTCGCGCCCTGCATCCGCACCAGCGGCGGCGAATCGGCGGGCGCGGCGACGACGACGCTGCGGCGCAGGCCCTCTTCCTCGAGGATGTCCTCGATGAACTCCTTGACCTCGCGCCCGCGCTCGCCGATCAGGCCGACGACGATCACGTCGGCCTGGGTGTAGCGCGCCATCATCGCCAGCAGCACCGACTTGCCGACGCCGGTGCCGGCGAACAGCCCCAGGCGCTGGCCGCGGCCGACGGTGAGCAGGGCGTTGATCGCGCGCACCCCGGTGTCCAGCGGCAGGCGCACCGGATCGCGGTCCATCGCATTGATCTGGCGCCGCGTCATCGGCTCGGAGGCGACGTCCACGATCGGCCCGCCCCGGTCCAGCGGCTGGCCGTGCGAATCGACGACGCGCCCGAGCAGCCCCGCGCCCATCGGCAGGTGCAGGCTGCGGTCTTCGCTGCGGCGCCAGGGGTGGTTTTCCTGGCCGAAGCGCGGCGGCACGCGCGGCGCCGGGCGCGGCACGACGCGCGCGCCGCTGGCCAGGCCGTGGAGTTCGCCGGTGGGCATCAGGAAGGCGCGGTCGGCGTTGAAGCCCACCACCTCGGCCAGCACCGTGGAGCGGTCGTCGCCGATGATCTCGCAGACCGATCCCACCGGCACCCGGATGCCGGCGGCCTCGAGCACGAGGCCGGTGACGCGCAATAGCGTGCCCACCGACTCGAGCGGCTGCGGTACCGTGGCGTAGCTCTGCAGGTCGTCGAGGTAGCGCGTCCAGCGCGCCGTGCGCTGGCCTACCGGGTTCGGGGGCGAGGGCGGGTTCATCGGTCTTCCTCGGTCGCGTCGTTCTCGTTCCAGGCCTCGTCGACGCCCAGCGCCTGCGCCGCCTGGGCCCAGCGGCTGGCGATGCGGGCGTCGATGGCGCCGACGTCGGACTCGACGAGCACGCCGCCGCGCTCGATGCCGGGGTTGGCGATGAGGCGGGCGCCGCGCGCGGCGAGGGCTTCCTCGGCGCCTTCGGCGACCAGCGGCAGGTCGTGCGGATGGACCTGGACCGTGATGTGGCGTGCGCTCAGCAGCACCGCGTTGACGGCCTCGGTGGCGACGCGGGCGACGCGCTCGGGGCGGGCCTCGATCTCGCTGCGCAGCACCTGGCGCGCGAGCTGGACCGCGGTCGCGGCGACGGCGCCGGCGATGCGCTGGTCGAGTTCGGAGAAGGCGGCGTCGAAGCCCTCGAGCAAGGCGCCGATCTGTGCCGTGGCCTGGGTCGCGAAGCTCTGCTTGAAGCCTTCGAGCGCGACCAGGCCGTCGCGGTAGCCGTCCTGGTAGCCGGCCTGGCGCGCCGCGGCAATCTGGGCCCGCCATTCGTCGGCCGTGGGCTCGGGCGGCTTGGGCGGCGGCGCGGGGTCGGCCTTGTCGCGCAGCGCGTTCGGCTTCCAGGCCGCGAAGCCCTGCAGCTCCTCGCCCGGGATGAAGCGCGCGTAGTTGTTGGCGGGCTTAGACGAATTGCTCATCGCCGCCTCCGCCGCCGAGGACGATCTGGCCTTCGTCGGCGAGGCGGCGCACGATCTTCAGCATTTCCTTCTGCTCGGCCTCGACCTCGGACAGCCGCACCGGGCCGCGCGACTCGAGATCCTCGCGCAGCGTCTCGGCGGCGCGCGTGGACATGTTCTTGAAGATCTTCTCGCGCAGCGCCGGGGTCGCGCCCTTCAACGCGATGACGAGCGATTCGGACTGGACTTCCTTCATCAGCGACTGGATTCCCTTGTCGTCGATCTTGTCGAGGTCGTCGAAGGTGAACATGTTGTCCATGATCTTCTGCGCCAGGTCGTTGTCGGCCTCGCGCACGAAGTCGAGCACCGAGGTCTCGACCGCGCTGCCCAGCATGTTCAGGATCTCGGCCGCGGCCTTGACGCCGCCCAGGGTGCTCTTCTTCATCCGGTCGCCGCCGGCGAGTACCTTGCTCATCACGTCGTTGAGGTCGCGCAGCGCCGCGGGCTGGATGCCGTCGAGCGTGGCGATGCGCACCATGACCTCGTTGCGCTGGCGCTCGGGGAACTGCTTGAGCACGTCGGCGGCCTGGTCGAACTCGAGGTGCACGAGGATGGCGGCGACGATCTGCGGGTGCTCGTTGCGCAGCAGCTCGGCCACCGAGCCCGGGTCCATCCACTTCAGGCTTTCGATGCCGGTGACGTCGTTGCCCTGCAGGATGCGGTCGATGAGCAGGTTGGCCTTCTCGTCGCCCAGGGCCTTGCGCAGCACCGACTTCACGTATTCGTCGGTGTCCGAGACCAGCATGCTGTCGCTCGCGGCCACGGCCTCGAACTTGTCGAGCACGGTGTCGACGCGCTCGCGCGGCACGGTGCGCATGCGCGCGATGGTCTCGCCCAGGCGCTGCACTTCCTTCGGGCTCAGGTGCTTGAAGACCTCGGCCGCCTCTTCCTCGCCCAGGCTCATCAGCAGGATGGCGGCGTTCTCGACGCCCTGGTCGTCCATTGCCATGGTGTCAGCCCGCGGACTCGCCGTTCATGAAGCCGCGCACGATGTTCGCCACCGCCATCGGGTTGTCCTTGGCCAGCTTGCGCGCGGCGTCGAGCTTCTCGTGGGAGCGCGGTGCCTCGAGCGCGGGGGAGATGTTCGGCATCGGCAGCAGGGCGGCGCCAGCGTCGTCGACGACCTCGTTGAGCTTGTTCTCGTCCTCCGGCGCCGGCGGCGGCACGAGGGCCGCGGTGAGCGCCGGGCGCACGAGCTTGAAGACGACGACCAGCGCCACGAGCGCGAGCAGCGCCGGCGCCGCCGAGGCGCGCAGCATGTCGAGCAGCCAGGGCTGGGCCCAGATCGGGGTCGGCTCGGGGGTGGCGGGCGCCTCGGTGCGGAACGGGGTGTTGATCACGCTGACCGAGTCGCCGCGGGTCTGGTCGTAGCCGATCGCCTGCTGCACCAGGGTCGTGATCTTCTTCAACTCGTCCGGTGTGAGCGGGGTCGACTTGACCTTGCCCTTGGCGTCGGTGCTGGTGTGGTCGTTGACGACCACGGCGGCGTTGATGCGGCGCACGTTGCCGACCGGGGCGCGCGTCACGCGCACCGTCTTGTCGAGCTCGTAGCGGGTCTCGTTCTCGCGCCGGCCGTTGGCGCCGACGCCGCCGCTGGGCGCGCCCTGCAGCGGCTGCGAGGCGCCGTTGACGGGCGCGGCCGCGGCCTGCGGCGGCTGGTTCGTGGTCGCGCCCGGCACGCCGGCGGGTACCCCCACGCCGGGGCTGGTGCTGTCGTCGGTGCGGATCGCGCGCACCGCGGCCGTGGTGTTGGCGCCCTGGTTCGGCTTGTATTCCTCGGCCGTGAGCTCGGTCTGCGAGAAGTCGAGCTCGGCGGTGACGCTGGCGCGCAGGTTGCTTCGCCCGACGATCGGCTCGAGCAGGTTCATCACGCGCTTCTGGTAGTCGGACTCGACATCGTGCAGGTACTGCAGCTGCTGGCTGTCGAGGCCGGCCGCGCTGTCGTCGCCTGAATCGGAGAGCAGGTCGCCGCTGTCGTCGACCACGCTCACCGACTTCGGCATCAGCTCGGGCACGCTCGCCGAGACGAGGTGGACGATGCCGTCGATCTGGGCCCGGTCGAGGCGGCGCCCCGGATACAGCGTGAGCAGCACCGAGGCGGAGGGCTTCTGCTGCTCGCGGAAGAAGCCGTTCTGGTTCGGCAGCGCGAGGTGCACGCGCGCGGCCTCGACCGAGGCGATGGACTGGATCGTGCGCGTGAGCTCGCCTTCGAGCGCGCGCTGCATCGCGATGCGCTCCTGGCCCTGGGTCTGGCCGAACGGGGATTTGTCGAGCAGCTCGTAGCCGCTGACCGTGCCCTTGGGCAGGCCCGCGGCGCTGAGCTTGAGGCGCAGGTCGTAGACCTGGGAGGCGGGCACCAGGATCGAGCCGCCGCCGTCGGTGAAGCGGTAGGGCACATTCATCTGCTGCAGCCGCTCGATGATCGCGCCGCCGTCCTGCTGCGAGACGTTGGCGAACAACAGCTTGTAGTCGCTGCCGCCGAGCGTGAAGGACATCGCCACGAGGATGCCGGCCAGGATCGCCACGCCGATGGCGGCCCCGACCTTGGCCTTGGCGGGGAGGGCGGCAAGGCGGGCAGAGAAGCCGGACTCGACCGGCCGCGACTGCGCAATGACTGCGGATTCCATGGGAAGCGATTGTTGGCGTCCCCCCCGGGCCCCGGTGGCGCGAGAAGCCCGGCAAAGACTCGCCTGTTCGTCGATTGGTCGGGCGGGCCGGCGCCTTACAGTGCGTTATCGGCATCATGGACCTCAAACTCAAGCCCTTCGACCTGAACCAGGCGCTCGCCCGCGCCGGGCTGGCTGCAAACGGCCAGCCGCTGGCCGCGCGGGCCGCGCCGGTGGCCGGCGGCAGCAGCTTCAGCAATGCGATGGCCGACGCGCTGAAAAGCGTGAACCAGCAGATGGTCGAGGTCGACCGGATGCAGCGCGCCGTCGTCTCCGACAACCCGACCGTCAGCATCGAGCAGACCATGGTCGCGATGCAGAAGGCGCAGATCGGCTTCCAGACGGTGCTGCAGGTGCGCAACAAGCTGGTGGCGGCTTATACCGACATCATGAACATGCAGGTGTGAGTTCGGCTGGAGGCGGCCCGCTTGCGACGCGACAGCGAAATGCCCGCATGGGAATCGCAGCCGCGCAGGTCCGGTCCGGCAATGTGCAATTGAAGGAGTTTTGCGGGCTCCGAACGAACGTGAAGCCAGAAGCCATGAGCAACACCCGATGCGAGCGCTCGAAACGGTCGGCGGATCTTCCGCGCGACGCCCACTGTGAGTGATCCGACTGGATTGCACCGGCAATGAACACCGTCACCACTTCGAGCGGACGCCGCTTCGAGGCCGGTTCGGGCGAATCGCTGCTGGACGCGGCGTTGCGTCAAGGCGTGGTCCTCGACCACAGCTGCCGCACGGGGCGCTGCAGCTCGTGCAAGAGCCGCATTCGCTCGGGCGTCACCGTCGCGTCGCGCGACGAGATCGGCCTGAGCGCCGAAGACAAGGCGCAGGGATTCGTCCTCACCTGCGTGCGCCAGGCGCGCGGCGCGGTGGAACTGGAGATCGACGACCTGGACCTGGTCCTGCCCGAACCCCGGACCCTGCCTTGCCGCATCCAGTCGCTCGAGCGGCGCTCGCCTGACGTGATCTGCGTGCTGCTGCGGCTGCCACCGAGCTCGACGCTGGTGTTTCTGCCTGGCCAATACATCGAGGTCATCGGCCCCGCAGGCCTGCGGCGCAGCTATTCCGTGGCCAACGCTCCCCGCGCCGACGGCCAGATCGAGCTCCATGTGCGCGAGCAGCCCGGTGGCGCCATGAGCCGCTATTGGTTCCAGCAAGCCAAGGTCAACGACCTCCTGCGCTTGCGCGGCCCCTTGGGCACCTTCTTCTTGCGCGGCCAGGCCGGCAAGGATCTGGTGCTGCTGGCCACCGGAACCGGAATCGCACCGGCCAAGGCCATTCTCGAAGGCCTCGCGGCCTTGCCGCAAGCGGCCCGGCCCCGCAACACGACGGTCTATTGGGGCGGGCGCCGGCGCGAGGATCTGTACTGGGATCCGCCCCAGGTGCCGTGGTTGCGCTTCGTTCCCGTGCTGTCGCGCGCCGACTCGTCATGGGCGGGCTCGTGCGGTCATGTGCAGGACGTGATGCTCGCCGAGCACCCCCGCCTTGCCGACAGCCTGGTGTATGCCTGCGGCTCGGACGCCATGATTCGGGATGCCCAGTCACGACTGTGCGCCGCCGGCCTGCCGCAGAGCAGCTTCCGCTGCGACGCCTTCGTCTGCTCGGCCCCGACCTGAGCGGCCCCGCTGCCGACCCCCCCCCATCCCACAGGACGTTCCCATGAAGGCTGTCATTCTTGCAGGCGGGCTCGGCACCCGATTGAGCGAAGAAACCTCGACCCGGCCCAAGCCGATGGTCGAGATCGGCGGCAAGCCCATCCTGTGGCACATCCTCAAGATGTATTCGCACCACGGCGTGAACGACTTCGTGATCTGCTGCGGCTACAAGGGATACGTCATCAAGGAGTACTTCGCCAACTACTTTCTGCACATGTCGGACGTCACCTTCGACATGCGCAGCAACCAGATGGAAGTGCACCACAAGCGGGCCGAGCCCTGGAAGGTCACCCTGGTCGACACCGGCGACGATTCGATGACCGGGGGCCGGCTGCGGCGCGTGGCGGATTTCGTCCGCCATGAAGACTTCTTCTGCTTCACCTATGGCGATGGCGTGGGAGACATCGACATCCGCGCCACCATCGACTTTCACAAGAGCCACGGCAAGGCGGCGACGCTCACCGCGACCTATCCCCCGGGCCGCTTCGGGGCCCTGGACATCGAGAATCGCCGGGTGAGCAGCTTCAAGGAAAAGCCCAAGGGCGATGGCGCCCTGATCAACGGGGGCTTCTTCGTGTTGTCGCCCCGGGTGCTCGACTACCTCGCGGGCGATGCCGACATCTGGGAGCGCGAGCCCCTGCAGGGCCTGGCCGCCGACGGCCAGTTGATGGCCTACGAGCATCAAGGCTTCTGGCAACCCATGGACACGCTGCGGGACAAGTTCCTGCTGGAAGAGCTGTGGACTTCCGGCAAGGCGCCATGGAAGCAATGGGACTGAACCGCGTGGCCCCGCATCCCGACTTCTGGCACGGCAAGCGGGTTCTTCTGACCGGCCACACCGGATTCAAGGGCGGCTGGCTCAGCCTGTGGCTTCAATCGATGGGCGCCCGGGTGCGCGGCGTGGCACTGGCGCCGCCGACCGATCCGTCGCTTTTCGACATGGCGCGTGTGGCCGAAGGCATGGAGCATCGCATCGCGGACATCCGCGATTTCGCCGCGGTGCAGCGGCAGTTCTCGGAATTCCGGCCCGAGATCGTCATCCACATGGCGGCACAGCCCCTGGTGCGGCTGTCCTACAGCCAGCCGGTCGAGACCTACGCCACCAACGTGATGGGCACGGTGCACGTGCTCGAAGCGGCGCGCCAGGTCGCAAGCGTCAAGGCCATCGTCAACATCACCACGGACAAGTGCTACGAGAACCGCGAGTGGGCCTGGGGCTACCGTGAAGACGAAGCGATGGGCGGCCACGACCCCTACTCCAGCAGCAAGGGCTGCGCGGAACTGGTCAGCTCGGCTTATCGCCGGTCGTTCCTCGAGGGGGCCGGCATCGCGATGGCCACGGCCCGTGCCGGCAACGTGATCGGCGGCGGCGACTGGGCGGCCGACCGGCTGGTGCCGGACATCCTGC
Source organism: Burkholderiales bacterium (assembly GCA_028868875.1). GTDB lineage: Bacteria > Pseudomonadota > Gammaproteobacteria > Burkholderiales > Burkholderiaceae_C > Rubrivivax. The sequence continues at coordinate 11,838 of JAGWTS010000051.1, read as the reverse complement.
GTGCGCTGCAGCAGCGGCAGGCGGTGCTGATCCGCAATCCGCATGCCATCAGGCCCTGGCAACATGTGCTGGAGCCCCTGTCCGGTTACCTGGTGCTGGCCGAGCGCCTGTACACGCAGCAGGGCCAGTCCGACGCCGAGGGCTGGAACTTCGGCCCGCGCGACGAAGACGCGCGCCCGGTGCAGTGGATCGTCGAGCGCCTGTGCAGGGCCTGGGGCGATGGCGCCCGCTGGAGCCTGCAGCCGGGCGATCATCCCCATGAGGCCCACTACCTCAAGCTCGACATTTCCAAGGCCCGCCAGCGCCTGCACTGGGCGCCGCGCTGGTCGCTCGACACCGCGCTGGCCCGCATCGTCGAATGGCACCGCGACTGGCTCGCCGGCCAGGACATGCGCGCCGCCTGCCAGAATCAAATCTCTCAATTCCTGTCCGCCGCATGAGCCATACCCCGGTGAATTTCCAGCCGCAACTCGACAAGCTGCGCAGCCAGATCAGCGAATTGGTCCAGCAGTACGCAGACATTGCCCATGCGCCCAAGCCCTTCGTGCCCGGCCAGAGCCCGGTGCCGGTGTCGGGCAAGGTCATCGGCGCCAAGGAACTGCAGTTGATGGTCGAAGCCTCGCTCGACGGCTGGCTCACCACCGGCCGCTTCAATGCGGAGTTCGAGCGGCGCCTGGCCGGCTTCCTGGGCGTCGAGTACCTCATCACGGTGAATTCCGGCTCGTCTGCCAACCTGGTGGCGTTCTCGACGCTCACCAGTCCCAAGCTGGGCGAGCGCGCCATCAGGCCGGGCGACGAGGTGATCGGGGTGGCCGCCGGATTCCCGACCACGGTCAACCCGATCCTGCAGTTCGGCGCCGTGCCGGTGTTCGTCGACGTCGAACTGGCCACGCACAACATCGATGCGAGCCAGATCGAAGCGGCGATCACGCCCAGGACCAAGGCGATCATGCTGGCGCACAGCCTGGGCAACCCGTTCAACCTGGACGTGGTCACCGCGCTGTGCAGGAAGTACGGCCTGTGGCTGGTGGAGGACTGCTGCGATGCGCTGGGTGCCACCTACCGGGGCCAGCTGGTCGGCAGCTTCGGCGACATCGCCACCTTGAGCTTCTATCCCGCCCACCACATCACGATGGGGGAAGGCGGCGCCGTGTTCACCAACAATGCCGAACTGAAGTCGATCGCCGAGTCCTTCCGCGATTGGGGCCGCGACTGCTACTGCGCCCCCGGCAAGGACAACACCTGCGGCAAGCGCTTGTGCTGGACGAGCAAGGATCTCGGCGGCGCCCTGCCCGACGGCTACGACCACAAGTACACCTACAGCCATCTCGGCTACAACCTGAAGATCTCCGACATGCAGGCCGCCTGTGCGCTGGCCCAGATGGATCGGCTCGAGGAATTCATCGCCAGGCGCCGCGCCAATTTCGACTACCTGAAGCATCGGCTTCAAAGCTGCTCCGAATTCATGCACTTGCCGAATGCCACGCCGAACTCCGAGCCCTCGTGGTTCGGCTTTCCGCTCGTCGTCAAGAAGGAGAGTGGCGTCGAGCGCAACGACCTGATCCACTTCCTGGAAGAGAACAAGATCGGAACCCGGCTGCTGTTTGCCGGCAATCTGACGAAGCAGCCCTACATGGCCGGCCGGCGATTCCGCGTGAGCGGGGAACTGGTCAACACCGACATCGTGATGAACCAGACCTTCTGGCTCGGGACGTTCCCGGGCCTGGAGCGGCACCACCTGGACTACGTCGCCGACAAGCTCGAAGAGTTCTTCGGCCTCAACTTCTGATGATGCAGTTCGTTCGAGAATTGCTGCCGGGCGCCTGGCTGGTTCGGCTCGATCGCTTCGAGGACGCGCGTGGCGTCTTCGTCAAGACCTATGCGCGCTCGGCCTTCGAAAGCCTCCTGGCCGCCCGCGGAGCGCAAGGCCCGTTCGACATGATGGAAGAGTTCTATTCGGTCTCCCACAAGAACGTGGTTCGCGGCATGCATTTCCAGGTGCCCCCGCACGACCAGGCGAAGATCGTCTACTGCGTCGCCGGCGCGGTTCGCGACGTCCTGGTGGATTTGCGCAAGGGGCCGGGCTTTGGCCGGCACGCGAGCGTGGTCCTGGATGCCGGCGATCCGCAGCTGCTTCTCATCCCCAAGGGCGTGGGCCACGGGTTCATGTCGCTCGCGGACGCAAGCGTGCTGGTCTACAAGACCAGCACCGAGCACGCGCCGAGCCACGATGCCGGCATCCGCTACGACAGCTTCGGCTTCGACTGGGGCGGCGCGGCGCCAATCCTCTCGGAGCGCGATCGGAACCATCCTCGGCTGGCCGACTACGTCTCGCCGTTCTGAACATGAAGATCTTCCTGACCGGAGGGACGGGCTTCGTCGGCTCCCGCTTCATCGAGCAGGCACAGGCCGCCGGCCATGCCCTGGTGGCGCAGCGCCGTCCCGGCGCATCGGCGCGACGGCCCCTCGAGCGCCAGCCGCGCTGGGTCGACCGGGCGCTCGACGGCGACTTCCGCGACGAACTCGCGGGCTGCGAGGCGCTCGTCCATTTCGCCGCGCACACGCCCAACCCGCCCTATGCGCCACTCGACGAATGCCTGTACTGGAACGTCGTGGCGAGCACGAGACTGCTGCAGCAGGCGGCCGCCGCGGGCATCCGGAACATCGTGGTCGCCGGATCCTGTTTCGAATACGGAGCCGCCGCCGACGGCCAGGAGTTCGTGCATCCGGCGACGGAATCGCGCCCGTCTCTCAGCTACCCGGTTTCGAAGGCGGCAGCGACGACGAGCTTCCTCGGGCTGGCGCGCCAGCTCGGCCTGAGACTGCAGGTCCTGCGCATCTTTCAGGTCTATGGCGAAGGGGAGGCGGCGACGCGGTTCTGGCCATCGCTTCGAGCCGCGGCCCTGGCCGGCAAGGACTTTTCAATGAGCGCCGGCCTGCAGGTCCGCGACTTCATCGGCGTCGACGAAGTGGCGCGGCAGTTCCTGCGCACCGTGGAGGAGAACGCAGCGCAACCGGGTCGTCCCCGGCTGCGCAACGTCGGCACGGGCAAGGGGCAATCCCTGCTCGAGTTCGCCCGCCATTGGTGGCAGGAGTGGGGTGCCACGGGATCGCTCCGGCCCGGTGAACTGGGGCTTCGAGCCGGCGAGTCGACGCGGCTGGTCGCCAATGTGAGCGACATTCACGTCGCCTGACATCGGATGAATCGGGTGCGCGGCTGCGGGCGCGCGCCCGCAGTCAACGCGACGACACCAGCCTCAGCAATCGATCCGAGAGGATTTGCGCAATCTCCTGAACCGGCCGTTCGCGCAGGGCGGCGAGGTGATGATCGATGTACACGGCCATCCCGATCGGTGGCACTCCCGCCTCCGCCACCGACTGCAGAAGCGATTGAAAGAAATGGTTCGTGATCTTCGAGTCGGGGCTGAGCGCGAGAAGGTTTCCCGTTTTCAGCACCCCGCCGAAATTGATCGGCCGCAGTTCACTGGGTAGAAATTTCCGGGCCATGAGCGTATTCAACTCGCGTTGCGGGGTGATTCCAGCGCGTTCATTGAAGGCATAGATGGATCCCGTCCCGACGGGCCGTGCATGGCGGACCCGGACGTGGTCGACGACGGCGATGGCGCCGAGCTCGGTCAGCGTGGGGAAGATGGCGTCCAGACCCCATCCGCTCAATGCGGATTCGAAGTACGGCTCGACGCGATCGAGCATGGCACGCGAAAACATCGGCGCCATCACTTCGACGAAATTGGTAAACCGAAGATGAAAGAGGCTGTGTTCCAGCGTCGTGACGTGGTTCCAGTAGGAATTGTGCGTCAATGCCGGTTGACACAGGTCGAGCTCGTAGTTCTGGGCGGCTTCGAACAGCGTGTTGATCTGCGTCTCATCGCCTTCGAGGTCGTCATCCGGGAACCAGATGTAGTCGTAGTTCGAGAACTGGGCCTGGTAGCGGGACATGCACTGGTGCACCGCTTTCCATTTGGGGCCCGGATGCCGGTCGAGAAAGAGGGCCTCGCGCCCGAAATCCGAATTCTCCGAATAGGTCGATACCGCATAGTCCCAACTCCGTTGCGCCAGCGGAATCCGGTCCGGCTGCAGCAGGGGGCTGTCCCCGCATCGGAATACGACGAGATGCCTTTTCGATTCGTGGTTCATTGGAAAGCTCATGCGTGCGGCTTGCCCTTTCGGGGCGGATCGGGCTTGTCCGACCCGCCATCCTGGGCGCCCGCCGGGCCGTGCAGCGCTTCGAAAAGCGCAGCGAAAGCCGGCGTCTTCCAGGCTTCGCGCCGGACCGGCCGCTGCGACCATACGGCGGTCCAGGTGCTCCCTGCGCCTGCCCCTGCCGAGGCCCGTCATGCAACTGCCCCCCGTCCACCTCGCGATCATGCAACCCGCCGGCTACCTGCACGCGCAGGGCTTTCTGGACCAGGTGCGCTACTTCCGGTACCAGTTCCGGCGCATGGGCGCCGAGGTCACGATCGGCAAGAACCGCCTGCGCGAGGACAGCGTCAACATGGTCTTCGGCGCTCACGTGGGCTTCGAGCCCGAATTGCTGCGTCGCCACGCCTGCATGTTCGTCAACCTGGAGCAACTCGGCCAGGGCGGCGCCAGCATCAGTGCCGAGTACCTGAAGCTGCTGCGCAGTTCGGTGGTCGTGGACTACAGCGCCGAGAACCTCGCCAGCTATGCCCAGGACCCGGCCGACGTGCCCATCGTGCCCTTCCTGTACGCCCCGTACCTGGACGATGGCCAGAGCCTGCCGCTGGAGGAGCGTCCGATCGACCTGCTGTTCTTCGGCAGCATGAACCCGCGCCGGCAGGCCTGGATCAGCCGGGTCGAGGCCGCAGGCGTGCAGGTCGCCACTTTCGACCATCCGATCTTCGGCCCCGAGCGCGACCATTTCGTGCGCCAGTCCAAGGCGGTGCTGAATTGCCACCACTACGAGAGCAGCCGTTTCGAGCAGGCGCGCGCTTTCCACTGCATGTCGCTGGGCACGCCCGTGATCTCGGAGCGCACCGCCGCCACCCAGGCTCCGCCCGAATACGCGGACAGCGTGTTCTGGTTGGAGGCCACCGACGTGCCGCTCTTCTTCAGCCAGGCTTTCGGCACTCCCGAGTACTTTGCCGCCGCGCGCCGCAAGCTCGAAGCCTTCAAGGCCCATGACCCGATCGAGGCCTACGCCGATCTTCTGGCGTTCGCCGCCAGCTTCCACCAGGCCTGGGGCCGCACCCACAGCGTTGCCCCCTGGGTGCCGCGCCTGGTCAACCTGGGCTCGGGCAAGGACTACAAGCCCGGCTGGCTCAATATCGACGTCCTCGCGCGCGCCGAGCCCGACATCGTGCTCGACCTGGGCCGGGCGCAGAGCTTCCCGATGGAAGTCGCCGGCTGCCGCGGCGGGACGGTGCGCCTGGAGGCCGACAGCCTGGAGATGGTCTACGCCAACAATGTGCTCGAGCATGTGCCCGACCTGCCCATGCTGATGGGCAATGCGCTCGCGCTGCTTAAGGAGGGCGGCGAGTTCCGGATCGAGGTGCCCTACGAGCGCGCCTGCACCGCCTGGCAGGATCCCACCCACCTGCGCGCCCTGAACGAGAACTCCTGGCTCTACTACACCGACTGGTTCTGGTACCTGGGCTGGTTCGAGCACCGCTTCGACCTGACCGAGTTCCAGTGGCTCGACAAGGACCTGCGCCGCTGCGAGCAGCCCCAGGCGGCCTTCATGCGGGTGGCGCTGCGCAAGCGCGCCACCACCCCGCGCGAGCGCAGCGCGGCGCGCACCCTGCGCGCCGACTTCGGCGGCATCCCGGACGACCTGCCGGTCTTTGCCGCCTCCGAGAACTGCGCGCTGGAAAGCGCCGCCGCGCAAGGGATCGAGTCATGAACGCCCTGGCCATTGCGATGGTCAAGAACGAGGCCGACCTGATCGAGGCCTTCGTGCGCCATCACCTCGCCTTCGTCGACCTGATGGTGGTGATCGACAACGCCAGCAGCGACGGCACGCGCGAGATCCTGATCGCCCTGCAGCGCGAGGGGCTGCCGGTGCTGGTCTTCGACGACCCGATCTTCGGCTACTTCCAATCCGAGAAGCTGACTCATGTCTACCGCAAGGTGGTGCCGGTGTTCCAGCCCGACATCGTCTATCTGCTCGACGCCGACGAGTTCCTGCACGCCCCCGGCCGCGAGGCGCTGGAGCAGGCCCTCTCGGGCATCGCCCCGGGCAGCATGGCCCTGGTGCCGTGGCGGACCCAGGTGCCCACTCCCGGTGCATCGGCGCACGCGCCGCGCCTGCTTGCCGACCCGCTGGGCAGCCTGCCCGGGCGCCGGCGCCAGGAGGAGCCCACCTACTACAAGGCGGTGATCCGCCGCGACCCGGCACAGGACGCCTGCCTGGTCATCGAGCAGGGCAACCACTCGGTGCACCTGGAGGGCGGCGCCGCCGTGCCCGCCGCGCGGCTCGACGGGGTCAGCCTGGTTCACCTGCCGGTGCGCAGCGTGGATCAACTGTCCGCCAAGGTGATCAATGGCTGGCACGCCTATCTGGTCAAGAACCGCCATCGCGCCGAGGCCACCGCCGGCTTCCAGTGGCAACTGCTCTACGACCGGATCGTGCACGGCGAAGGCATCAGCGAGGAGGCCCTGTGCCAGACCGCACTGGACTATGCCCAGAGCTCGCGCGCAGGCCGCAACCCGGTGGACGACGTGGTCCACGACCCGGTGCCCGGCCGTTATGGCGCGCTGAAGTACCTGCACCTGGCCCGTAGCGGTGCGCTGGCCAAGGTGGCCCTGAGCATGGAGGCTTACCTGCGGCAGGAGGGCCGGGCGCCCGCCCCGCCGCAGGTTGCCACGCGGGCCCAGGATCTGGCGCCCATCGCCGAGTTGGTGCGCCAACTCGGCCTCGGCAGCGTCGGCGCGGTGGGCGAGGGCCTGGAGTGGCTGCCCGGCCTGCTCGAGCTGCTGCCCGGCCTTCGGCCGGCGCGCGGCGCTGCCGCCGAACTGCTGCTGCTGCCGACCGACTCGCTGCAGACCTTCGGCCGCCTGGCCGCGCAGGCGGCCGATCTGGCGACCCGCGCCATCGTCCACTGGACCCCCGCGCGCGACCCGCAGGCCATGCGCCAGGCGCTGCAGGACTGGTACGACGCCGGCTGGGAGCCGCAACTGATGCAGACCATGGCCAGCCGCGCGCTCGCCAGTTACGCAGCCCAGCGCGGCAGCGTGCTGGTGCTGCAACCGCTGGACCCGGCGCGCCACGAGCGCGCCGCGCTCGTGCGTGAGTTGCTGGCCTCGCTGGCCGCCGCCCCCGCAGCCTGGCGCGACCCCGCCGCCCAGCACATCCGCCACCCCATGCAGGATCTGCAAATCGGCGCTGCGGTCTGATCCCGCCGGGGATTGCGCGCGAGCCGGGCTTCACCGCGTGCCGCGGACCCGTCTGGAGCCTTGCTGAGCGCAAGAGTGTTGCACCTCGGGTGGACCCGAAGCGGAATCGCCGTCGAGCCGATTCAGCAGGCCGGGTAACCCGTCACCGGCGCCCGCGGCGCGCAGATGTGGGCCGGGCCGAGCGCCGCGAGCACGACCCGCAGCCGCTCGTCGTGCGGTGCCCGGAACTCGGCGCCGCCGCCCTGGAGCGCGAATCCGGCCGGCTCCAGATGCGCATTGCGGGCGTCGACGAGTTCGATGCCCGCGTGGTCGGCCGCGTGCTCGGTCTTCAGCTGGCAGGGCTGCGGCTCACCGCAGGAGCAGCCCGAGCGCGTGGCCACGCCCCAGCACCAGTCGGGCCTGGAGTCGAATTCGACGTGCAGCGGCAGGCCGCGGCGCGCGGCTTCCAGGCGCGCCTGCGCGAGGTCTGCGGCCAGGGTCTCGGCGACCGACTTCAGGCGCGCGCGCTCTCCCATGGCGGCGAACGAGGGCAGGGCGAGCGTGGCGACGAGGGCCAGCACGGCGAGTGCCATCATGACCTCGATCAGGGTCAGGCCGCGCGCGCTCATCGGGTCCAGCAGCCCTTGACGGGGCCTTCGGTCGGAAAGCCCGAGGCGACCTCGAGCACGATGCGCGGGCAGGCGCGGTCGGATTGCTGGGCCGCGAGCGGCGTGGCCGCGGCCTCGTAGCGGTCGCGGCCGTTCACCTGCAGCTCGATCGCGTACAGGCCTTGCGGGCTGCGCGCCGCGAGGCCGAGGGTGGCCAGGTCGGCGGCGTAGAAGCCGTTGCTGCCGCGGTAGCGCTCCTGCGCGGCGCCGATGCGGCGCAAGGCGGCGAGCGCGTCGCTGCGGTGTGACTTCAGGAGGGTCGACTGGTAACTCGGCAGGGCGACGCCGGCCAGCACCCCGGCGATGGCGCAGGCGGCCAGGATGTCGACGAAGCCGAAGCCGCGCTCGCGCTGCATGGCGTCAGCGCGAGGCCAGAAGCCGGCGCCGCCTTTGCGTGAGGTCGATGTAGCGCTGCAGCGCGCGTGCGGACAGCCCGTCCAGCGGCGTCCATTCGCAGCCCAGGCGCACGCCGCGGCCGTTGGGCTGGATCGCGGTCACGTGCTGCAGCGTGAGGCTGGTCGCGAAGCGGGTGTCGGCGTCGAGTTCGATCTGCACCGCGCTGAAGCGGCAGCCCGCCGGCAGCGGCGGCACGTCGTGCGGCAGGAACAGGGCGCAGCCGCCGGCGCTCACGTCGAGCACGCGCAGCGCCAGCGCCATCTCGGGAATCGCCGGATGGCGCAGCCGCGCCTGCGGCGAGTGCAGCTCGAGCGTGCGCACGCGGTAGGCGTTGCGGCGCTGGAAGCGGTAGATCTCGCTCGGCATCTGCGCCTGCAGCGCGGTGCTGCGCGCGCCGCGCACCAGCAGCAGCTCGACGAGGTCGAACTGCAGCTTCACGCTGTCCAGGTAGGCCACCGCCACCGCCTCGTTGAACTCGACCAGGCGTTCGAGCTGGGGCTGGCCGTCGTCGGCGCTGAAGCTCAGGCTGCCGCGCAGGTCGTCCAGCGCCCACAGCGTGGTGCTGAGCATCAGGCCTTCGGGCGAGCTGAGGTTGACGGCGACGTTGTGGTCGCGCAGCTGGCGCAGCAGCGCCAGGCGCTCGCGCGGGTGGTCGACGCGGAACTCGGCCCAGGCGTCGACGCTGGCCGTGCTGCCGAGCTGCGCCGGCTGGGTGTCCTGGAACATGGCCGCCCCGGGGAGGTCAGTGCAGGGTCTTGCGACGGCCGGCGAGGGTGTCGTCCAGGTCCTGCAGCCAGGGCTCGGCGAGGTGACGGATCTCGGCGTCGTTCATCAGGATGCGCTGCATGATGCGCGACTTGGTCTTCGCGGCCGCGCCGTCCAGTGCCGATTCGCGCGCTGCGTGCTTGAGCTGGCTGATGAGCAGAACGCAGGCTCCCTCGAGCTTGACGACCTCGTCCCAGTTGCCGGCCTTGGCCGCGGCCAGCATGTCGGCGCTGGTCTTCTCGATCGCTTCGTAATAGCTCAACAATTGGGAATCCATGGTGTTCCTAGGGGAGTCTTGGCGGCGCGTTCAGGCCCGTGCCGCCGCATCGACCTGGTGGGCGATCGACATCCAGGCGTCGCGCAGCGGCTGGATCAGGCGCAGGCACTCGTCGAGAGCCGCTTCGTCGTTGCGCAGGTTCGCGCTGGACAGGCGCACGCTCACGTAGCTGTAGAGGGCGTCGAGGTTGGCCGCGAGCTTGCCGCCGGCCTCGAGGTTGAGGCCGCCGCGCAGCCCGTCCTGGAGGATGCCGACGGCGCGCACGATGGCGCGTCCCTTGGCCTCGAACTGGCGCTGGCGCATGGCGCCGCGGGCCTGGGCGATCGAGTCGACGAGGCCGTCGTAGAGCATGCCGATGAGCTTGTGCGGGGAGGCCCCGCTGAGCGCCGTCTCGTTGCCGATCTGATGGTAGGCGTTCGCGAATTTCGCGGGCCGGCTGGAAGCGAAAGCGGTGCTGTACATGGCGGGCTGCTGCGGGAGGTGGGGTTGCCTTATTTATCGGCGCCCGCCGGGGCCACTTGAGCGCTGCCGCAGCCCCGCGCGGCAGGGCCTCTCAGCCGCTCGAACTGCTCGACGACGCGGTCATCGCGGTGAGCGAATTGGTCATGTAGTTCGCCAGGCTGGTGTTCTGCGCCATCGTCGTGTCCAGCGCCTGGTACTGGGCGAGCAGGGCGGTCTTCATCGCCGCCAGCCGCGTCTGCAGCGAAGCCTGCTGGCTCGAGTTGTCCTTGAGCATGGCCTGCAGCGCGCTGCTGCCGGTGGCGATGGATCCGCTCGTCGGCGTGAGCACCGCCTGCGTCATGTTGGCGAAGCGCGTGATGTAGCCCGAGCTGGCGTCCAGGCCGGTGTTGGCCGCGAGCAGCTTCTGCATCTCGGGCAGGTTGGCGAAGCCGGCGCTGAGCTGGGTGCTGTCGACCGCCAGCGAGCCGTCTTTCTGGATCGAGATGCCGACGTCCGAGAGCGACGAGAACACCGACGAGGCGCTGCTCGGATTGTTGACGACGTTGCGCAGCTGGCTCAGCAGGTTGGTGGTCGCGAAGTCGCCCTGCAGGGTGCCGGCGGTCTTCGTCGTCGGGTCGTACGCGGTCTCGGTATGGATGTAGCTGTTGAGCGCGTTGTAGGCGCTCACGAAGGCATTGATGTCCTTCGTGATCGTCGCCGTGTCGGGGCTCACGCTGATGGTGACGGGGCTGGTGGTGGTCTGCTGCAGGTTCAGCGTGAGGCCGTTGGAGATGCCCGAGAGCGTGTTGTTGTACGAGCTGACCGCGATGCCGTTGACCGTCGCGTTCGCGTTCTGCGCCGTCTGGTTGCGCGTCATCGGCGACGAGGCGGCGGTGGCGTCGTAGTTCAGCGCCGAGAGGTCGCTGCCCGAACTGCCCGCCGGGCCCAGGTTGCTTGCCGTGATCTGGAAGGCGTTGATGGTGCCGGTGGCGGTCGAGGACAGCGCCAGGCGCGCGCCGCTGGCGTCGTTGATGATGGTGGCGGAGACGCCGGCGTTCGCGGCGTTGATCTGGGAGGCGATCGACGCCAGGCTGGTGTTGCTCGAATCGATCGTGATCGCGACCGGGCTGCTGCCGCTCTGGGCGGTGAAGGTGGCGCCGCTGCCGCTGCCCGAATAGCTGCCGAGCTGGATCGTCAGCGTGCCGGTGCCCAGGGTCGCGCTGCTGTTCGCGAAGGCGGCGCTGGAGACGGTCTGGCCGCCCGCGAGCTGTTGCACGCTCACCGAGTAGCTGCCGGCGGCGGCCCCCGTGGTCGCGGTGGCGCCCACGGCGCTCGAGTTGCTCGAGGTCGCGGCGACCGATTTCCACAGCACCACCGACGAGAGCGTGCTCGCCGCGTCGCCCAGCGCCGAGGTCAGGCTCGAGAGCTGGCCGTAGGCCGAGATCTCGCCGTTGAGCGTGCTCGCCTGGTTCTGCAGGTTCGTGAGCGGCTGGTTGTTGATCGCCATCAGGCTGTTGACGATCGAGGTCACGTTCAGGCCGCTGCCGATGCCGGGAGACGACAGCGTGCCGGACGAGGTGAGCGCGCTGCTGGACGAAACGGTGGTCATCGCGGATCCTTGATTTTTCCGGGTCTGGTCGTGATGTCGGCCGGCGCCGCGCCAACTTGAGGGCCGGGCCCGAAAATGGCGCACGCCGCAGGGCCCGGGGCGCTATCGGTGCATCCCTCGGGACCCTGCGGCGTGCAAGGAACTGCTCTGGCAATGACGGGCAATTAGCGGCCCGCTGCGGGCGGGCGCGGCGCTTACTGCAGCAGCTTGAGCACCATCTGCGGCAGCTGGTTGGCCTGCGCGACCATCGCGTTGCCGGCCTGCTGCAGCACCTGGGCGCGGCTGAGGTTGGCGGTCTCGGCGGCGAAGTTGGCATCCATGATGCGGCT
>JAGWTS010000418.1 GCA_028868875.1 Burkholderiales bacterium | reverse complement strand
GCCCGGCCGGGCGAGGCACCGGCCTTCGTCGCCCTCGCCGTCGACGCCGAGGGCCGGCTCTACGTCGGCGACCAGCGGGTCGAGGCCGCCGAGCTCGTCCAGCGCGTGCGCGCCGCCGCGGCGCGCGACGCCGGCACCGAGGTCCAGCTGCGCGCCGACCGCAAGGTGCCCTACGGCCGCATCGCCGAGTTGATCGGCCTCATCCAGCAGGCGGGACTTTCGAGAATCGGCTTCGTGACCGAGGCGCAAGCGAGGTAGCGCTTCGTAGAATCGGGCGCATGAACGAAAAGTACGTGCCCGCCGAAGTCGAAGCCGCCGCCCAGGCCCATTGGGCGGCGCGGGGCGCCGCCCGCGTGAGCGAAGACCGGTCGAAGAAGAAGTTCTACGCCTGCTCGATGCTGCCCTACCCCAGCGGCAAGCTTCACATGGGCCATGTGCGCAACTACACCATCAACGACATGATGGCGCGCCAGCTGCGCATGAAGGGCTTGAACGTGCTGATGCCGATGGGCTGGGACGCCTTCGGCCTGCCGGCCGAGAACGCCGCCATCGACAACGGCGTCGCGCCGGCGAAGTGGACGCGCGCCAACATCGCCGAAATGAAGAGCCAGATGCAACCGCTGGGCCTGGCCTTCGACTGGAGCCGCGAGGTCGCGACCTGCGACCCGGGCTACTACAAGTGGAACCAGTGGTTCTTCCTGAAGATGCTGGAAAAAGGCATCGCCTACAAGAAGACACAGGTCGTCAACTGGGACCCGGTGGACCAGACGGTGCTCGCCAACGAGCAGGTCGAGGACGGCCGCGGCTGGCGCAGCGGCGCCCTGGTCGAGAAGCGCGAAATCCCGGGCTACTACCTCGCGATCACGCAATACGCCGACGAGCTGCTCGCCGGCGTCAACGACAGCACCGCTGCGCATTACCTCGAAGGCTGGCCCGAGCGCGTGCGCCTGATGCAGGAGCACTGGATCGGCAAGAGCGAAGGCGTGCGCTTCGCCTTCCCGCACCAGATCCGCGACGCCTCCGGCGCCCTCATCCAGGACGGGCGCCTGTGGGTCTTCACGACCCGCGCCGACACGATCAAGGGCGTGACCTTCTGCGCCGTCGCCCCCGAGCACCCGCTGGCCACCCATGCCGCCCAGGGGAATCCCGAACTCGCCGCCTTCATCGAGGCATGCAAGCGCGGCGGCACGACCGAGGCCGAGCTCGCCCTGAAGGAAAAGGAAGGCCGGCCGACCGGCCTCGTCGTCACGCACCCGCTCACCGGCGCCGCGGTGCCGGTCTGGGTCGGCAACTACGTCCTGATGGGCTACGGCGACGGCGCCGTGATGGGGGTGCCCGCACACGACGAGCGCGACTTCGCCTTCGCCAAGAAATACGGGATCGACATCCGGCAGGTGATCCAGGTCGACGGCGAGCGCTTCAGCTACGACCACTGGCAGGACTGGTACGCCGACAAGGCGCACGGCGTCACCATCAACTCGGGCAACTACAGCGGCCTGCACCACAAGCAGGCGGTGGACGCGATCGCCCACGCCCTCGAGGTCAAGGGCCTGGGCGGCAAGAAGACGACCTGGCGCCTGCGCGACTGGGGCATCAGCCGCCAGCGCTACTGGGGCACGCCGATCCCGATCATCCATTGCGATGGCAGCACCGAGCCGGGCGCCGAAGCGCCCGGGTGCGGCTCGGTGCCGGTGCCGGAAAAGGACCTGCCGGTGCTGCTGCCCGAGGACCTGGTGCCCGACGGCAGCGGCAACCCGCTGAACAAGTGCGCCTCGTTCCTGAACGTGGCCTGCCCGCAATGCGGCAAGGCGGCGCGGCGCGAGACCGACACGATGGACACCTTCGTCGACTCGGCCTGGTACTACATGCGCTATTGCTGCCCCGACAGCGAGCACGCGATGGTCGACGCGCGCAACGACTACTGGATGCCGATGGACCAGTACATCGGCGGCATCGAGCACGCCGTGCTGCACCTGCTGTACGCGCGCTTCTGGACCAAGGCCATGCGCGACCTCGGCCTCGTCAAGTTCAGCGAGCCCTTCACGCGCCTGTTCACCCAGGGCATGCTGCTCAACGAATCGTTCTACCGCGAGGACGAAGCCGGCAAGCGGCGCTGGTTCTATCCGGCCGAGGTCGAGGTGCGCTACGACGAACGCGGCCATCCGACCGGCGCCACCGCCAAGAGCGACGGCCTGCCGGTGAGGCTCGGCGGCATCGAGAAGATGTCCAAAAGCAAGAACAACGTCGTCGAGCCGCGCGACATCATCGCCCGCTTCGGCGCCGACACCGCGCGCGTGTTCACCATGTTCGCCGGCCCGCCCGACCAGAGCGCGGCTTGGAGCGACTCCGGCGCCGAAGGGGCCTTCCGCTTCCTGCGCCGGGTCTGGAGCTTCGGCGTCAAGAATGCGACGCGCCTGCGCAGCTGTCAGGCCAAGGCATCGGGCAACGGCCGGCTGCGCTTCGAGGTCCACACCCTGCTCGGCCAGATCGGCCACGACTACGAGCGGCTGCAGTACAACACCGTGGTCTCGGGCACGATGAAGCTGCTCAACGCCCTCGAGGAACATGGCGCCGCGGCCGACGACGCCGCGCTGCGCGAAGGCACCTCGATCCTGCTGCGCGCGCTCTACCCGGCGGCCCCCCACATCGCCCACGCGCTCTGGAGCGAGATCGGCTTCTCTGCCGAGTACGGTGAACTCGTCGATGCGCCCTGGCCCGAGGTCGACGAAAGCGCGCTCGAACAATCCGAGATCGAACTCATGCTCCAGGTCGGCGGCAAGCTGCGCGGCTCGATCCGCGTCGCCGCCGACGCCAGCCGCCACACCATCGAACAGGCGGCGCTGGCCTCGCCCGAGTTCGAGCGCTTCGCCGAAGGGCGCTCGGCCAAGAAGGTGGTGGTGGTGCCGGGCCGGCTCGTCAATGTCGTGGTCTGAACGCCGCGTCGCGCTCGGGGCACTCTGGGCGCTCGCCCTGGGCGGCTGCGGCTTCGAGTTGCGCCAGACGCAGCCCATGCCCTTCCAGACCATCGCCCTGGCCGGATTCGGCGCCCGCTCCGAACTCGCGGCCGAGTTGCGGCGCAGCCTCGAAGGCCGCGCCCGCGTCGTCGAGACGCCGGCGCAGGCCCAGGTCGTGCTCACGGCGCTCGCCGACGAGCGCGGCGAGAGCGTCGTCGCGTCGACCTCGGCGGCCCAGGTGCGCGAATTCCAGCTCCGGCTGAAATTCGGCTTTCGCGTGTCGACCCCCGGCGGGCGCGAACTCACCGGTCCGGTCGAGCTGGCGCTGACGCGCGACCTGACCTACAGCGAGAACCTGGCCCTGGCCAAGGAAGAAGAGCAGGCCGACCTCTACCGCGAGATGCGGGCCGACATCGTCAGCCAGGTCACGCGCCGGCTCGCGGCCCTGCGCCTTTGAGGGGCCGCCGATGCAACTGCGCCCGGACCAGCTCGAAGCCCAGCTCGCGCGCGGCCTCCAACCCATCTACACCGTCTACGGCGACGAGCCCCTGCTCGCGCAGGAAGCCGGCGACGCGATCCGCGCCGCGGCGCGCGCCGCCGGCTGCAGCGAGCGCAAGGTCTTCACGGTGAGCGGCAACCATTTCGACTGGAGCTCGGTGATCGGCGCGGCGCAGGCCCAAAGCCTGTTCGCCGAGCGCCAGCTGATCGAGATCCGCATTCCCTCGGGCAAGCCGGGCAAGGACGGGTCGGAGGCCTTGCAGCGCTACTGCGCGCGCCTGGACGCCGAGGTCGTGACCCTGGTGCAATGTCCCAAGCTCGATTTCCAGCAGACCAAGGCAGCCTGGTTCAGCGCGCTCGACGCGGCCGGGGTCACGCTGCGCGTCGATCCGGTCGAACGCAAGGCACTGCCGGTCTGGATCTCGCAGCGCCTGGCGCGCCAGGGCCAGGCGGTGGCAGCCGGCGTGGCCGGCCAGCGCACGCTCGCCTTCTTCGCCGACCGCGTCGAAGGCAACCTGCTCGCGGCGCACCAGGAGCTGCAGAAGCTGGCCCTGCTCTACCCGGCGGGCGAGCTGAGCTTCGACCAGGTCGAAGCCGCGGTGCTCGACGTCGCGCGCTACGACGTCTTCCGCCTCGGCGAGGCGGTGCTCGCGGGCCAGGTGGCGCGCGCCCTGCGCATGCTCGACGGCCTGCGCGCCGAAGGCGAGGCCGCGGTGCTGGTGCACTGGGCCCTGGCCGAGGACATTCGCGCGCTGGCGCGCGCGCGCATCGCGCTCGACGCCGGCAAGCCGCTGCCGCTGGCCCTGCGCGAGGCCCGGGTCTGGGGCTTGAAGGAAAAACTCTTCGAGCGCGCGCTGCCGCAGCTCGAGGCGCACCAGATCGAGCAGCTCGTCGAAGCGGCGAGCGTCTGCGACGGTCTCGTCAAGGGCCTGCGCCACCCCGACTGGCCGCAAGACCCCTGGGACGGGCTGCGCCGCCTCGTGCTGATGCTGCTGCAGGCCAACGGACGGAC
>JAGWTS010000417.1 GCA_028868875.1 Burkholderiales bacterium | reverse complement strand
CAGGTCCGGCACCAGGCCGACCTTCGCGAAGGACATGCAGAATACCGCGCGCGTCGAGGCCAGGATGAAGTCGGCCGCCAGGGCGATCGAAAAGCCAGCGCCGAATGCCGGACCATCGACCGCGGCGATGACCGGCATCTCCAGCGTATGCAGCCGTTCCAGCCAGGTATGGATCGATTGAATCCTGCGCCGCATGGCATCCGCCGAGCGGACTTCCGGATCGCTGCTCGCCTGACGCTCCTGGATCGACTTCAGGTCACCACCAGCGCAGAAGCTGCCGCCGGAGCCGGTGATGACGAGCGCGCGAATGCCGCGGTCGGACTGCAGGCGATCGAGCATGTCGCGATAGTCCGCTTGCAGGTTTGCCGAGAGCGCATTGCGCGCCGCCGGGCGCTGGTGCGAGAACTGGGCTATGCCGCCCTCGAGAGAGAGCTGCGCGTCGCGGAACTGGATCAGTTCGGATGTCATTCGAGCTTTGTGCTGATCGGACTGCGGGTCTGCCGCCGGCTGACGGTCCGCTGTAGACCGCAGCGCCATGATCGTTGTTGGATGTCGCGCCGGCGCCACCCGCACTGGGTGGCGCCGGCATCGCTTTACCGAGGCCGGGTGGAATCGGTGGGCGGGCTGTCTGCACTCCAGCCCAGGTCGCGCACGCGCGCCACCGCCTCGTCGCGACCGGCCACCTGCAGCTTGACGTAGATCCGGCTCAGGTACCACTTGACGGTCTCGGGCGACAAGTTCAGGGCGCGCGCGATCTTCTTGTTGGGCAGAGCCTGGGCGAGCAGACGCAATACCTCGATCTCGCGTTCGCTGAATGCCTCGACGGCAATTGCCCCGGCGGCGCGCGCGCCGGGCGAGCCGCCGGCGGGCGCACCCTGCGAAAGGACTCGGGCATGGCTGGATTGGAGCCGCTCGGCATAAAAGGCCAGTACGGGATCCAGCGTTCCGGTCTGCGCGAGGTCCCGGATCATCTTGCGCGCCGTGGGGTCGGCGTCAAGCAGGCTGCGCAGCAGCCCGAGGCGGTGTCCGCGGCGCAGGGCCTCCATCAACTTCTCGCGTGCAGGCAGCTCCCGCCCGCGGCGGGCATCGATGGCTGCACTCTTGATCAGCAGATGCGCCGCGACGCGCTGACGACCACGGGCTTCGCACTCCGCGATCAGTGCGCCCAGGCGCATCGCGGCCCCATCGAGATCGCCGTGCGCGACGGCGATGTTGACGCGCGCGCGCTCCACCTGTTCGCGAATCTCCGCCACCGACCCTTGCGCCGCATGCGGATGCCTTGCGTGGACGGCTTCGAGCCGCGCCAGGTCGGCTTCCGCCGCCATGAGTTCGTCCAGCATCAGGTGCCGGCGCAATTGGTCGGACAGGCTGTACGCCAGCAGGCGATCCAGGCCCTGCTTGACGGCGTACTCTTCCAGCCGCTCCAGGTAGGCGAAGGACTCCATTCGGTTGTCCGCCTGCCAGTGCGCCGCCGAGAGCAGCCTGAGCACGCGCAACACCGCGTCGGGGAAGGTGATCCGCTCCAGCACATCGACCCTGCTTTCGAGCAGCGCGCGCGCCTGCTGGGCGTCGTTGAGTTCGTAGAGCACGTCGCCGAGGAGGGCAATCGCGAGGTAGTAGGTGTCCGCGCGGGCCTTGCCGCCGTGTTCAGTCTCCGACGCCACGGCGCGATAAATGCGCTCGGCGTGCGTCATCCGGCCTTCGAGGGCGTAGCTCAGCCCGACGAGGCAGCGGCCTTGCAGGCTTCCCCCGGCCGTGCTGACGAGTGGCACGCCATCGACCAGCAGCCGGGGCGCATCGAGCTGGATTCGGCGCGCCTTTTCATATTCGCCCTGATGCATGTAGAGCCAGGACAGGATGTTGTTGCGGCCACCGAGCGCGATGGGATCGACACCCGGTGGCGCGTGGATCAACTGGGGCAGCAGCGCCAGAGCGCCTTCGGTATCGTCGCGCTGCACGCACAAGGTGGAGCGCAGCAAGGCGATCTGAAAGCGCTCGACGGCAGCGCCTTCGGGCAATTGCGCCTCCAGGCGATCCAGGCTTTGCTCGCAGACATCGAGCTCGCGCAGGTATAGCTGCGATCGCGCCATCCAGATGCGCAGCGCGAAGCTGCGCTCGACCTGCTCGGCCGGCAACTGGCGCAGCAGCGATATTAGGGTGCGCCGCTCGCCTTTGACGAAGAGCGAGAGCGCGCATTGCTCGACCAGATCGGCGGCCGCTGTCGCCTCGCCGGCCTGGATTGCATGGCGCACCGCTTCGTCGAACTGGCCCCGATCCCGAAACCAGATCCAGGCCCGCGCATGCACCTCGCGTTGCCGGGCTTCGTCCAATGCCGAAAAGCGCGCCAGCAATGTCTCGCGCAGCAGCGGATGCAGGCGGTACCAGGTCTCAGTGCCGCGGCCTTCGACGGCAACGACGAAGAGGTGGTCGCTCTCGAGCCGCGCGAGCAGCGAATCGGCCGCGACGACGCCGTCGACCTGGCCCGCCAGGGCTGCGCACAGCGATGCACAGAATCGGGTGCAAGGGGCCGCGCACGCCAGCGTGTCGAGATCGGCCGCCGAAAGCCTGGCGAGAACCTCTTGCTCGAAGTACCGGGTGAACGCGCGCGCATCGCGCAAGGGGGCGCGGGCGAAAGCGTCGAGCGAACCCGCGTCGCCGGGATCCAGGTGCTTCTTCTTCCAGTCGATGCAGAGCAATTGCAGGCCGGCTACCCAGCCGTCGGTCAGCTCCTGGATGGCCCTGACCGTGCGCTGTTCTAGCGGGCCGAGTTGAGCCTCGAGGAATTGTTCGGTCTCGGCCTGGGTGAAGCCCAGGTCGCGCGGATTGATCTCCAGCGTCTGCGCCCGGCTGCGCAAGCGCTCCAGCGACAGGCGCACACTGCCGCGCGAAGACAGCACGATATGCAGATTGGCCGGTGCATAGTCGAGCAGCCACTGCAGCACCTCGTGAATGGCGGGCTGGGTCAGGTGATGCAGATCGTCGAGCACCAGCACCAGTTCGTGCGGATGGGCGGCGATGCCGCGCACCAGCGCAACGCTCAGATGCTCGGCCGCATCGGAGTCGACGCTGCCGCCATCCAGCATCGCGGCCTCGCGCACCACTGCCGGGTCGACTTGCGCGACGCTGGCCACCAGGCAATCGAGAAAGCGCGCGAGTTCGTTGTCTTCCGGTGAAATAGACAGCCAGGCGACATCGAATCCCAGCTCCAGCAGTGCCTGGCGCCAGGACGCGAGCAGCGTGGTCTTTCCGGAACCCGCGGGTCCGGTGACGACGATGCAGCGGCGCCGGCGTGCCTCCTGCAGGCGCACCAGCAGTGGCTCGCGCGCCATGGCGCGTCCGATGGCGCGCGGAGGCGCCAGCTTGACGGTTGCGACTCCCTGCAGCACCTCGGCCCGGGGTGGCGGAGCACTCCGCCGTGGCTTGCTCACTGGCATTTCCTGCGTCGTCTTTAACGGCTCATTCTGCAGCACCCGCCGGGGCGCCGTTCCCGGCTCCTACCCGATGCGGGTGGCGCCCTCGGCCCCTCTCGCTGATCTACTCGGTTCCGTCGAGGCGCGCCGCGCCATGGGAACCTGGGATCTTCGATGGGTGTTCTGTCCGGCATTCGGGTATTGGAGTTCGAGGCGATCGGCCCCGGGCCGTTCGGCACTATGCTGCTGGCCGACATGGGCGCTGACGTAATCCGCATCGACCGACCCTTGCCTCCCACCGACCTGGGGCCAAAGACCGTGGGCCCCCGGATCGACGTTACCGGCCGCGGCCGTCGTTCCCTCACGCTGGACCTCAAGCAGTCCGACGCTGCACTGGCGGTGCTGGAGCTGATGGAACGTGCCGACATCGTCATCGAAGGTTTTCGCCCCGGCACCATGGAGCGCCTGGGCCTCGGTCCCGAGGTCGCGCTGGCGCGCAATCCCCGCCTGGTCTACGGCCGCATGACCGGCTGGGGCCAGACCGGGCCGATGGCGGACCGCGCAGGCCACGACCTGAACTACATCGCGCTCTCGGGCGTGCTGTCGGGCATCGGCCCGGCGGACGGCAAGCCGGTGCCGCCGCTCAACTTGGTCGGCGACTATGGCGGAGGCGGCATGCTGCTGGCCCTGGGCGTGCTCGCGGCGCTGCTCAACGTGCAGCGGGGTGGCGGCGGTCAGGTGGTCGACGCTGCGATGATCGAAGGTGCGGCCCAGCTCGGCAGCGTGATCTGGGGTCTGATCGCCTCGGGCAACTGGCGCGAGGAGCGGGCCAGCAACCTGCTGGACGGCGGCGCGCCTTGGTACGACTGCTACCGCACCCGCGATGGCGGCTACATGGCGGTGGCTGCAGTCGAGTCACGCTTCTACGCCGAGTTGCTCGACAAGCTCGGCCTCGCCGCTGCCGGCCTGCCCGCGCAGCACGACCGCGCCGGCTGGCCACGGCAGCGCCTGGCCTTCGAAGCCGCCTTCGCGAGCCGCACACGCGACGAGTGGTGCAGCGTCTTCGAGGGCAGTGAC
>JAGWTS010000416.1 GCA_028868875.1 Burkholderiales bacterium | reverse complement strand
CCCCGACCGGCTCACGCTCTACGGCAACGTCGACATCCGCCAGGTCTCGCTCGCCTTCAACGCCAGCGACCGCATCGCCGCGCTGCTCGTCGAGGAAGGCGACCGCGTCAAGGCCGGCCAGGTGCTGGGCCGGCTCGACGAGACCACCGCGCAGCTGCGGCTGGAGCAGAACCAGGCCCAGATCGGCGTCCAGGAAGAGGCCTTGAAGCGCCTGAAGAGCGGCAGCCGGCCCGAGGAGATCGCCCAGGCCCGCGCGAACCTGGCCGCCGCCGAGGCCGAGGCCGGCCTCGCGAAGAACCAGCGCGAGCGCCTGCAGGCCACTGCCGACGCGACCCAGGGCAAGGGCGTGGCGCGCCAGGATCTGGACAACGCCGCCTGGCGCGAAAAGGCCGCGCAGGCCCAGGCCGAAGCGGCGCGCAAGGCGGCCCGGCTTGTCGCCCTCGGCCCGCGCAAGGAAGACATCGCCCAGGCCGAGAAGCAGCTCGCCTACGCGCGCGCCCAGCAGGCGCTGCTGCAGCGCCAGATCGACGAATCGCAGCTGCTGGCCCCGGTCGACGCGGTGGTGCGCGCGCGCCTGCTCGAACCCGGCGACATGGCCTCGCCGCAGCGTCCGGTGTTCACGCTCGCCGTGACCCAGCCCAAATGGGTGCGCGCCTATGTCGACGAAACCCGCCTCGGGCGCCTGCACCCCGGCATGGCCGCGAGCGTGAGCACCGACGCCGCGCCCGGCCGCGCCATCGCCGCAAAGCTGGGCTACATCTCGTCGGTGGCCGAGTTCACGCCCAAGTCGGTGCAGACGCCCGAGTTGCGCACGAGCCTGGTCTACGAATTGCGCTTCCTCGTCGACGACCCGAAGGACGAGCTGCGCCTGGGCATGCCGGCCACGGTGCAGCTGAAGCTGCAGGACAAGGCGCAGGCGGGCGCCGGGTCATGAGCCTTGCGCCCGAACGCCGGGCGCGCGGGGCCGCCGCGTGAGCGCGCCGGGCCGCCATCGGCCAGAGGCCGATGTCCTTCGGCAGGCACGGACAGTCCGCAGGGACTGTCCGTGTCCGGCCTCAGCTCGCCAAGCGCTCATCCCGGAGCGCGCAAGCGCGGAGGGGAGTCCAGTGACTTCCGTCGCCCGACGTTATTTCGACGGTCTCGCCGAGCGCCTCGAGCGCCTGCGCGACACCCAGTGCGAGGCGATCGAGGCCGCGGCCGAGCTTTGCGCCGCGAGCATCGCCGCGGGCAAGCTCGTGTTCACCTTCGGCACCGGGCATGGCGCGATTCCGGCCCTCGAGAGCTTTCCGCGCACCGGCACGATCGTCGGCTTTCGCCCGATCGTCGAGACCGCGATGCTCTCGTTCCACCGCGTGTGGGGCGACACCGGGGCGCGCCAGTACCGCTTCATCCACGCCGCCGAAGGCTATGGCCGGGCCATCATGGCCTCGCACCAGACCGACCCCGGCGACGGCATGATCCTGTTCTCGCACTCGGGCATCAACGCGGTGATCATCGACATCGCGCTCGAATGCAAGCGCCTGGGCATCCGGCTCGTGGCCGTGACTTCGCTCGGCCATTCGCAGGCGGCGGCCTCGCGCCATTCGAGCGGAAAGCGCCTGTTCGAGCTCGCCGACGTGGTGATCGACAGCGGCGGCGCGCTCGGCGACGCCGCGCTGCGGCTGGACGGCCTCGAGCATCCGGTGGGCGCGCAGTCGACCAGCCTCACGGTCGCCGTGACCCATGCGATCGAGGCCTGCACCGCCGAGCGCTTGATCGCGCGCGGCATCGAGCCGATGGTGATGCTGAGCCCGAACACCGCGGGCAAGCAGGCCGCGACCGAGCAGAACGAACGCAATTACGCCGAGCTCTGGCGCCGCCTGCGCGCGCGCTGAAATCCGCGCCTCGGGCGCGGCGCCGGCCGCGCGCCCGGTCCAGTTGCTTGACACCTAAAGCTTTAGGTCTAAACTATCTTCCGCGAACCGAGGAGGCACGCGCATGAAGATCGTTTGCATCGGCGGAGGCCCGGCGGGCCTTTATTTCGGGCTGTTGATGAAGAAGCTCAACCCGGCGCACCAGATCCGCGTCGTCGAGCGCAACCGCCCCTACGACACCTTCGGCTGGGGCGTGGTGTTCTCCGACGCGACGATGGACAACATGCGCGAATGGGACCGCGAGAGCGCCGACGAGATCCAGGAGGCCTTCAACCACTGGGACGACATCGAGCTGCGCTTCAAGGGCCGGCGCATCCGCTCGGGCGGCCACGGCTTCGTCGGCATCGGCCGCAAGAAGCTGCTCAACATCCTGCAGGCGCGCTGCGAGCGCCTGGGGGTGGAACTGGTGTTCGAGCGCGAGGTGGAGTCGGACGCCGAGTACCCCGAGGCCGACCTGATCATCGCCTGCGACGGCATCAACTCGCGCGTGCGCACCCAATACGAGGCGGTGTTCAAGCCCGACATCGTGACGCGCCCGAACCGCTTCATCTGGCTCGGCACGCACAAGCTCTACGACGCCTTCACCTTCGACTTCGTCCGCACCGAGCACGGCTGGTTCCAGGCCCACATCTACAAGTTCGACGCCGACACCACGACCTTCATCGTCGAATGCCCCGAAGCGGTCTGGCTCGCCCACGGCCTGGACCGCGCCGACCCCGAGCAGTCGATCGCCTTCTGCGAAGAGCTCTTCGCCGACAACCTCCAGGGCGAGCGGCTGATGACGAACGCGCGCCATCTGCGCGGCTCGGCCTGGCTCAACTTCCAGCGCGTGGTCTGCGAGCAATGGTGGCTGCGCAACGCGCACGGCAGCCACGTCGTGCTGATGGGCGACGCCGTGCACACGGCGCATTTCGCGATCGGCTCGGGCACCAAGCTCGCGATCGAGGACGCGATCGAGCTCACGCGCCAGTTCCAGCGCCTGGGCGACCGCCCCGAGCACATCGCCGAGGTGCTGGGCGCCTACCAGGAGGCGCGCCGCGTCGAGACGCTGCGGCTGCAGAACGCGGCCTGGAACGCGATGGAATGGTTCGAGGTCTGCGGCGCGCGCTATTGCGACCAGCTCGAGCCCGAGCAGTTCATGTACTCGATGCTCACGCGCAGCCAGCGCATCAGCCACGAGAACCTGCGTCTGCGCGACCGCGCCTGGCTCGAAGGCTACGAGCGCTGGCTCGCGGCCCGCACCCCGCTCGACCGCGACCCCGGCCTGCCTGCCGTGCCGCCGATGTTCACGCCCTTCAGGCTGCGCTCGCTGACGCTGAAGAACAGGGTCGTGGTCTCGCCGATGGCGCAGTATTCGGCCGTGAACGGCATTCCCGGCGACTACCACCTCGTGCACCTGGGCGCGCGCGCCATGGGCGGTGCGGCGATGGTCTTTGCCGAGATGACCTGCACCAGCCCCGATGCCCGCATCACCCCGGGCTGCCCGGGCCTGTGGAACGACGAGCAGGGCGCGGCCTGGAAGCGCATCGTCGACTGGGTGCACGCGAACAGCGACGCCAGGATCGCGATGCAGATCGGCCACGCCGGCGCCAAGGGCTCGACCCGGCGCGCCTGGGACGGCATCGACAAGCCGCTGGCCGAGGGCGACACCGAGCCCAACTGGCCGCTGGTCTCGGCCTCGGCCCAGCAATACCTCGAAGGCGAGAGCGCCTTCTCGCGCCCGATGACGCGCGCCGACATGGACCGTGTCAAGGCCGATTTCGTCGCCGCGGCGCGGCGTGCGGCGGCCGCCGGCTTCGACTGGCTCGAACTGCACTGCGCCCACGGCTACCTGCTTTCGAGCTTCATCTCGCCGCTGACGAACCGGCGCGACGACGAATACGGCGGCGCGCTGGCGAAGCGCTTGCGCTATCCGCTCGAGGTCTTCGCCGCGGTGCGCGCGGTCTGGCCGCAGAGTCTTCCGATGTCGGTGCGGATCTCGGCCCACGACTGGGTCGAAGGCGGCATCACCCCGGCCGATGCGGTCGAGATCGCGCGCGCCTTCAAGGCCGCCGGCGCCGACCTCATCGACTGCTCTTCGGGCCAGGTGAGCAAGAAGGAGAAGATCACTTTCGGCCGCATGTTCCAGACCCCGTTCGCCGACCGGGTGCGCCAGGAAGCCGGCATCCCGACGATCGCCGTGGGCGCGATCAGCGAGGCCGACCACGTCAACTCCATCATCGCCGCCGGCCGTGCCGACCTCTGCGCGGTGGCGCGCCCGCACCTGGCGAACCCGGCGTGGACCCTGACCGAGGCCGCGAAGATCGGCTTCGGCGAGCTGGCCTGGCCGCGCCAATACCGCTCGGCCAAGGCACAGATGGAAGCCAGCTTCGCGCGCGAGAAGGCGCTGGCCGCGCCCGCGGCCAAGGGCGGATGACGATGGCTGGGGCCGGGCCGGAACCTGCCGCGCCGACACGGCCGCTGCGATGAGCACGGGCGCGCGCTTTCGCAAGGTGCGGGTGCTCGACGACGAGCACATCGGCCGCGAGGCGCGCGTGCTCGCCGACGACCATTCCGCGGTGCGGCTGTGGCTGCGGTTGCT
>JAGWTS010000415.1 GCA_028868875.1 Burkholderiales bacterium | reverse complement strand
TGACCAGGCTGCGCAGCGGCAGCGCCCGGCCGGCGGCCACCGACGCGGCCGGCGCCACCACCCGGCTCTTGAGCCAGGCAAAGCGCTCCCATTCGCGGCCCTGCACCAGGAAATACTCTTCCAGCATGCCCAGGCTGACCACCGGCGGGCCGGAGTTGCCGTTGGGCCGCAGCGCCAGGTCGACGCGGAAGACGAAGCCGTCGTCGGTGGTGTCGCCGATCAGCGCGTACAGCCGCCGCGCGACCGCGCTGAAGTATTCGTGCGCGCTGCGCGGCCGTGCGCCGTCGGTCTGGCCGTCGTCCTCGTAGACGTAGATCAGGTCGATGTCGGACGAGACGTTGAGCTCGCGCGCGCCGAGCTTGCCCATGCCCACGATCCACAGCTCGCTGCGCCGGCCGGCCGCGTCCAGCGGCGCGCCGTGGCGCTCGTCGGCCTCGGCCAGGGCCTGTTCCAGCGCGAGTTCGAGGGTCGATTCGGCCAGCGCCGTCATCGCCCCGGTGACGAGCTCGAGCGAGGCCCCGCCCTCGATGTCGAGCTCGGCGATGCGCTCGACCACGAGCTGGCGCGCCACGCGCAAGGCCGTGGCCAGGCCGCGCTCCTGGAGCCGGCGCACGAGGGCGACCACGGCCTCGTGGCCCGGCGCGCCCGGCGGCAGCAGGGCGCGCTCGTCGGCATAACGGCGCCGGATGCGCTGCACGAAACGGCTGTGCTCCACGGGCGCAACGCGTTCGCTGGCTGGCATCGTCTGGGCCCCCGGATCCTGTTGACTTTCTCGACTGCGCGGCATTCTGCCCCTTGTGCGCAAAACGCGCCGGAAGGCCAGAATCGGCCGATGAAGATCGCCGCCGTCCAGATGGTCTCGACCCCCGAGCCCGCCGCCAACCTCGAAGCCGCGGCGCGGCTCGTCGCCGAAGCCGCCGCGGCCGGCGCGCAGCTGGTGGCTCTGCCTGAATATTTCTGCCTGCTCGGGCGCAGCGACCGCGACAAGCTCGCGCATGCCGAGCCCGCGGGCGCAGGGCCGATCCAGCGCGCGCTGGCCGAGATGGCACGCGCCAACCGGGTCTGGCTCGTCGGCGGCACCTTGCCGGTGGCGAGCGCCGCCGCCGAGCGCGTGCTCAACCGCTGTTGCGTCTTCGCCCCCGACGGCCGCGCCGCCGCGCACTACGACAAGATCCACCTCTTCGCCTTTGATAACGGGCGCGAGCGCTACGACGAGGGCCGCACGCTCGAAGCCGGCACCGCGCCGGTGGCGCTCGAGGCGCTGGGGCTGCGCGTCGGGCTCTCGGTCTGCTACGACCTGCGCTTCCCCGAGCTGTATCGCGTCCTGATGGCGCCGCCCTGCGACCTGCTGTGCGTGCCCGCGGCCTTTACCTACACGACCGGGCGCGCCCACTGGGAGCTGCTGCTGCGTGCGCGCGCGGTCGAGAACCAGTGCTACGTCATCGCCCCGGCCCAGGGCGGCACGCACGAGAACGGGCGCCGCACCTGGGGCCACAGCATGATCGTCGACCCCTGGGGCGAGATCCTGGCCGAACGCGCCGAAGGCGAGGGCGTGGTCCTCGCCGAAGTCGACCCGGCCCGGATCGCCCAGGTGCGCAGCCAGTTGCCGGCGCTGCGCCATCGCCGGGCTTCACTGCCGGCCGCGGAAATTTGAGAAATTCGCGCCAGATCTGGCGACATCGCCCCTGAAATCTGGGAATTGACTGACGAAAGGAGTCAAATCAGCTTAGCTTGGTGACTAATGACAATTTCATCGCCTTCACAAGCCCTGGGTCGAGCCCGATGAATCCCACCGCCAAGAGCCTGCTGGCGCAGATGCAGATCCACGAGATCGAGATCGCGCGGCGCAAGCAGTTGCTCGAGTTCGGCGCGCGCGATGTCGACCTGCTGGTGTCCTGCCGCGACTTCATCCAGCGCGAGGTCGAAACCCTGGTCGCCACCTTCTACGAGAAGCAGACCGCGGACGACGAGATCGCGCTCATCATCGGCGACGCCGACACCCTGACCCGGCTGCGCGCGGCGATGACGCGCTACACGATCGACCTGTTCTCGGGCTTCTACGACGCGGAGTACGTCAACAACCGGCTGCGCATCGGCCTCGTGCACAAGCGCATCGGCGTGGCCCCGAAGCACTACCTGTCGGCGATGCGGATCCTGAAGGGCCTGCTCTTCGACGCGATCTCGCGCCACCGCCACGGCCATCCCGACCTCGCGGCCACGCTGCAGGCGCTGGACAAGCTGCTGTACTTCGACACCGAGTTCGTCTTCGACACCTACATCCGCAGCCTGCTCGCCGAACTCGAATCGGCCAAGGACCACGCGGTGCAGTACGCCCTCGACCTCGAGGAGAAGGTGCTGGCACGCACGCGTGAGCTCGAGGAGTTCTCGCGCCGCGACCCGCTCACCGGCCTGTACAACCAGCGCACCTTCATGGAGACGCTGCGGCGCGAACTCGCGCGGGTGCGGCGCAGCGGCCACGGCCTGGCCCTGCTCTACCTCGACGTGGACCGCTTCAAGCAGATCAACGACGCGCATGGCCACCTCGCCGGCGACGAGGTGCTGCGCTCGATCGGCCACGTGCTGTCGGCGATGGCGCGCCACTACGACACCTGCTGCCGCTACGGCGGCGACGAGTTCTGCGTCATCCTGCCCGAAACCGGGCTCGAAGGCGCGCGCGAATTCGCGCTGCGCCTGCTGCAGGCCATGCCGGCGCACGACGGCGAGCCGGTGCGCATGAGCATCGGCATCGCGCTCGCCGACGGCGCCGACGACGAAGATACGAACAGCCTGCTCGCGCGCGCCGACAGCCAGATGTACGCGGCCAAGGCGGCCGGCGGCGGCCGGGCCTGTGCCGACGCGGCGGCGCGCCCGGGAGCGAACCTGACGCACTGAGCGGCGCTCGCGCCAGCGCACCGCGGGGCGCGCCGGGCGCGCTTCAGCGCCGACCGAACATCATCTGCCGCGCCAGCCAGTGGCGCGCCGGCGGAAGCGCCTGCAGCGCCGCGAGGCCGAGGCCGCGCGCCGCGGCGAAGGCCGGCCCGCGCCAGGTGAAGCTGCGCGCCAGGAAGTCGGTGGTCGCGATCACGCTCCAGCGGTCGCTCGCGCGCGACCATTCGACGCGCCGCAGCGCCGCATCCAGGTCGCCCGGGCGGCGCAGTGCGGCCACGAGTTCGTAGGCATCGCGCAAGCCCAGGTTCAGGCCTTGTCCGGCGACCGGGTGCAGGGTCTGGGCCGCATTGCCGATGCGCACGCTGCGCCCGGCCACCAGGCTGCGCTCGGCGTTCAGGCCGAGCGCAAAGGGCGCAAGCGCGGAAAGGCCCGTGAGGCGCCCGGCCTCGGGCGGGAAGATCGATGCCAGCAGCGCGAGGCGGCCGCCCTCGTCGAGCCCGGGCACGGGGTCGTCGGCGCTGGCCACGCACCAGACCAGGGCTGCGCGCCCGGGGGCGAGCGGCAGCAGCGCCACCGGACCGTGAGCGGTGAAGCGCTCGATGGCGAGCCCCGGCGCCGCGCCTTCCAGGGTCACGCCGCCGACCCAGGCGGTCTGGCCGTAGTCGCGGCGCAGCGGCTTGCGCAGCTGCGCGCCGAACAGCCCGCCTTCGGCGACGACGGCGAGGTCGAAGGTTTCGGCCACCCCGGCATCGACCTCGACCCCCTGCGGACCGGGCTTCAAGGCCGCGACCGGCGCCCCCAGGCACAGGCGCAGGCGCGCCGGCTCGGCCGCGACCGCCGCCTGCCAGGCCTGCTGCAGCGGCGCGACCAGGGCACCGTAGCTCAAGACCGCGCCGAGCTGGGTCACGCCTTCCTCCTCGGCGCTGATGCGCACCGCGGGCCGGCCGAAGGACGACGTCTGCTGCGAGACGTGGACCTCGAAGATGGGCTGGGCCGGCGGCATAGTCATCAGGCGGCGCAACAGCAGCACGCTGCCCAGCGAGAGGGCGATGGTGCGGGGGTCGGCGGCGATGTCGCGTTCGGGCGGCCGCGCGTCGAAGACGCAGACCTGCGCCTGCGGCAGCGCGCGCGCCGCCTGCAGCGCCAGAGCCAGGCCGACGGGGCCGGCGCCGACGACGGCGATGCGCAAGGCAATGGGGTTCATGCCGACTATTATTCGCCGCGGCCCGTGCTGCCCCGGAGGTCCCTGATGTCGCTGATGGATTTCATCAAGAAGCAGTTCATCGACGTGATCGAGTGGACCGAGGGCGGCGACGGCACGCTGGCCTGGCGCTACCCGATGGCCGACAACGAGATCCAGTACGGCGGCATGCTCACCGTGCGCGAGGCCCAGGCCGCGGTCTTCGTCAACGAAGGCCGCATCGCCGATGTCTTCGGCCCCGGCCTGTACAAGCTGACGACGCAGACCCTGCCGGTGCTGACCAACCTGAGGAACTGGGACAAGCTGTTCCAGAGCCCGTTCAAGAGCGACGTCCATTTCTTCAGCACACGCCAGCAGCTCGACCGGCGCTGGGGCACGCAGCAGCCGGTGACGATCCGCGACAAGGACTTCGG
>JAGWTS010000414.1 GCA_028868875.1 Burkholderiales bacterium | reverse complement strand
GGGCTGATCCAGGGGTTCTGGTAGTCCAGGCCGGTGACGAAGCCCAGCGTCACCCGGTTGCCTTCGAGGTGGTAGAGGAAGCCGCCGCCGTAGGTGTGCTCGTCCATCGGCCAACCGGCGCTGTGCAGCACGAGGCCGGGCCGGGCGAGCTCGGGCGGCACTTCCCAGAGTTCCTTGACGCCCAGGGCGTAGCTCTGCGGATCGCGCCCCTGGTCGAGCCCGTATTTCGCGATCACCTGCTTGCCCAGGTGGCCGCGCGCGCCTTCGGCCAGCACCGTGTATTTGCCCAGCAGTTCCATGCCAAGCTGGAAGCCGTCGTGCGGTTCGCCGTCCTTGCCGATCCCCATGTTGCCGGTGGCGACGCCGCGCAGGCGGCCGTCTTCGCCGTACAGCAGTTCGGCGGCTGCGAAGCCGGGAAAGATCTCGACGCCCAGGGATTCGGCCTGGGCCGCCAGCCATTGCGTCACCGCGCCCAGGGCGACAACGTAGTTGCCGTGGTTGTGCAGGCAGTCGGGGACGAGCCAGTTCGGGGTGCGGCGCGAGTCGCTCGCACTCAGGAACAGGACTTCGTCTTCGGTCACCGGCTGCAGCAGCGGGGCGCCGCGTTCCTTCCAGTCGGGGAAGAGCTCGGTGATTGCGCGCGGATCCATCACCGCGCCGCTCAGGATGTGGGCGCCCGGCTCGCTGCCCTTGTCGAGCACGACGACCGAGAGATCGGCGTCGATCTGCTTCAGGCGGATCGCGGTGGCGAGCCCGGCCGGGCCGGCGCCGACGACGACGACGTCGTACTCCATCGCTTCCCGGGGGCCGAACTTCTCGAGGATCTCCTGCGGGCTCATCTGCTGCTCTCCGTCGACGTTCTTGTTGCGCGGACGATTCTAGGCGGCACCTGCCGGGCCGCCGTCGAGGCGGGAGCGCACCACCTGGGCGATGGCGAGCGAGGCCGTGAGGCCCGGCGACTCGATGCCGAAGAGCTGCACGAGACCTGGCACGCCGTGTTCGGCCGGGCCCTGGATCACGAAGTCGGCAGCCGCGGCGCCGCGCCCGGCGAGCTTGGGCCGCACGCCGCTGTAGGCCGGCTCCAGCGCCTGCTCGGGCAGGCCGGGCCAGTAGCGGCGGATGGCCTCGGCGAAGGCGGCGCGGCGCCCGGGGTCGACCGCGTAGTCGATGGCCTCGCCTTCGGCCAGCCATTGCACGTCGGGGCCGAAGCGGGCCTGGCCGCCGAGGTCCAGCGTCAGGTGCACGCCGAGTCCGCCGTCGACCGGTGTCGGGTAGATCAGGTGCGAGAAGGGCGCCTTCGCGGCGAGCGCGAAGTAGTTGCCCTTGGCGCGGAACAGCGGCGGAATGGCCGCGCGCGCAAAGCCCTCGATCGCTGCCGCCACGGCCTGGGCCGAGAGTCCGGCGGCGTTGACGAGGCAGCGCGTGGCGAGCTCGAACGGCGCCTCGCCCCCGGTGCGCACGCGCCAGAGCCCGCCTTCGCGCCGCGCCGATTCGAACGGGGTGCGCAAGGCGAGCAGGGCGCCGGCGTTCTCGGCGTCGCCGAGCAGGGCCGTCATCAGGCCGTGGCTGTCGACGATGCCGCTGGACGGCGAGAGCAGCGCCGCCGCGCAGGGGCCGAGCGCGGGCTCGAGCTCGCGCACTTCGCCGGCATCGATGCGCCGCAGGTCGTGCACGCCGTTGGCGCGTGCGCGTTCGGCGATGAGGTCGAGCCGAGCGCAGTCGGCCGGCCCGGCCGCGACGACGAGCTTGCCGCAGCGCCGGTGGCCGACGCCATGTTCCTCGCAATAGGCGTAGAGGAGGGCGCGGCCGGCGACGCACAGGCGCGCCTTCCAGCTCGAAGGCGGGTCGTAGAGGCCGGCGTGGAGGACCTCGCTGTTGCGCGAAGAAATGCCGCTGCCTATTGTCCCGTCGCTTTCGAGGATCAGCACCTCGAGGCCGGCGCGGGCGAGTTCGCGCGCGCAGGCCAAGCCGACGACTCCGGCACCGACGACGAGGGCATCGACCTGGTCCATGGCGCTCATTGTCGGCGAGGCGCCCCATGCTATCGTTCCTGCCACGGGTCAAGCGAGGCACTGAATGGCATACCAGATCGATCTTTCCGGACGGGTGGCGCTGGTCACCGGGGCGTCGAGCGGGCTCGGGACCCAGTTCGCCAAGACCCTCGCCCAGGCCGGCGCCGGCGTCGTGCTGGCGGCGCGCCGCATCGAGCGGCTCAAGACCCTGCGCGCCGAGATCGAGTCCGAGGGCGGCGACGCCCACGTGGTCGGCCTGGACGTGACCGATCCGCAAAGCATCGCCGCGGCGGTGGCCCATGCCGAGACCGAGATGGGCGCGATCGACATCCTCGTCAACAACTCCGGCGTGAGCACGACCCAGAAGCTCACCGACGTGACGCCCGACGACTACGACTACGTGATGGACACCAACACGCGCGGCGCCTTCTTCGTCGCCCAGGCGGTGGCCAAGCGCATGATCGCGCGCAGCAAGGGCCAGGCGCCCGGCACCTTCACCGGAGGGCGCATCGTCAACGTCGCCTCGATGGCGGGGCTGCGCCCGCTCGGCCAGATCGGCGTCTACGCGATGAGCAAGGCGGCCGTGGTCCACATGACGAAGGCGATGGCGCTGGAATGGGGGCGCTACGGCATCAACGTCAATGCGCTCTGCCCGGGCTACATCGACACCGAGATCAACCACCACCACTGGCAGACCGAGGCCGGCCAGAAGCTCATCCAGATGCTGCCGCGCCGGCGCGTGGGCAAGCCGGCCGACCTGGACGTGTCGCTGATGATGCTGTGCGCCAACGAAAGCCATTTCGTCAACGGCGCCGTGATCGCGGTCGACGACGGCTTCGGCGCGTGAGGAACCTGACCCCGCTCGAAGCGCGGGTGCTCGGCGTGCTGGTCGAGAAGCAGCACACGGTGCCCGACACCTACCCGCTCTCGCTCAACGCCCTGGTCGCCGGCTGCAACCAGAAGACCGCGCGCGTGCCGGTGATCGAGGCCACGGACGCCGAGGTGCTGACCGCCGTCGACGGACTGAAGAGCCAGAGCCTGGCTTTCGAAGGCAGCAGCAGCCGGGTCGTCAAGTTCGAGCACAACATGGCGCGCGGCTACGCCGTTCCGGCCCAGGCCGTGGCCCTGCTCGCGGTGCTGATGCTGCGCGGGCCGCAAACCGCGGCCGAGTTGCGCCT
This sequence comes from Burkholderiales bacterium, assembly GCA_028868875.1. GTDB lineage: Bacteria > Pseudomonadota > Gammaproteobacteria > Burkholderiales > Burkholderiaceae_C > Rubrivivax. Next base: position 1,331 of record JAGWTS010000414.1, on the reverse strand, counting down.
GAACTGCGAGCGCCTGCACCGCTTTGCCGACATCTCGGCGGTGGAAGGCTTTCTCGAAGAGCTGGCCGAGCGCTATCCGCCGCGCGTCGTCAAGCTCGGCCGCGCCCCGGGCGAGCGCGAGGCACGCTGGGCCCATCTGCTGTGCGGTGAGGTGGCGCAGCCGGCGGGGGCCTTGGCCGCGGGTTCAGGCGCCGACCCGGGCCAGAGCGTGAGCGCGGGCGAGATCGCCGCGCTCAAGGCTGAGCAGGCGCGACTCGCCGCTGAAGTTGCCGAACTGCGCACGCTGGTCGAGCGGCTGGCGCGCGAACTCGGCGTGGAGTGAAGCGGAGCCAGATCGAATGCGTTTCATCGTTCCCGAGCACAAGCGCCTGACGCACGAGATGCGGATCCCGATCCGCTGGGGCGACATGGACGCGATGGGCCACGTCAACAACACGATCTACTTCCGCTACCTCGAGATCGTCCGCCTCGAATGGCTGTACCAGGTGGCGGGAGCGCCCGACCTCGAAGGCAGCGGGCCGGTGATCGTCAACGCCTTCTGCAACTTCCTGCTCCAGCTCGAGTACCCCGGCGAGATCCTGGCCCGGCACTATGTCACGAACCCGGGGCGCAGCAGTTTCGATACCTACATCACGCTCGAGCGCTGCGACCAGCCCGGCCTGGTCTACGCCGAAGGCGGCGCCACGACGGTCTGGATCGACTACAAGGCGAAGAAGTCGGTGCCCTTGCCCGAGGCACTGCGCCGGCTGGTGGCGGATCCGGCGCCCTGACTCGCCGGCGCACGGCGCCGCATGCCGGGCCGGGAAAAAAATGCGCTCAAGTTCCGCGCGGGGCTGCCGAATCTACGGCAGTCCCTTCACGAATGGGCTACCGAAATGGACGCCATTCCTCCTCTGATTCCTGCGAACACCTCGATTCCGCTGCCTCACCCGGCCAAGGCCGACGCAGCGCTGCCGGCCCGGCCGGCACCGGCGCGCGCTCCGGCGGCGCCGGAGCCCGGCGTCGTGACCAGCCTCAGCGGCAAGGTGCAGTTGCCGGTGAGCGCGGCATCGCTGTACCAGTTGCTGGCCGCCTCCTGGGAAAAGCAGGCGTCGAGCCAGGCGCCGACGCAGCAAGGCTGAATCCGGCAACGCAGTCGCCGCGTGCCCGCGGTCACTTCAGGAGCTTGTTCACGAGCTCGGTCGTCGTCGCCGCCCCGGTCTTGCGCATCAGTCGGGCGCGGTAGACATCCACCGTGCGCGGGCTGATCGCCAGCCGCCTGCCGATGAGCTTGCTCGTCAAGCCCTCGATCAGCAAGGCCGCAATCTCGCGCTCGCGCGCCGTGAACTCGA